>NZ_AP022672.1:2797500-3097500 GCF_013374095.1 Sphingomonas sp. HMP6 | reverse complement strand
CGGCGCGAAGCAGGTCGAAGTCACCAGCGAGGAACTGGCCGAACTCGATCGTCTCGGAGCGGAGGAGCAGCGGCCGTATTATTATTTGTCTGGTGGCGATCCGGTGCGACCGGGACATTCGATCGAATAGCAAGATCGCCGCGAGATCGGCCAGCACTGCTGCTTTTGTAGAAACCCATTCTACAAAAGCAGCCCCGCGCATCGATCGACGCGTCTCGCCATGCTCCGCGCATGAGCGACCCTGCCGATATCCAGCGCCTGATTGGCGACATGATGCGTCTCGGAACGATTGAGTCGGTCGATCGCGCGAAGCAAACCTGCCGCTTCCGCACCGGCGATATCGTCACCGGCGATCTGCCCTGGCTTGCCGCGCGTTCGGGCGCGACTAAATCATGGTCCCCGCCCAGCGTTGGTGAGCAAGGCGTCCTGTTCTGCCCGGAAGGCGACACCCGAGGCGGCTTCGTCCTGCCCGGGCTCTTCTCCAACGCGCACCCCGCCCCCTCGAGCGATGATGTCGAGCTGGTCGAATATGCCGACGGCGCCCGCATCGGTTATGATGCGACGGCACACGCCTTGACCGCGATCCTTCCCGATGGCGCGACCGTCCGCCTCGAGGCTCCAGGCGGGATCGCGTTCAAGGGCGATCTCGACATCGATGGCGCGCTTCGCGTGACCAAGACGATCGACGCCGAGGAAGAGATCACCGGCAAGGGCATCAAGCTCTCCGCTCACAAGCACGGCCTGGTTAAGACCGGCACCGACAAGTCAGGCGCGCCCGAATGAACGGCATGAACGCTCGGACCGGCGCGCCACTCGGCGGTGCAGAGCATCTCAAGCAATCCGTTGCCGATATCCTCGGCACGCCGCTCGGTACGCGCATCGGGCGTCGGCTCTACGGCTCCGAGCTCCCCGAACTGCTCGACCAGCCGATCAATCCGCTGCTCCAGCTTCGCCTGTACGCGGCGACGGCGCTTGCATTGCTGCGCCACGAACCGCGGCTGCGCCTGGCGCGCGTCGGTTTCGCGATTGGCACCACCCCCGGCAGCGGCACTCTTCGAATCGTGGGCAAGCGGACCGACGTGCCCGAACCCAATGCCGCTATCGATCTGACCATTCCGGTTCGCTCGCTCAGCACCCTTCCCGCCTGAAAGGATTACCCATGACGCTTCAGCACGGCATCACTGTTACCGAGGTCGCCAATCAGTCGCGCGCGATCGCCACCATCGCCACCGGCGTCATCGGCTTCGTCGCAACCGCAACCGCGGCGGCCGGTGCGGCAACCGTCGCGCTCAATGCCGCGTTCCCGCTCGATCGCCCGGTTCTGGTCACCGATATCCTCGGCGCGATCGAGGCGTCCGGGAATGGCGGCACGCTGAAGGGCGTATTGCGAGCGATCGCCGATCAGGTCCGGACGCCGGTTGTCGTCGTTCGCGTCGCGACCGGCGCGGACGCGGCGGGAACAGACGCGAACGTGATCGGCACCGATGTCGGGGGCGTGAAGTCGGGGATGCAGGCCTTGCTGGCGGCCGAGGCCCAGCTCGGCGTGCGGCCGCGCATCATTGGCGCTCCCGGCCTGGATCGTGCGGCCGTAACCGCCGCGCTGGCGATCATCGCGGCGAAGCTGCGCGGTATGGCCTATGCCGCCGCGATCGGCGCGAACCGGGCCGACGTCATCGCTTATCGTGGCACGTTCACCGCGCGTGAGCTGATGCTGATCTATCCCGATTTCCTGGTCGCCGACGGCTCGACCAGCCTTGGCGTGGCCCGCGCGCTCGGCCTGCGCGCCCGGATCGACCAGGAGCAGGGCTGGAACAAGACGCTGTCCAACGTGCCGGTCGTGGGCGTTGTTGGCCTTACCAAGGATATCGGCTTCGATCTGCAAAGCATCGACAGCGACGCGAACCTGCTCAACGCGGCCGGCATCACCACGATGGTGCGTATCAACGGTGCGCTGCGCTTCTGGGGCAACCGCACCTGCGCCGCGCTCGATAGCGACTTCACCTTCGAAAGCGCGACGCGCACCGCGCAGATCCTCGCCGACACGATGGCGAACGGTCTGGTCCGCTATATCGACAAGCCGCTGACGCCGAGCCTGGCCAAGGATATCGTCGAGGACATCAACCAGAAACTGCGCGAGCTGAAGCGCGGCGGCTATCTGCTCGGCGCGGTGGCCTTCTTCGATCCCGACAAGAACCCGACCGCCTCGCTCAAGCAGGGTATCCTGTCGATCAGCTACCGCTACACGCCCACGCCGCCGCTCGAACATCTCGGCCTGCTGCAGGAAATCACCGACGATTACCTGGCGGATTTCGCCGCGATCGCCGCCGGCGTCTGATCCTCCCGCGCAACCCCGCTTTCATTCCATCCTGATCCCGGAGACCGACCATGGCACTGCCCTTTAAGCTCAAGCAGATGATGCTCTTCAACGACGGCCTGGCGTATGTGGGCGACGTGACCTCGGTCACCTTGCCCAAATTGGTCCGTAAGCTCGACGAATATCGCAGCGGCGGGATGAACCGCCCGGCGAAGATCGACATGGGCGGCGAAGCGCTGGAGATGGAATTCGTCTGCGGCGGGCCGATGCGCGATGTATTCCGCCAATACGGAACCCCCGGCATGGGTGGCGTGCAGCTCCGTTTCGCTGGATCGTACCAGGATGACGATTCGGGCGAGGTCGCCGCTATCGAAGTCGTCGTGCGCGGCCGGCACGAAGAAATCGACATGGGCGAGGCAAAACCTGGCGAGGGCACCGACTTCAAGGTCAAGAGTTCGCTGATCTATTACAAGCTTACCTGGAACGGCGTCACCGAAGTCGAGATCGATGTGCTCGGTATGATTGAAATGGTCGGTGGCATCGACCGCATGGCCGAGATCCGCGGCGCGCTCGGCATCTTCTGATGCGGCGCAACGCCAACCCAACCGAAGCCTGCACCCCCCGCCAATGGCGGCAGGAGGCGCTTGCCGACCTTAAGGAATCCCTAATGACCGACGCCCCCACCTTCCGCACCGTCACCCTCGATTTCCCGCTCACGCGCGGGGACGAGACTGTCACGAGCGTCCAGGTGCGCAAGCCCGGCTCGGGCGAGCTGCGCGGCCTCACGCTGATGGCGCTCAGCCAGCTCGACTATGCCGCGCTGGAAACGCTGCTGCCGCGCATCACCATGCCGATGCTGCAAAAGGCCGATGTCGCGCGGCTCGATCCGGCCGACCTGATGCAATTGGGCGGCGAGGTAATGGATTTTTTGCTGCCGAAAGCCGCGAAGGAAGCGGCCTCCCCGCAAGCATAGACGACATCATGGCGGATCTGGCGACTGTGTTTCACTGGTCGCCGGCCGTCATGGACCCGATGAGCGTCGCCGAGCTGATGGGCTGGCGCGCGCGTGCCGCCGCACGCAACACCCCCGATCGCTGAAGGCGCACGCATGGACCGCAATCTCCGTATCCGCATGCTGCTTGAGGCTGGCGACAAGGTCACCAAGCCGCTCCGCGACATCGCGGCAGGATCCTCGCGCGCGGCGCAGGCGCTCAAGGCGACGCGCGACCGCTTGAAGGAGATCGAGCGCGCTCAGGCAGGGGTCGCGGGCTTTCGCGAATTGAAGGCCGGCCTGCGCTCGACCGAAACCGAACTCCGCCTGGCGCAGGGCCGCGTCGGCGATCTCGCGCGCAAGATGGCCGAGGCGGGAACGCCGACCAAGAAGCTGGCAGCAGATTTCGCGAAGGCGAAGCGTGAGGCCTCGGCGTTGAAGGACAGCTTCGACGGCCAGAACGTGAAGCTGCAGCAGCTCCGCGACCGGCTCTCGGCCGCCGGCGTCTCGACCTCCAGCCTCGCCGCGCACGAACGCCGCTTGCGCACCGAAGCCGCGCGCACGAACGATGAACTGCGCGAGCAGGAACGCCGCCTGACCGGCTTGGCCGATCGCAGCCGCCGCTTCGCAGCTGCGCGCGAGAGTTTCGGGCGTGTCCAAGGCACTGCCACTGGCCTGGCGGCTGGTGGCGCGTCGGCGATCGGCGTGGGCGCGTCGCTTGGCCGACCGCTGATCGAGGGTGTGCAACAGGCATCGGCATTCGAAGCGTCGATGACGACGATCGCGCAAAAGGCCAATTTGACGCGCAGGGAAGCGACTGCGCTTGGCAAACAGGTGCTCACCGTCGCGCGCGCCACCAACCAACTCCCGACCGCCATTCAGGAAGGCATGGATACGCTGTCCGGGTTTGGCCTCGATCCGCGCAGGGCAGCCGCCATGATGCAGCCGATCGGTCGCGCCGCAACGGCGTACAAGGCCGAGGTGACCGATCTTTCCAAGGCGGCATTTGCGGCCAACGATAATCTGAAGGTACCGATCGAACAGACGGCGCGCGTCATCGATATCATGGCGACCGCAGGCAAGGCCGGCGCGTTCGAGATCAAGGACATGGCGGGTTCCTTCCCGGCGCTTACCGCGGGCTATCAGGCACTCGGACAGACCGGCCTCGGGGCGGTCGCGGACTTGTCTGCTGCGCTGCAGATCGCCCGCAAGGGTGCGGGCGATTCGGAGACTGCGGCCACCAACGTGGCAAACATCATCCAGAAGATCGCATCGCCGCAGACGATCAAGGCCTTCGCGAAATTCGGCATCGATCTCCCCGCCGCGCTCAAGAAAGCCTATGACGATGGCAAGACGCCACTCGAAGCGATTGCCGAGCTGACGAAAAAGGCGACGGGGGGCGATCTCGGCAAGATCGGATTCCTGTTCGAGGACGCACAGGTGCAGCAGGGCCTGCGCCCGATCATTCAAAACCTTGAAGAATATCGGCGGATCCGTGCCGAGGCTGGCGCCGCCAGCGGGACGAGCGACAAGGATTATGCCGAGCGGCTGAAGGACACCGCCGAAAAGACCAAGCGCCTGTCGATCAACGCGCAAGCCCTTGGCGTGACGCTCGGTGGGCAGCTTCTTCCGACCGTCAACGCGGTGAGCGACAAGATCGCCAGCGCGGCCGAGCGCATCAACGCATGGGCGCAGCGCAACCCCGGCTTGTCGAAAACGCTGATGATCGCCGCCGCCGTGCTCGCCGGTCTGTTCGTCGTATTGGGGATCGGCGGCATCGCCATCGCCGCGATAATGGGGCCGATCGCTATCCTGAATTCGGGACTGCTCGCCATGGGCGTTTCAGGAGGCCTTGCCTCGATCGGCTTGCTCCCGATCATCGCAACCGTCGTGGGGGTCATTGCGGTCGCCCTGTTGCTCGCCGGTGCTGCATACCTCATCTACAAGAACTGGGATGCGATTACCGGCTTTTTCTCGGGCATCTGGAACCGCATCACTAATGCCTTCAATATCGGCCTGACTTGGCTGAAGGGCATGGTCCCGACGTTTAAGTCTATCGGCGCGATGATGCTCGAAGGGCTTCTATCGATGCTCAGCCCTGGGCGGCTCATGAAGCATATCTGGAACATGGGCGTGGCGGCGATCGGCGCGTTCAAGAAGGTGCTGGGCATCCAGTCCCCTAGCCGCGTCTTCGCCGCGCTGGGTGGCCATGTCACCGGGGGACTCGCGCTCGGCATCGATCGTGGCGGCGCAGCACCGGTGCAACGCCTTACGCGCCTATCGCGGCGCATGACTGCGGCAATCGCAGTCGGGGCTGCCATGCCCGCGATGGCTGGCACCACGGGCGGCGCTAGCGCGCGGCCGGCAATCGCCGCAGGCGCTGGCCAAGCGGTCCACAACGAATACCATTTTCATATCGTACAGCAGCCCGGCCAGGACGCCCATGCGCTGGCGGTAGCCGTCCGCGCCGAGATCGAGCGGATCAAGCGCGAGGAGGCAGCGCGCGCGCGAGCGAGCTTTGCCGATAAGCAGGATTGGAGCGACCACGCATGATCCTCTCGCTCGGCATGTTCGCCTTCTCGATCCCCACGCTCGCCCATGACGAGCTGCAGCGTCGCAGCGATTGGCGGCACGCGCGTACCGGCCGCGTCGGCGCGCGCGATGCCACCCAATATGTCGGGCCGGGCGATGATAAGGTCTCGATCAATGGCTCCGCCTTTGCCGAATTGTCGGATGGGCGCGCCTCGCTCGATCGGCTTCGCGAGATGGCCGACAGCGGCGACGCTTGGCCGCTCTTGGACGGGGCTGGCCGGGTCTATGGCGCGTTCGTCATCGAGAGCATCGACGAACGACAAAAGGTCTTCCTGCCCGACGGCACCCCGCGCCAGATCGATTTCGGTATCGATCTTTTGCGGGTCGAGGATCCCGAAGGATATTCGGCATGACGATCGCCAACATCGCCGGGTACCGCGTAACGCTCGACGGCGTGGATCTGACGCCGAAGCTCCGCCCCCGCTTGGTCTCGCTTGGCATCACCACGAAGCGCGGCGATGAAGCGGACCAGCTCGACATCGTCCTGGACGATACCGATGGCGGGCTGGAACTGCCCAAGGCCGGGGCGATCCTGCACGTCGAGCTGGGCTGGCTTCAGGGCAGCGGCGTGCGCGTCGGATTGACCGACAAGGGCAGCTTCAAGGTCGATGAGGTCGAACATGGCGGTCCGCCCGATCTCGTGACCATCCGCGCGCGCTCGGCCGATTTCACCGGAGATTTGCAGAAGCGGCGCGAACAGAGCTGGCACGATACCACGCTCGGCGCGATCGTGGGTGAGGTTGCCGGCCGCAACGGCCTGAAGGCGCGCTGCGCGGACGATATCGCGGGCATCGACCTCGATACCGTCGTGCAGAGCCGCGAAAGCGACATGGCGCTGATCCGGCGTCTTGGTCGCGAGCATGACGCCGTGGCGACGGTCAAGCGGGGCACGCTGATCCTCGCGCCTGTGGGATCCGCCACGGCCGCGGGCGGTGCCCCGCTGCCCGGCTTCGCGCTCGATCGCAGCGCCGGGGATCGCCACAGCTTCCGCATCGAAAAGCGCGAGGAAGCCGAAGGCGTCACCGCCTCCTGGCACGATCGCGCGGGGGCCGAGCGCAAGAAGGTCACGGTCGGCAAGACCGATGGCGCGCGGCAGCTTTCGCATGTCTATTCCAGCGAGAGCCACGCCACGCGCGCCGCGAAATCGAAGCTCGCCCATGCCAAGCGCCAGCCGGTATCGCTCACGCTCGCCCTCGCGCTCGGCCGCGCAGATCTCTACCCCGAGCAAAAGGGCAGCGTCAGCGGCTTCAAGGCCGAGATCGACGCGGTCGACTGGCTGATTGCCGAGGTGACACACAGCCTGGGTGAGGGAGGTTTTACGACCGCGTTGAAGCTAGAGAGCGCGCCGTAGCGCGCCAATTCATTCTAGACCCATCTGCGCCTTCGACATCAAACGGTCGTTCTGAAACATCGCGTTCATGTTACCCCCGAATGACGTACCCTTCCAAACATACATCGTGGTCTTCGTGCTGCCGAATTTGTTGGTCGACATCACCTCGCCCTCGTTTCCGCCGAGCACCTTGACGGCCTCGGCATAGGACATGCCGTCGCGCAACTGATCGAACTGTGCCTTAGTCACGAATTTCGAAACGACCGGAGCCTCTGGGGCGGCGCTGTAACCGGTCACTTTCTCTGGCGATGCGGGTTTCATCGTAGAGCCGATAATTGCGAGAACGATCAGCAACGCAAGGATTACGGCGCAGCCAATGCCCCCATTTCGAAGCATGTTGCCCTTCTTGGGCGCGATCGGCGTCGCTGGACTATTCTGCAGCAACGCGTTCTTTTGCGCGGCGAATTCGGCCTCGCTCAACACGCCCTGATCACGCAAAGCCGCCAGCTGCGCGAGTTCCTCAGATATATTCGCCATGTCTTGCTCCCCGTTTTCGTTGCTTCAAGTCCGCCGCCCGATAAAGACCACGCGACCAACCAAATTCACTTCGTCGGCAGGCACTTCTTCGTCCGACACCCGGTCGTTGTCCGACTGAATGATGACCATCGACCCGCGCAGGCGGAGGCGCTTGATCATGCCGATGTCACCCACGGTTAGCGCCCAGATAGCGTCGGCCTCATCGAGTTTGCGGCGCGATCGGTCGATGATCACCATGTCGCGATCGCGGATCGTGGGATCCATCGAGTCGCCCTTCCCGCGCGCGATCGTCAGGAAAGTCGGCGGCGAACTGGTAATCGACTCCACCCACAGCCGAGGGAAATGGTGAACCTGCAGTTCGATGTGATCGCCGGTGAAGGTACCGCCCATGCCATAGTCCTGGTCGATCTCGGCGATCGGGACCAGGTCGAGCTGTTCGGCAATGGCTTCGGACGTCACGGTCGGGAGCGCCCCGAGGCTTGGATCGTCGGTTTCTCCGGTAAGATATTCGGAAGTGGTCCCGAGCGCGCGGGCGATCTTGTGCAAATGAGCCGAACCGCCAGGGTTATTGCTGACGATCTTAGCGATTGCACCTTGCGTCACGTTCACACGGCGCGCGAGCTTGCTCTGCGACAAGCCGCAAGCATCGAGCATTTCCCGAACGCGATCGCTTCTGATCATTCGACAGGCCTATCGCCAAAGTAATAGATGGCAATCGCACTTTGCTGGTTGACGCTCTATTCCTTTGGTAATAGATCGGCTGCATGGACGATCAACCAACCCCTTTCGAGGCCCTGACCGATGCAGTCCGCATCGCAGGCGGCCAGTCAGCACTGGCGCGGATCTGCGGCAAATCGCAGCCTGCCGTCTGGAAATGGCTTCAAAGCAGCAAACGCCTCCCGGCCGAGCATGTCATTGCGGTTGAGGCTGCGACCCGAATTTCCCGTCATGCGCTCCGCCCTGACATCTATCCTCCAGAGCATCCGTCGCACCCCTCCCTGCGCGGTGATGTCAGCTCTGTAGCCCCTGGCGGTCCGATCGTCGCATGCGATCGGCCCGCCTTTTTGCAGAGGAAAGTGGCATGATGCTCGAAGCTTCCCTGCGCAAACTGGTTCGCGAAGAAGCAGCTAATGCCGCCGTTGGCACGGTGAACGCCATGAGCACGGCGCTTGCCGAGGCCGTGCGGACAGGAACGCGCGAGGCTGTCCGGTCAGCTTCCATCTCGATCGATCGCTACAATCGGTTGATCTGGCCGCCCGCTGATCTTCGCGATTCGTTGGTCGCCGCCAAGCCTGTCGATCTCGCCATTACCGAGACTGTCAAACTGGCAGAGATTCGATCTGAGTGTCTCAAGTTTGCGATAACCTCGCATCCGCAAGCCACCGAACCCAACGCCATCGTCGCAACGGCGGCGCTGTTCGCGGCATTCGTTCTCGACGGCACGCCGTCGATGCGCTGTGCACAAACACCGACGCACGTCGTAGCCGAGCAGGCCGCGTGATGGCGGACATGACGCACACCCGCATACAGCAGAGAGCATCGCGCCCGCTTTCCGTCTGCGAGCTTGCCACGGCACAAGCCGCGGCGGAGGCTACGCGCGATCGGGCGATCGAGATCGTCGCGCTCGCCTCCAAGGTCTACCGCGAAAAAGGCATGACATTGAGCGCCGAGGCGTTCGAAGGCTTGGGGGAGACGATCGCCAAGCAACTCGAGCTCCATGTCGTGGTGAGCCACCTGTGACAAAGGCGCGCGTCCCCGTAACCTTCCCCAACGCGATCACTCGGATCGCGGGGCTGATCACCTTCGAGGAAGCCGCACGCATCGTCGGCCGGTCCGATCGCTGCGTGCGCGATTGGTCGGATCCGTACAGCACCGCGCTCCCATCGCTCGACCAAGGGCTTGGACTCGACGCCGCCTATCGTGCCGCTGGCGGCGAGGGCTCGCCGATCCTCGAAACCTACACCGCGCTGCTCGGTCAGCAGATCGACGCGCAATCGGCATGTCGCCAGACGCTCTGCGCCGAGATCGCCAGCGCCGCAGCGGAATTCGGCGAGGCCGTCGAGACCAGCCTGGCCGTCACGCTCGATGGCGCGAACGACCGCGCGGTCCAGGGCGCGCTGCATGAAGTCGAGCAGGCGCAAACGAAATTGGGCACCGTCTTGCGGCGCTTGCAGAGCTTCTTGCCGGGTGGCGTCGGGCCAAACGGGGGAACGGCCGGGGGAGGACCCAAGTGACCAAGCCGAAAGAACACCGAAGCCCCGCGATGCGCTGCCCGCATTGCAACAGCCGGGCGCGCGTCCGCAGCAGCAAGGAAGACGGACCGATGATCCGCGATATTCGCTTTGTTTGCGAAAATGACGATTGCGGCCACACCTTCCTCGCCCAGCTCGCGATCGTCCGCACGATCCGCCCAAGCGCTTGCCCTAACCCGGAGGTGCGGCTCCCTTTTGCCAACCCGAACATCGGCCGGCAGGGAAAGCGACCGGCGAATGAATACGGTCCGCTGCCTGCCAATGACGATGACATCGAGCAGCCCGCGGCGGAATTCGCGCCATGATCTAAAGCGGATGATCCTCCCGGCCTAGGCCGCACCAACCTTCCCCGACCGATACCAGCCCGGAAACATCCGTTTCCGGGGCCGGATTTCCCTTGCCTGAAAGACTTGACCCAACCCCATGCGCCCCGACCTGCTCACCGAACTGACTGCGCGCCTGAAGCGGGACTATGCCTTCGAGGAGAAGGGCAAGTATCTCCGCCGCGGCAAATGCCCGCAATGCTCCAAGGGACAGCGCGAGCTTTGGACCTGGACCGATAAGCCCTGGGTGCTGAAATGCGGCCGGATCGACCGGTGCGGCTGGGAAGGCCACGTCAAGGAACTCTATCCCGACATCTTCGACGATTGGTCGAAACGCCACGTCAAGACCGAGGCCGCACCCAATGCAGCGGCCGACGCCTATCTTCTCCATGCCCGCGGCTTCGATCTGCAGGGCCTGCGCGGTGCCTACACGCAGGAATGGTATCAGGATCAGCAGCTCGGCATCGGCTCGGCCACGGTGCGCTTCCCGCTGCCGGGTGGCGGCTATTGGGAGCGGCTGATCGATCAGCCCGGGCGATTCGGCAAGCGCAAGGCCAATTTCTCCTACGGCACTGCCTATCGCGGGCAGTGGTGGCAAATGCCCAAGGTCACGATGGCCGATCTCGCCGTCGCGCCGGAGATCTGGCTCGGCGAAGGCATCTTCGACACGGTCGCCCTGACGCAAAGCGCGAAGGTCGCGGCCGTCTCGCTCATGTCGTGCAACAATTATCCGGAAGCGGCGCTCGCCGAATTACGCCGCGCCGCGGCCGAACTGAACCGCGCGCCGCCCCGGCTGATCTTCGCCTTCGACGTTGGCAAGGCCGGGACGGAATACACCCGTCGCTTCGTCAAGCGCGCCCGCGAAGAGGGCTGGATCTGCGGCGCGGCGCAAGTGCGGCCCGACGGCGAGGGCGCGAAGCTCGACTGGAACGATCTCGCCCAGCGCGACCGCCTCACACCCGAGCATATCGACGAATATCGCTGGAACGGTGACGTCACGATCGCGGGCAGCGCCAGCGAAAAGGCGCTGCTCATCTATCAACGGCACAAGACGCAATCCTTCCCGCTCGTCTTCGGGGGACGCCAGCTCTGGGCGCAATTCTCGATCGAGCGGATCCAGGGTATCATCCAGCAATGGATGGAATCGTCGGACGCCGAGTTCGCGACGTTCAAGGCGCTGCCCTTCCAGGAGCAATGGAACCTCGCCGCGGCCGAAGCAGCCGAGATCTCCGAACTCGCGAACTGCACATTCCGCACGCTGTATTTCCAGCGCGACCCCAACCTTGAGGAAGGGGCCTATTATTTCCGCATAGATTTCCCGTCCGATCGCGCGAGCGTCAAGGCGACCTTCTCCGGAGCCGCCTGCGCCGCCAGCGCCGAATTTAAGAAGCGCCTCGCCTCGATTGCGCCAGGCGCACAATGGACCGGCAGCCAGTACCAGATCGATAAGCTGATGCTGCGCCAATGGTCGACGATCCAGATGGTCGAGGCGATCCAGTTCACCGGCTATTCGATCGATCACAAGGCGTGGATCCTCGGCGACATCGCCGTCCATAACGGCCGCGTCTACGATCCGAACGAAGAGGATTACTTCGTCCTCGGCAAACAATCGGTGAAGCTGCGCACAGCCGAGCGGATCCTGCGCATCGCCTATGATCCCGAAAAGCTCGATCTGTCGTGGGTCGGCCCTCTGATCACGGCTTACGGTCCCAAGGGCATCGTTACCCTGGCCTTCTGGTTTACCGCGCTTTTCGCCGACCATATCCGTTCGATGCACGACAGCCTCGCCTTCCTTGAGGCAACGGGCATTCCCGGCACCGGCAAATCGACGCTGATCGAATTCCTGTGGAAGCTTTTCGGCCGCGCCAATTACGAAGGCTTCGATCCGACCAAAGCGACCAATGCAGGCATCGCCCGCACGCTTGGCCAGGTCGGCAATTTGCCGGTCGTGCTGATCGAAGGCGACCGCGCGCAGGACGCGCCGCATGCGCGTCGCTTCGAATGGGATGAGCTGAAGACCGCCTATAACGGTCGCGCCGTCCGCACCCGGGCTATTGCCAATGGCGGCATGGAGACATTCGAGCCGCCCTTCCGCGGCGCGATCGTCATCGCCCAGAACGACCCGGTCGAGGCGTCGCCGGCGATGCGCGAACGCATCATGGGCATCCACTTCGACAAGTCGATGTTCAGCCCCGCGTCGAAAGCAGCGGTAGAAAATCTATCGGCAATCGCCGTCGAGGATGTTTCGGGCTTTCTGGTCCACGCCGTGCGCCGCGAGGCAGCGATCATCGAGGCGTATCGAGAAGGCTTCAAGCGGCACGAAGCCGCGATGCTAAAGCACAAGGGTATTCGCAACGGCCGCTTGGCGAAGAACCACGCGCAGCTCGCCGCGATGCTCGACGCGATGCGCCTGGTCGTGAACAACCTCTCCAACCAGGCGGTCGCCGATGCACACGCCTTGATCCTTACCATGCTCGAGGAGCGGCAACGCACCGTCGAGACGGATCATCCGCACGTCCAGCTCTTCTGGGAACGGTTCGATTACATCGTCGCAAACGAGGGCCTCAACAACGAGCGGCCGATCAACCACAGCCGCACGGCCGGTATATTGGCCGTGAGCCTCCCCCAGTTCGAGCAGAAATGCGCGGACATGCGCCTGTCGCTGCCCTGTCCGCCGACCGAGCTGAAGCGGCTGCTCAAGACGTCGAAGGCCCGCAAGTTCGTCGAGAACAAGCCGGTCAACTCGATCACGGGAAAGACCGTGAATTGCTGGGTTTTCGAGAACCCTGACCACCTCACCCACCCCGCAAACGCCCGCTGAGAAAGGCCCGACCGATGTTGCACGCACCCATCTTTCCCGCTGCCGCGGCACTTCAGCCGCCCCCGCTGAAGCCCGACGAATATCTAAATCTTCGCCGTCGCGCCGCGGGCCTCTCGATCGTCGAGGTCGCACGGTTGATTGCGCCGTCGCCAAAGGATCATGCCGAGGCCGTGGCCTTGGTCGCGATGCTGGAGGCCCCCGGCTGCCGCGCGCGCTTTCCCGAAACGATCGAGGCGTTGCAGCGTGCCTATCCGCTCGATCTGGCGGTCTATCGCCAGCTCGCCGACGAACCTGCCGATCGCCATCCGACCGTCTGCCGCTCGTGCGGCTGCAGCGAATGGGATCCCTGCCATCATGAGCAAGGAACGTGCGGATGGGCGAGCACCACGAAGTGCACGCGGTGCGCCGAGTTTGCATCATGACCGCGACCGCAATGACAATGCGCGCCGTCCCCGACGGCAATGGCGGCTTCCGCCACGTCCCCACCCCGTTCGTCCCCGTCGTCGTGGGCGGCAAGGGCAAGAAGAAGGCGGTTCGTCCGCCCGATCCGATCGTGACCAACGGCGAGAGCGCGGCCGAGCAGCTTCGCCTGCTGATCGAGCGGATCGAGCGGATCGACGAGGAAATTTCAGGGATGCAGGCCGACCGGGCGGACGTCTTCGTCGAGGCCAAGGGCGTCGGCTTCGACGTCAAAGGCGTGCGCGCCATTCTCGGCTTGCGCAAGCAAGAGAAGCATCACCGCGACGAGTTCGAGAGCATCCTCGAAACCTACAAGATCGCGCTGGGCCTCGCATGACGCCGCCCCGCCCCTTCCGCGCGGCCCTGCTCGCGATCGCCGCTCTCCTGCTCGCCCCGATCCTCTTCGTCGCCTTCATCGCCACCATGAACCGGAGGAGCTGATGTCCCGTTCCCAAAACCCTATTCACAGCAAGTCTTGCCGGGGCAGATGCTGTCGCCCAGATGCCTACCAGGAGGAGCCGAGCGTCGCCTGGCACTGGGTCGTGTTGCTCGCCGCGGGCGGAACCGGCGCGCTGCTGATCGATCTCGCCGGCTACACTCCCGCGATCGCCGCTGCCTTGGGCATGATGCCATGAAGCGCCGCCTCACCTGCGACGTCCCGCATTGCGGCCAACCCCGCAGAGGCTGGCAGCGGCTGTGCGAGGGTTGCTACCGCAAGCTCCCCGGTGAAATCCGCGTCGGCATCGCGGCGGCGAAGCACGAGCGTCGCACCAAGGATTGGAACGCTCTGCGCCGTCGCGCGGCCGAGTTCCTCAACATCCGCCCCGCGATCACCGCCCTCGATGCCGCGCTCCCCCGCCTGTCGGCCGAGCGCGTGTTCGAACTCCACCAACGCATGCTTGGCGAAAGGACCGACACATGAGCTATGCTGAAAATACGACCGTTCCAGTCGAACGGTCGATCGCCGAAATCATCAGCCTTGTTAAAAAAGCAGGCGCAGAGCGGGTCGCGCAATATGACGAACCTGATCGATTTACCGTCGCGTTCGATCTGGCCGGCCGGCATGTACGCTTCCGCGTCGCACTCCCGCAGATCAATGATGTTCCCGAGGTTCGGGGCGATGGTCGCCGTAGAACGACCGCTGAGCTCATTGCCAAGCGTGACGCCCTGCAACGGCAACGGGGCCGGGCACTCCTGTTGGTCATCAAGGCCAAGCTCGAGAGTGTAGAAAGCGAAGTCGAGACCTTCGAGGAAGCGTTTCTCGCCAATATCGTGATGGCGGACGGCGCAACTGTCTATGAACGCGTCGCTGCGCCAATCGCGCTGGAATACGCCGACAGCCGCCCGCAAACGCTCCTCCTTTCCGGCCCATCGGGCAGGTCGAAGCCATGAGCGCCAATCTCGTGCTCATATCATCGCGGCGTACCGGCAAGTCGATCTACCCGGCCGCGCTTCGCGACCTGATCGACGCGATCGACTTCACGGCTGTCGAGGAAGGCGCGGCCCCGATGCCGGAAACGGTTGAGGCGATCGTTCGGCACCTGGCGAAGCTCTACCCCAACGGGGGCAACCAATTCTGCGCAGCGATCGAGCAGGCCGTCCGCCTCGCCTGGCGCGCGCGCCACGAAATCCAAAAAATTCGGGAGACCCAATCGTGAGCCACCTTACCGTTGAAGCGGCGGCGATCCTTGCCGCATCCCAAGCGACAGAGGCGACGGCAGAGCTGCTACGATTCGCACGCGAAGGCCAGTATAGCACGCGCATTCCCTTTGCAGAGAACGTGACCGGCTTGCTTGCCGAAGCGCTCAAGCTGGCGCTGGAGATCGACACGCCTGGAGATGAGGCGCTGATCGAAGCTGAGGACCGCGCGCTATTCGCAAACCTCAAGACCTCGCTGGCAGCATTCATTGAAGGTTGGGTCGCATGAAGCGCCGCACTGCTACCAAAGCACCGCCCTGGACCAATCAGGAACTGGCCATCCTCGCCGATATCTATCCGCGCGAAGGCATGGCTGGCGCAGCCGATGCGCTCCCCGATCGTGGCCAGCACGCGATCGAGCAGAAGGCTCACAAGCTCGGCCTTCGCTCGCCGGTCGTAAACGAGGCACCGAAGCTCGTGCTGCAGGGCGAACGGCTTGAGCGCGCAATCGCACTGTACGAACAGGGCATGGCTTTCACGGCGATTGCCCGCGATGTCCGCTGCACGCCGACCGCGACCACCAATGCCATCCTGATCGCGCTGTGCCCGCGTCGCGGTTACCGCCCGGGTGAGCGCGATGCGAGCGGCCGCTTGACCGAGGAAACGAAGGAGCGGCTCCGGTACATGCTGAAAAAGGGCCTGAAGGCCGTCGATATCCAGCTTCGCCTGGGGATCAGCGCGGCGCGGGTGGCCGAGGAACGGCGTCGCTACAATGTCGATCTTGCCAGCCGCGACAAGGCTCTCCTGCCGCCCCCCGGCGCTGGCGAGCAATATTCGGGCGTGCGGCTGCCCAAGGCGACCCGACGCGCGGTCGAGGAAGCGTTTCTGAAGGGTTTCGGCACGACGATCGTCTCGCGGATGACACGCGTCTCCAAACCCAGCGTCAAGAATATTCGACGCGCCCTGGTCGCGCGGTTGGCGCGCAAAGGCGAAGCGCTTCCCGGCTGCGATCGATCCGGCAAGCGGCTCGGCGCAGCGAAATACTCGCCGCACCATATTCCCGAGGCGTCGATCGCCGGTCTTCGCACCCGGCTGATCGCGGGCGAACCCGTCGCGCACGCGGCAAAGGCGATCGGGATCGGTAGCTGCGGGGCCTATAAGATCCGCGATGCGCTGCGCGCCGAGCTTGCGGCAGAGGGTCGCACCCTGCCCGCGCCGATCCGGCTCGGCCGCACAGCGGCGCAACGCGCGCGCGCAGCCGAGGCTAACTGGCTTCCCAACGGCCGAATGCAGGAATTCCGCCAATTGGTGCATGTCCATGGCCAAGACGAGGCCAAATGCATCCTGATCGAGCGCATCGCGCAAGAACAGCACGCCGAAGCCATCGCCCACGCGATCGAGCGTACCCGGCCGAAGTCGTTCGAAGAACAGCTAGCCCGCATAGCGCGGGGCGAGGTCACGATCAGCGAGAAGCTCATCATGCGTCGCCCGGATCCAGCAATGACGCTAGGCGGGATCGCCACGGGGGCGCTATGAGCGCGGCCGAGCTAAGCGGCGCGACGCCGGCGGAGGGGAAACGGACGGCGAAGAAGGTCGACCGCCACCCTTGGGATTGGTACGTCGAGCAAGCCTGGGTGACACACCGGCTCTGCGATGTCGTCGAGCTCGAGCGCCATGTCCATTATATCGATCCGACGTGCGGTAACTGCACCATCCCGCAGGCGCTAACCGACCGAGGCTTCATGGCGTTCGGAACCGACAAGTTTCAGCGAACGAACAGCCCGCTATTCCTGAACGAGCATGATTTCATCGGCGATCAGATGTTGCTGATCGAGCATTGGCATCCGCTGTCGATCGTCATGAACCCGCCCTTTAGCTGCCAGGATGGCAAGCTCGTGCGCGGCCTGGCCGAGAAATTCGTCCGCAAAGCGTTGGCGATCGCCACGCACAAAGTCGCGGTGCTGCTGCCGGTCAAGTGGCTGGCCAGCGCTGGTCGCGTGCGGTTGTTCCAGGACTTCCCGCCAAGCATTTACATCCTGTCGGAGCGGCCCTCGATGCCGCCTGGCGACAAGATTGAGGAGCTGGGCGAGCGGTTGGCATGGAAGCGTGGCAAGGTCGATTACATGTGGGTCGTGTGGGATCTGCAAGCGCCTAGGCTCAACCATGCGCGCACGTTCTGGATCCCGCCTCGGCCTAAGCTCGCAACGGACGCGCAGCTCCCGCTGGAAATGGCCGCGTAATGCCCATCCGTCCGGAAAACCGCGCCCGCTATCCCCGCCAATGGAAATTCATGGTTGCCCTCGCCGCCCAGCGCAGCGGGGGACGCTGCGAATGCGACGGGAAGTGCGGCCTGGAGCACCGTGGCGGACGGTGCGAGGCTGTGAATAGCCAACCGCACCCAGACACCGGCTCGACAGTCGTGCTGACGCTCGCGCACGAACATGGCGTGCCGCTGGAGGAGACGAGCATCGCCCGCATGTTCCATGCCTGCCAGCGCTGCCACAACCGGTATGACGCGCCGATGCGTCGCGCCGGCATCATGGCCCGCACCCGCGCCATGTGCGCGATTGGCGACCTGTTCGACCAGTGATGACGACGCTCTTGACCCCTCCGGAAGCGGCCGCGCGAATCCACGTCTCTACCAAGACCTTGCGCCAACTGCGCCGCGAGGGGCACATTCGCTATGTCGCGATCACCGACCGCACGATTCGATACCGGCCCGAGGACTGTGACGAGTTCATCGCCAGCCGCGCCCGGAAGGCCCCTGAATGTCCGTCTACAAGAAAAAAGACTCGCCGTATTTCCACTACGATTTCGTCTGGAAAGGTCGTCGCTTTTACGGGTCGACGGGGGCTAAGAACAAGCGGGATGCGCTGAGGCATCAGGACATTGAGCGCGCCAAAGCGAGGCATGGCGGCGAAGCCCGCCCCCCTATTACCTTGGATGAGGCGTGCGGCCTCTATGAGGATAAGGTTGGCGAAACGCCGAGCTGGATAGATACCGAACGGACGATCAAGGCGTTACTCGCTGGGATCGGCAACGCCAACCTGCTCTCTGAGATCAACCAGCGCGACTTGCTATCGTTGGTCGCAAAGCGCCGGGCGGGCCGTGCGAACGCGTCGGTCAATCGCGAGATCGAAGTCTGGCGTGCAATCTGGCGCTGGGCCGACAAAGCCCGGTATGACGTTGGTGAAATGCCAAATTGGGGAGCGCTGTTCTTAAAAGTCGTGCGAACCGACCCGCGCGAGCTAAGCGCGATCGAGGAGCACAAGCTGTTCGGCGAAATCCGACGCGACCTGTTCGACTTCTGCTCTTTCGCGTTGAAGACCGGCTGGCGCCTGAGCGAGGTGATCGGCTTGCGCTGGGTGGATCTCGACATGGCCAATGCCTCGGCCGTGACCCGGATCAAGGGCGGCGACGTCGTCAAGCGCCCGCTCACCCAGGAGATGATCATCATCATCGCGAACCAGCCGCGTGTGGACCTAATCCCAAACGTGTTCACATATATCGCAGTGCGGACCAGGCCGGGGTTCGTCGATGCGCTCGGCCGCAACCAACCTATCCGGATCAAGGGGCAGCGCTACCCTATGACGGAAAGCGTGCTGCGCAAGCCTTGGGTCGCTGCCAAGGAAGCCGCCGGCGTCGAGAATTTCCGCTTCCACGATCTACGCCATACCCGCGGTACCAGGATCCTGCGCGCGACCGGCAACCTCGCCGTCGCCAAGGAAGCGCTCAAGCACCGGTCTATCAAGACCACCCTGCGCTATGCCCACGCGACCGATGATGACGTGCGCAGTGCGCTCGATGCGAGCGAGTCCCGCAGTATTCCCGAAGTGAAGCCCTCGCACGTCCGTAAAGTCTAGCTAAACCAGGACTTTAAGATACCGCAGGTCCCCGCGGTGTAAACGAGACGCTCTACCAACTGAGCTAATCGCCCCCGTGCTCGGGACGCTGCCTCTTAGCGCGCTTTTCCGTCGGGGCAACCCTGCGCGTCGCCGAACCGGCGTAGCGATGGCCTATACCATGACGACGCCGCCCCGCCCGACGGCGGCGATATAGTTGCGCATGCCCGGGCTGGCCCGGTCGGACAGGCCCAGAAAAGCGCGGCGGCGATCGAACGGATCGGGCTGTCGCTCGAACAACCCGGCCTCGGTCATCCGCGCGATCCAGCGCAGCGCCGTGGTCGGCGCGACCGCGGCGGCGATACACAGGCTCGAGACCGAGACTTGCGCACGCTCCAATTCGGCCGCGAACAGATCGAGCAGCATGTCCCAGGCCGGGTCCTCGAACAGGCCGTTCCCGAAATATTGGTCACGCAGGCGGCGGGCGCGAATCGTCTCGCGAATGTCGCGCGCGGTCACCTCCGGCGCATCGGCGGCGGGCGGCGGCGCGCGATAGCTGTGGGTCGGTTCGCCGACCGCACCGCCGCGACGGTCCGCATAGCGCAAATCGCCGTCACCGCGGGTGAGCCGCGCAAGCGTCTCGGCGATCCGCGCCACTTCCGCGTTCAGACGCTGCAAGCGCACCGCCTCTGCGCTGCGGCCGACGTCGTGAACACGGTCGTTGCTGCGCATCCCCGCGATGCACAAGGCCGCGATTCGTTCGATATCGCTTGGCGCGCACAACAATTCGACGCCAGGTCCGGCCAGGGTCGCGGTGAGGAGATCGATCTGTTCGAAATCAAGCGTGACCACGATCCGCGCATCCCCGCGTCGACCGATCGCATCGAGCATCGGCAGCACCGGGGCGATGTCCGCATCGGCGGCACCGCGTGCCTCGGCGAGCACGACGGCCAGCGGACCCTGCCGATCGAGCCGCTCGGCCGCTTCACGCCAGCGCACCCGCCCACGAACCTGTCCGCCCGCCGCCATGACGGCATGTTTGGGCCCGTCCCCCATTTCGCTTTCGGCGATGACGAGCGCTGCCGGTGTCATCGCCGACGTTCCGCTGCCCCAACCCTGCACTGCCGCGCCGCTAGCCTTATCCATCATGGCTTCCCCTTCGACCGGCCCCACTTGCCCCGGCGCGAACATGGAAATTACGCATTACGCCAAATCGGAACAGTCAAAATACCGCCGCTTCGGCGGCAATCCGGGACCGCCCCGCGCGCTACGACCTGAATTGGTCCGAAATGGTGGCATTCGCTGTGCGTATCATTCGTATCGCACAGGCGGACGATGCTTTCTTCGCGCCACTTTGACGGGATCGGGCGGATCGATCCCCCAGATCACTCCGCTGGATCAATCCCCTGGATCAACCCCCTGGATCAACCCCCTGGATCAATCCAACGACTTGACGATTTCCTCGACCATCTTCTTGGCATCCCCGAGCAGCATCATCGTATTGTCCATGTAGAACACGTCGTTGTCGACGCCCGCATAACCGACGCCCCCCATCGAGCGTTTGATGAACAAGACCGTCTTGGCCTTTTCGACGTCGAGCACGGGCATGCCGTAGATCGGCGAGGTCTTGTCGGTCTTGGCCGCCGGATTGGTGACGTCGTTCGCGCCGATGACGAAAGCGATGTCGGTTTGCGCGAATTCGCTGTTGATGTCCTCCAGCTCGAACACGTCATCATACGGCACGTTCGCCTCGGCGAGCAGCACGTTCATATGCCCCGGCATACGCCCCGCAACCGGGTGGATCGCATATTTCACGCGGACGCCGTGCGCCTTCAACTTGTCGCCCATTTCGCGCAGCGTGTGCTGAGCTTGCGAAACCGCCATGCCGTAGCCGGGGACGATGATGACCTGTTCGGCTTGCCCCAGCAGGAACGCGGCGTCCTCGGCGCTGCCGCGCTTCCACGGGCGCTGTTCCTTGGCTTCGCCGCTGCTCGGCCCCGCATCGCCGCCGAAGCCGCCCGCGATCACCGAGATGAAGCTGCGGTTCATCGCCTTGCACATGATGTAGCTGAGGATCGCGCCCGACGAGCCGACCAGCGCGCCGGTGATGATCATCGCGGTGTTGTGAAGGGTGAAGCCCATCGCCGCGGCCGCCCAGCCCGAATAGCTGTTAAGCATCGACACCACGACCGGCATGTCTGCCCCGCCGATCGGGATGATCAGCAGGAAGCCGATGACGAAGCTCAGCGCGGTGATCGTCCAGAAGATCCACGGGCTCTGGTCCTGCGTGAAATAGGCGACCAGACCGAGGATCGCCGCCAGCACGCCGAGATTGATGATGTGGCGGCCCGGCAGCATGATTGGCTTACCGCCCATATTGCCGTTGAGTTTCAGGAAGGCGATGACCGAGCCGCTAAAGGTGATCGCACCGATCGCGATACCCAAGCCCATTTCGATCCGGCTCTGCACGAAGATGACGCCATTCTCGGCGATGCCGAACGCCTCTGGATTGAGGAACGCCGCCGCCGCGACGAGCACCGCCGCCATGCCGACCAGCGAGTGGAACGCGGCGACGAGCTGCGGCATGTCGGTCATCGCGATTTTCCGCGCGGTGACGAGGCCGATCGCGGCACCGATGCCGATCGCGGCAAGGATCTCGATGATCGTGACGACGTCTAAAAGGGCTGCCTCCGGCGGAAAGCCTCCAGTCTGAACAACCTGAGAGGGCACATGCGTCACCAGCGTCGTCACCACCGCGATGGTCATGCCGATGATGCCCATGCGGTTGCCGCGCTGGCTCGTCGCCGGGCTCGACAGGCCCCGCAGCGCGAGAATGAAGCATACCCCCGCGACGAGATACGCGAGCGATGCCCAGGGATTTGCCGTCACATGTTCCAAAGTCTTCAACCCCTTACCGTCACCCCGGACTTGTTCCGGGGTCCACCGCGCCATTAGCCCCAGCGTCAGTGGATGAGTGGACCCCGGCAGCAGGCCGGGGTGACGAAATTAGTGTTTCGCCGCCGTCGGCGCTTTTTTCTTGTACATCGCCAGCATCCGCGCGGTGACCGCAAAGCCGCCGAAGATATTGACGCTCGCCAGCACCACCGCGAGCAGCCCGAGCCATTTCGACACCGCACCCCCGCTGCCGATCCCGATCGCCGCACTGGCGATCAGCGCACCGACGATGATGACCGAGGAAATCGCATTGGTCACCGCCATCAACGGCGTGTGCAACGCGGGCGTCACCGACCAGACGACATAATAGCCGACGAAGCAGGCCATCACGAAGATGGAAAGGATCGAGATGAAGTCCATGCCGTCAGTCTCCGACCAAGTCGCTTAAAGTCACAAGAGTCGCACTATCGCGCATGTCGTTGGACGTCGGCCCCACGTCATTTGGCAGACCAGCGGCACGATACCGATCAGCCGCGATGTAGGACAGCGCGCTCACCCCAACAACCGCGCGTTGACGACCTTGCCACCCTGCGTCAGCCGGATCGCGTCGCCGATCTCGGCGTCGAGCACGGGCTTGCCGGCTTCCTTGTCCCAAAAGGCGCTGAGGAAGTTGAACAGGTTGCGGCTGAACAGCGCGCTCGCATCCGCCGCGAGGCGGCTCGGCACGTTGCGATGGCCGACGATCGACACGCCATTCACCACGACGATCTCACCCGCGACCGCACCCTCGACGTTGCCGCCAGCCTCGACCGCAAGATCGACGATCACCGAGCCGGGCTTCATGCTGGCGACCTGCGCCGCCGAGATAAGGCGCGGGGCGGGGCGGCCGGGGATCAGCGCGGTCGTGATGACGATGTCCTGCTTGGCGATATGGCCCGAGACCAGTTCGGCCTGCGCGGCCTGATATTGGGGGCTCATTTCGCCGGCATAGCCGCCCGAGCCTTCGCCCTCGATGCCAGCCACGTTCTCGACGAAGATTGGCTTCGCGCCGAGCGACTGGATCTGCTCCTTGGTCGCCGAGCGCACGTCGGTCGCCGAGACCTGCGCGCCCAATCGCCGTGCGGTGGCGATCGCCTGCAGCCCGGCAACGCCAACGCCCATTACGAACACGCGCGCCGCCGAAACCGTGCCCGCCGCCGTCATCATCATCGGGAAGGCGCGGCCATAGGTCGCTGCCGCATCGAGCACCGCCTTATACCCGGAAAGGTTCGACTGCGACGACAGGATGTCCATCGATTGCGCCCGCGTGATGCGCGGCATGAATTCCATCGCCAGCGCCTCAAGGCCCGCAGCGGCATAGCCATCGATCCGCGCGCGATCCGCGAACGGGTTGAGCGCGGCGACCAGCCATGCCCCCGGCGCGACGCCGGCCAGCGCGGCCGCATCCGGCCCCTGCACGCCGAGCACGATCTCCGCGCCCGACAGCACGCCCGCGCGATCCGCCATGGTCGCGCCCGCCGCCGCATAATCCGCATCGGCGATCGACGCCGTCTCACCCGCACCCGCCTCGACCGCGACGGTCGCGCCGAGGCCAATGAACTTCTTCACCGTTTCCGGTGTCGCGGCGACGCGGCGTTCGCCCTCGGCGGTTTCGCGCAGGACGGCGATCTTCATCCTACTTCCGCGTGATCAGGAAAATCACGGCGGCGGCCACGATCGCAACGATGATCGCGCCGTATTTCATCCAGCCGATGACCTTGTGATAGGTCGCCTGGTGGACCTGAATGTCTTTTTCAGCAGCCATTGTCTCATCCCTCGAATGCATGTTTCAGTCTCTGCTTAGCGGTCACGCGCGCGCCCCTCAACCCCCGCGATTGCGGCGGCACGAATCGGGGTGTGATCCATCTTTCTGTCCCTGCTGTCTCGTTGCGGGGCGTTTAAGCCCGCTTTCATACCTTATGCCTATGGTTAGCGGCTGAACCTGGGACGAAATGGGATGGCGGATGACGCGTAACGGACAGCGCCTGCTGATGTTGATCGATGACGAACCAGCGCAGCGCCGTCTGGTCGCGGCGATCGCGGCGCGGCGCGGCTGGCGCGCGATCTTCGCCGCCGATGGCGAGATGGCGATTGCGATGCTCGGCACGCAGGACGGGATGCAGCTCGACGCGGTATTGCTCGATCAATGGGCACCCGACGCCGACCCCACCGTGCTGATCGCCGAACTGCGCAGCCGCCGCCCCGCGCTGCCGCTGTTGTTGCTGACCGCCAACGGGTCGGTCGCGCAAGCCGTCACCGCGATGCGCAGTGGCGCGACCGATTTCCTGGTCAAGCCGCTCGCCCCCGAACGACTGCTGAGTGCGCTCGACGCGGCGGTCGCGGGCAAATCGGCGGGCGAGTTGCGCCCGCTGACGGAGAAGATCCCGGCGCTGCTCGCGTTCGACGAGATCGTCGGCTCGGCGCCCGATTTCCGTGCCGCGCTCGCGATCGCCGCTAAGGCGGCGCGCGCCCGCGTTCCGGTGCTGCTGGAAGGCGAAAGCGGCGTCGGCAAGGAAGTCGTCGCCGAGGCGATCCACGCCGCCTCCCCGCGCGGCAAGAAGGCGATGGTCGCGGTCAATTGCGGCGCGTTGCCGCCCAACCTCGTCGAATCCGAGCTGTTCGGGCATGAGAAGGGCGCGTTCACCGGCGCGTTCGAACGCAAGATCGGGCGCTTTCAGGAAGCCGATGGCGGCACGCTGTTCCTCGACGAGATCGGCGAGATGCCGCTCGACGCGCAAGTCAAATTGCTGCGCGTGCTGCAATCGGGAGAGATCCAGCCGATCGGCGCGCGCCACACCCGCGAAGTCGATGTCCGTGTCATCGCGGCAACCAACAAGCGGCTGATCGAGGAAGTCGAAGCCGGGCGTTTCCGCGAGGACCTCTACTATCGGCTCAACGTCGTGCAGGTCACCATTCCGCCGCTTCGCGAACGCACCGGCGATATTCCGGCGCTCGCACGCCATTTGCTCGCGCGCATCGCGCAGCAGCCGGGGTTGCGGCCGCTCGGCATTACCGACGATGCACTGGCTTTGCTCGGCCATTACGATTGGCCGGGGAACGTGCGGCAGCTTCAAAACGCGCTCTTCCGCGCCGCCGTGCTGTGCGACGGGGCCGCGCTGACCCGCACCGATTTCCCGCAGATCGCAGCCCTTGGCGGGCAGCGCCATACCACGCCAACCCCCATGCCGATGGCGACCAGCGGCGGCGTCACGCTGTTCCATGCCGACGGAAATCTACGCGCGCTGGAGGAGATCGAGGCCGATGTCATCCGCCTCGCGATCGGCCATTATCGCGGGCGCATGACCGAGGTTGCGCGGCGGCTGGGGATCGGGCGCTCGACGCTGTATCGCAAGCTCGGCGAGCTGGGGATCGACAACGCTGCGGCGTAAGCGTGGCCGATTGACTTGCCCTTGCCGCCGACGGAAAGGTTCGGCGGCGAGGAGGCAGTATGGACCACGCGACACTGTTGAAGGCAGCGCAACGGCTGGTCCGCCCGGACGAGCGCATTCTGCTGCCCGGCTTCATCGCCGAGGAGGACCGCCTGCACCTGCTCGACTGGGCGCTTTCGACCGAGCCATATCTGCGCGAGAATGGTCCGGCGCGGCTGTGCAAGAAGACCGAGTTTATCCCGACCGTCGACGCGCGCTATCACGCCGTTCGGCTGGCGATTCAGCGGCATATGGGCTTGCCCGACGATAGCACGCCCGAGCCCGATCATGGCTGGCTGGTGAGCATCATCAAGGCAGGCGGCCAAGTCCATCCGCATATCGATTCGACGCCGCCGGGAACGCGCCATTTGCGCTGCAACCTGTTCCTGCAACTGCCCGAAGCGGGTGGTCGCCCGGTGATCGCGGGCGTGCCGATCGACGTCAGCGAGCGGATGCTGCTCGCTTTCTACCCGAGCGAGCGCCAGCATTGGTCGGAGCCGTGCGAGGGCGACCGTGCCCGCGTGATGTTGTCGTTCGGTTACGTCGTGCCGGCCGACTATCGCTTGCCCGGCTGAGCCGTCAGCGCCCGACCAGCGCGCGATCGCGCAAGCCCCGCCACACGCGCACCGCCTGCACCGTTTCCGCAACATCGTGAACCCGGAGCATCTGTACCCCCGCCGCCACTCCGGCCAGTGCTAGCGCGACCGACCCGCCGAGCCGCTCCCCGACCGGTGCTTCGTTCGACAGCGCGCCGATCATCCGCTTGCGGCTCGCGCCAAGCAGGATCGGGCAGCCGAGGCCGTGGAACATCGCCAGGCCGTTGATGAGCGCGAGATTGTCCGACAGCGATTTGCCGAAGCCGATGCCGGGATCGACGATGATCCGTGCGCGATCGACGCCGCCCGCGACCACCGCCGCGATGCGGTCCTCGAGCCAGTCGAACACCTCGACCACGACATCCTGATAGCCCGAGCCACCATGCGGCCCTTTGCTCGGCTCGGGCGAGTGCATCAGCACGACCGGGCAGCCGGCCTTCGCCACCACCTCCAGCGCGCGATCATCCCACAGCAAGGCCGAGACGTCGTTAACGATCGCTGCCCCCGCCGCCAGCGCGGCCTCCATCACCGCGGCCTTGCGCGTGTCGATCGAGACGAGCGTGCCGCTGCGCGCGAGCCGTTCGATCACGGGGACGACGCGGCTAATCTCGTCGCCTTCCCACACGGTGGCGGCACCAGGCCGGGTCGATTCGCCGCCGACATCGATCATCGCCGCCCCCGCCGCCGCAAGCGCGACCCCGGCACTCGCGGCCGACGCCGGATCCTCGTGCAGTGTGCCGCCGTCGGAGAAACTGTCGGGCGTGACGTTGAGGATGCCCGCGACGCTCGGCTGGTCGAAACGCAGCGTCCGCTCCCCCAGCACCAGCGGGGCGAGCGGGGCGAGCGGGGCGGTGATAGCGGCGTGGAGCCGGGCCGCGCGTTCGTCGGTGAGCAGCGCGTCGAGGTCGGCGATCGCGACGGTGCGCCGCCGGTCGTCCTCGATCACTTCATAGGCAGAGAACCACAGCATCCCGCCCGCCAACCGAGCGACTTCTCCATCGCGACCGATGGGGGTGTCGACGAACTGGATCGGGCGGAGGTGGAGAGTCATTATGCGTCACCCCGGACTTGTTCCGGGGTCCACCGTGGTGCGATCCCCGCGCGATGTGCTTTGCGGCACAGCGGATGCCGGAACAAGTCCGGCATGACGGCGCGTCTAAATCTGCGTCGCCAGCAAGTACGTCTGCCGCAGCGTGTCGATCGGCTTCAGCCCCTCGGGCGTCTCGTGATGCCAGAAGGTCCAGCCGTTGCAGGCTGGCGCGTTCTGCAACAGCGACCCGAGTTTGTGGATCGAGCCCATTTGCCCGCAGACGCTCTCCAAACTGCCATCGGCGCGGACCAGCGCACGATGCTTGCGCTTGGCGTCGCACAGCACGTGGCCGGCGGTAAGATAGCCATTTTCGACCAGGACCCCGAACGCCACTTTCGGCGCGGACTTGGGGCTTTGCATCGTCTTCAGCGCCGATTCGTCGAGCGGCAGCGCCGCTTCGATCCGCTCCTCGGCCGCCGCGATATAATCCGCCTCGCGCTCGATCCCGATCCAATGCCGCCCGAGCCGCTTGGCGACCGCACCGGTCGTGCCGGTGCCGAAGAACGGGTCGAGCACCACGTCGCCGGGCTTGGTACAGGCCAGCAGGATGCGATAGATCAAGGCCTCGGGCTTTTGCGTCGGGTGGACCTTCACGCCGTCCTTCTTCAGCCGCTCCGGCCCGCCGCAGACCGGGAATTCCCAGTCGCTACGCATCTGCAATTCGTCGTTGAGCGTCTTCATGCTGCGATAGTTGAAGGTGTATTTGGCCTTCTCGCCCATCGACGCCCAGATCAGCGTTTCATGCGCGTTGGTGAAGCGCGTGCCCTTGAAATTGGGCATCGGGTTCGACTTGCGCCAGACGATGTCGTTGAGGATCCAATAGCCCAGATCCTGGATCGCCGAGCCGACCTTGAAGATGTTGTGATAGCTGCCGATCACCCAGATCGCGCCATTGTCCTTCAAGATGCGCTTCGCCTCGAACAGCCATTCGCGGGTGAATTTGTCATAGGCCGAGAGCGAATCGAACTTGTCCCATTCGTCGGTAACGGCATCGACATGGCTGCCGTCGGGCCGCGACAGATCGCCGCCGAGTTGCAGGTTGTAAGGGGGGTCGGCGAAGATCAGGTCGACCGATTTGGCAGGGAGTGCCCGCATCATGGCGATACAGTCGCCGCGCAGGATCTGGTCGAGCGGCAAGGCCGCAGGTGCCACGACCGGGGTCGCGACCGCCTTCGCCTCCGCCCGCCTGATCTTTTCCAAAACCCCCATCGTCATCGCCCCATTCGTCTTCGTGGCGCGCATCCCTGCGGATGGCAGACTCCGCGTCAAGCAAACATTGGTTAACGAAAAACCCTGACAAATGGTTAACCAGGCGGAACATTTCGGGAAGCCGACCAGATGTTGAGTCCCGACTTATCCACAGGCGCAACCGCTGGGGTGTGACGCAAAAGACTCGGATTTCGCGAAAGCCTCCGCGACGGGCCGAAAACTGCGGCGGTGGAGCGGGCACGGGCCGTGATCGCGCAACGCGCGGAGGTGATCGGGCGCGCCATAGCCCTTGTTCGCGTGCCAGCCATAGTACGGATAGGCCTCGGCATGGGCCAGCATGATCGTGTCACGGGTATGCTTGGCGATGATCGAGGCGGCGGCGATCGACAGGCTGATCGCATCGCCCTTCACGATCGGCGTCGCGTCGAAACCCCATTTGGGCAGGCGATTGCCATCGACCAGCACATGCCCCGGCGCGCAGCCCGCCACCCCGACCAGCGCCTCCACCGCCAGCGTCATCGCCTTCATCGTCGCCCAATAGATGTTGAGCCTATCGATCTCGTCCGCCTCGACCACGCCGATGCCGACCAGCGCGCAGCCGCGGAGCCGGTCGTACAGCCGCAAGCGTTCAGCGGCGGGCAACTTCTTCGAATCGTTGATGCCGCGCGGGATACCGCGCGCGGGCAGGATTACGGCGGCGGCCACCACCGGCCCGGCGAGAGGCCCGCGCCCGGCTTCGTCAACCCCGGCGACGGGGGCGAGGCAGAGCTTTTCGTGGCGGAGCGAGGGTCTGGGGCTGGCCATCAGTCGATCCGCCACGGCGGATAGCGGCGATTCGCACCAGCCTGATACAGGCACAGCATGTTGCCCGCCGGATCGCGCAGCCGCGCCTCGCGCCACAGCCACTCCTGGTCGATCGGCAGATGTTCGAACACCAGTCCGGCCGCCTGCAACCGCGCGACTTCGGCGTCGAGATCGGTGCATTCGAGGAACACCGCCGCCGCCGCACCCTGTTCGATCGACAGCGTTGCCCCGCCGGGGGCCTCGAACCGGGCATAATGATCGGGGCTGTCGACGACCTGTTTCAGGCCGAGCGCCCGGTAGAAATCGCGCGCGGCGGCATAGTCGGTACAGCCGAGCGTTACCTGATTGAACCGCAGTTCCGGTCCGAGATCGAGCCGGACCGATTGATGTCCCATCGGGCCATGCCCGCCACCGAGGCCGGGCGCGTCTTTAAGCGCGAGCCGGACGAACTGGCGCGCGCGGGCGATGGCGGCGGGCAGCGGCAGCCCCGCCGCAAGGAAGGTGGCGATGGCCGAGGCGAGCGTACAACCGGTGCCATGGGTCGAGGTCGAGTCGATCCGGGGGGACGTCCAATGGGCAATCTCGCCGGTTTCATCGATCAGCCGATCGGTGAGGGTGTCGCCGTCGCCGTGACCGCCCTTGATCAGGACGGTGGTGCCGAACGCTTGGGCGAGATCGGCGGCCACCTGCCCCATTCGTGCTGCGCTTGTCGAAGCAGCGCCCGCCATGAGCGGCGCGCGCGCGGCGCGGCGCCCTGCGACGGGCTCAGGGCGACAGGAGGAGAGGAGTGCTGCCAGCTCCGGCAGATTGGGCGTGACCACCGTGGCGGTTCGCATCAGCCGTTCGAACGCCGCGATCGTGTCGGCATCGGCCAGCACATCGCCGCTCGTCGCGACCATGACGGGGTCGAACACGATCGGCAAACGTAAGCCCCTAGCAGGAAGCCGCTCCAGCACATCCGCCACGGCATGCGCCGTCTCGGCCGATCCGATCATTCCGATCTTCACCGCATCCACGCCGATGTCCGACACGCACGATTCGATTTGCGCGATCACCATGTCGGTCGGCACCGGCATCACCGCCTGAACGCCGAGCGTATTCTGCGCGGTGATCGCGGTGATCGCGGTCATGGCGTGGCCGCCGAGCATCGTGACGGTCTTGATGTCGGCCTGAATGCCCGCGCCGCCGCCCGAATCAGAGCCAGCGATGATGAGGATGCGCGGCGTCACCGGTCAGCCCTTAAAGTCACACGAGTCACACCATCGCGGCCCTTGTTCGGGCGGCAGTCGCGGCGCGCGGGCGGGTGGAGAATAGACACAGGCACCAGACGAGTCTGACACGCTTCGGCGGTGTAGGACAGGTGGCTCAGCCCTTGAATTTGCGCACTGTGCTCGCCGGATGGCGCTCCAGCGCGTCATCCACCCGCGCAGGCCGGTCCATCAATTCGCCGCCGCAATTGGGGCATTTGTCGTCGAGCTTTTCAGCGCATTCGGCGCAGAAGGTGCATTCGAACGAACAGATGAAGGCGCCCGCTTCGTCGGCGGGGAGATCGGTGCCGCAGCGTTCGCAATCGGGGCGCATTTCTAGCATGAGATGTCCTTTCTCCTCTCCCGCCCGCGGGAGGGGCTGGGGGTGGGCTCGCGCTCCCAACAAGCGGTCCGCTGCTTTGAAAGCGCGCGCCCACCCCTTGATCCCCTCCCGCTAGCGAGAGGGGAGGAAGAAGTCACCCCGCCGCCACGCGCACCGCGTCGCAAATCCGATCGACCACCGCCTCCACCTGCGCCGGATCGTCGCCTTCGGCCATCACGCGGATGACGGGTTCGGTGCCCGAGGGACGGATCACCAGGCGGCCCTTGCCCTTCAGCTCGGCTTCGGCTTCGGCGATCACCGCCTTGACGGCGTCGGCGTCGAGCGGCTTGCCGCCGGAGAAACGGACGTTCTTCAAGAGCTGCGGCAGGGGCTCGAAGCGATGGAGCAACTCGCTGGCCGGTGCGCCCGCCCATACCAGCTCCGCCAGAATCTGGAGCGCAGCGACCAGCCCGTCGCCGGTCGTCGCATAATCCGACAGGATGATGTGCCCCGATTGCTCGCCGCCAACGTTGTAACCCTGCGCGCGCATCGCCTCGAGCACGTGGCGGTCGCCCACCGCGGTGCGCACCAGCCCGATGCCCTGCGCCGCGAGATGCCGCTCCAGCCCGAGGTTTGACATGACGGTCGCGACGAGCCCGCCATTCTTGAGCCGCCCGCTGCGCGCCCAGCCGCTGGCGATCGTCGCCATCAACTGGTCGCCATCGACGACATGGCCTTTTTCATCCACCACGATCAGCCGGTCGGCATCGCCGTCGAGCGCGATGCCGAGCTGCGCGCCGCTCGCGACCACCGTCTCGCACAACAAGGCGGGCGCGGTCGATCCGACGCCGTCATTGATGTTCTTGCCGTTCGGGCTGACCCCGATCGCGACCACATCGGCGCCCAATTCCCACAGCGCGGTCGGCGCGACGCGGTACGATGCGCCGTTCGCGCAATCGACGACGATGCGCATTCCGTCGAGCCGCAGATCCTCCGGAAAGGTCGATTTGGCGAAATGGATATAGCGCCCCTGCGCATCGTCGACGCGGCGCGCGCGGCCGATTTCGGCGGCGGGGCTGAGCGCGATGTCGCTCTCGATCAACGCCTCGATCGCGGCTTCATCGGCGTCGGACAATTTGTAGCCGTCGGGCCCGAACAATTTGATGCCATTGTCGAAAAACGGATTGTGGCTGGCCGAGATCATCACGCCCAAATCGGCGCGCATCGATTGCGTCAGCATCGCGACCGCCGGGGTCGGCATCGGGCCGAGCAGCACCACGTCCATGCCGACCGAGGTGAACCCCGCGACCATCGCCGATTCGAGCATATAGCCCGACAGGCGCGTGTCCTTGCCGATCACCACGCGATGCTTGTGGTCGCCGCGGCGGAAGTGTGCGCCCGCCGCCATCCCGACCTGCATCGCCATCGCGGCGGTCATCGGGCTTTTGTTGGTGAGGCCACGAATCCCATCGGTGCCGAAATATTTTCTTGCCATTCGCACCCGTCCGTTCGGTTATGCCGTTTGCTTTGAAGGGCGTGATAGCGCCGCATATCAAGAAGGGCGAGTATGTCGCGAAGCTTGAACTCTCCATCGACCCGAATTCTCGGCGCGCTGGTCGCCGGGCTGGTGCTCGGCGTCGCGCTCGCGGCGTGGAGCCCGGCGGCGGTACCGGGCGTGGCGGCGGTCGCGCAGCCGATCGGCACGGCCTGGCTCAACGCCTTGCAGATGACGGTGATCCCGTTGGTCTTCTCGCTGCTCGTCACCGGCATCGCCGCCACGGCCGAGGCCGCGCGCAGCGGCGCGGTGGCGGCGCGCGGCATCGCGGTGATCCTGACGATCATGGTGGCGAGCGCGGTCAGCGCCGCGATCCTGACGCCGCTGTTCCTCGATTTTGCGCCCATGCCCGCCGAATCCGCCACGGCCCTGCGCGGGGCGCTGGCCGATGTCGCCCCGGCCGGGCCGGTCCCGCCGCTGGGCGACTTCATGGCGAGCATGGTGCCGAGCAACGTCTTTGCCGCCGCGTCGAATGGCGCGTTTCTGTCGCTAATCCTGTTCGGGCTGCTGTTTGCCTTTGCGCTCACCCGGATCGACCAAGCCGCGCGCGAGACGCTGACGGCAGTGTTCGGCGCGATCCGCGATACGATGCTGGTGATGATCGGCTGGATCATCTGGATCGCGCCGGTCGGCGTGTTCGCGCTCGCGCTGACGGTGGCGGCGAAGACCGGGACGGCGGCGGTCGGCGCGTTGTTGCACTACATCGTCACCGTGTCGTCGGTCGGCGTCGCGGTCAGCTTGCTCGCTTTGCCGCTGGCGGTATGGGGCGGGCGCGTCGCGCTGGGGCGGTTCCTGCGGGAAACGAGTCCGGCACTGGCGGTGGCGTTCAGCACGCAATCCTCGCTCGCCAGTATGCCCGCGATGCTGAAGGCAACCGAGGCGATGGGCGTGCCGGTCGCGACCTCGGGCGTCGTCCTGCCGCTGTGCGTCGCGATGCTGCGCGCGACCGGACCTGCGATGAATCTGGCCGTTGCGATCTATGTTGCGGGCTGGTTCGGCGTGCCGCTGACCTTCGCGACGCTCTCCGCCGCGACCTTCGTTGCCGTGCTGACCTCGCTCGGATCGGTCAGCCTGCCAGGGCAAATCAGCTTTGTCGGGGCGATTTCGCCGATTGCGGTTACGCTGGGCGTACCGCTCGCCCCGCTCGGGCTGCTCGTCGCGGTCGAGACGATCCCCGACATCTTCCGCACCGTCGGCAACGTGGTCTTCGACATGGCGGTGACGCTCACGGTGGCTGCGCGCAGCGACCCGGCCGAGCTCACCGCCGCCGATGCCCTGCTAAGCGACGCGCCTCAGCCGTAGATCCAGCGCCACACGCCCGCCGCCACCCCGGCGATCGGGATATGCGCCCAGGTGGCGGCGAGCCAGATCACGACGCCGCCGGCGATATCGTGCGGGCGGAAGCCGCCGAATTTGGCGCGGCGCTGCGCGATTGCCGCGAACGGCCAGTAGCTCGTCTTCGCTTCCCACGCGCGCCACGTCTCGCCCTGCAGCGCTTCCTTCTTGGCGTCCTGAAGCCGCGCGCCGACCAGAGCGAGGATGATGATCGCGACCGACACCACGATGTTCGCGGCGATCGGATAGACCGCTATGTGGCACAGCCCCCAAAGCGCGAACGCCCACATCATCGGGTGACGCGTGATCGCGAAGACGCCCTTCGCCACCGCAGGGGTCGGCTGACCCGGCGGGCCGGGCAAAGCGGGATTGCCGATCAGCGAGCCGACCAGCAGCACGCTCGCGACCAGCATGACCAAGGTCACCGGACCCCAGATGCCCTCACCTGCTGTCCATAGCGGCGCGGTGGCGGGCGATGCCTGATAGACATGCGCCAGCCAGCCGAGCGTGGCGAAGGCGACCAGCACATAGACGCCCATAAACCCGCCCGGTCCGAGCGCCTTCACCAAGGGCGCACGCAAGGGGTGTGACAGCAGGAAATGCGTGCCAACGAACGCCGCGGCGGCGATCGCTACCTGAGTCGTGTCGTCCATCTACCGTCCCCTTATTTGATGCCGTGCATCCACTTCTTGAGCGGCCAGGACAGGCCTAGCAGAATGATGCCGAGCACGATCGCGATTTCGGAAATCGTGGTGAACACGCCGACATAGGTATCCAGGCTGACCTTGAGGTTGGTCACTTGTCCGCCCACCGTTTCAACGCTGGCGAACTGCGCGACGATGCCGGCGACATATTGTGCGACGGCGATCGACAGGAACCAGACGCCCATCATCAGCCCCACGATCCGCGCGATCGACAGCTTTGTGATCATCGACAGGCCAACCGGCGAAATGCACAGCTCGGCGATGGAGTGGATCAGGTACAGCCCCGCCAGCCACCACAGACCAACCTTATAGTCGGCACCGGCAAACTGCGATCCCCATACCAGAAACAGAAAGCCCAGCCCGACACTGACCAGCGCGATGCCAAACTTGATCGGGATCGTCGGTTCCACCCCACGCGCCGCCATGGCATTCCACATGATGCTGAACACTGGCGCGAGCATGACGATGAACAGCGCGTTGAAAAACTGCGTCTGCCCTGCGGAGATCGAAAACCAGCCGAACACCGACAGATCGGTATTGCGATCAGCAAACAGGGTCAGCGAAGACCCCGCCTGTTCGAACAGCGTCCAGAACACGGTGTTGAACGTAATCAGCACCATCGCCGCCAGCATCATCTGAAATTCCGCGCGCGATCCCTTGAAATAGGACCAGCCTAGAATGCCGGGCACGCTGACCAGAAAGGTGCCGAACATGATCTTGCCCATGACCGGCAAGCCCAGAAAATAGCCGACGATGCCCGATCCCGCAGCAGGCGGCACATAGTTCATCAGGTTCGTGAACAGGAACCAGACGACGGGGATCATCAGTATGGCACCGGCATAGATGAAGACGTCGCGGTTGGTTGGTGCGTCGGCGGGGCGATCCCCGATCCCGTCCAGCTTGCCCCCGTCGAACTGGATCAGCAGCCACGAAATCATCATGCCAACCGCAGCAAGCGCAAACCCCGCCCACCAGCCAAGGCCGCCCCAACTGCCCATGCCCACCGCGAGAAGCGGGCACAGAATCTGCGAAAACAACGAGCCAAGATTGATGCCCATGTAGAAAATCGTGAACCCGGCATCGCGCCGTCGATCGCCCTGTGCATACAGTGCGCCGACCATTGTCGAGATATTGGGTTTGAAGAAACCATTGCCGATCGTGACCAGGGCCAGTCCGATCAACAGCAGGAAGACCGTAATCGGCGCGCGCTCACCGCCCGCCTCAAAACGGCCCGCCGCAATCTTGCGCACTTCGTTGCCGTCGGCCGCGAGCAGCGAGACCGTCTTGTCGTCATTGCCCTTGATCAGCAGTTGCTGGCCGCCCTCCCGAACGAATTGCTGCCGCGCCGCCCCCGTACCCTGCACGGTCACGTCGTAGCGCTGGCCATCGATGATCGCGAACGGGCGGGCCGCCTCGCCGCCGCCAAGGCACAAGGTGAGATACCCGAGCGACATCAGGATCGCACCGAACTTTACCGATCGTTTCGATCCCAGGAACCGATCCGCCATCAATCCGCCGATCAGCGGTGTCAGGTACACCAAGGCGGTGAAGCCGCCGTAGATGCCCGTGGTGGTCGTGTCGCTGAACAAGAAGTGCTGCGCCAGATAGAGCGTCAGCAGCGCGCGCATGCCGTAATAGCCGAACCGCTCCATCGCTTCGGTCGAAAACAGCCGCGCCAATTGCCGCGGGTGCCCAAACCAGGTCTCGCCTGCCGCCGGATTGACGTGCGTGATATCCGGCTCGCGCGGGGTATCCGCGGTCGGGGTGTCCACCATTTACTGCTCCTTGAATCTTTTTCGGCGCCATCGAACGCGGCGCCGTTGGTTACGGGCGAGACTAGCGGCAATCGCGGGTGTGTAAATATCTCTCCGCCCGCGTTACAGAGCAGCGATGCTCAACGACCCCTCCACTCCGCTCTCGCTCCTCGCCACGCGCCGCTCGGGCAAGCCCCGCGATCTGGTCGCGCCGGGCCCCGATGCCGCGCAGCTCGCCACCATCCTGGAAATCGCCGCGCGCGTGCCCGATCACGGCAAGCTCGCCCCGTGGCGCTTCGTGATCGTCGAAGCCGATCAACGCGCTGCGCTCGCGACCCTGATCACCGATGCGTATCGCGTCGAGCGCCCGCAGGCGGCGGCAAACGAGATCGCCGCGCTGGAACAGTTCGCGCATCAGGCCCCTGCGCTGGTGGTGGTCTTGTTCTCACCGCGCACCACCAGCCATATTCCGCTGTGGGAGCAGCAGCTGTCGGTCGGGGCAGCGTGCATGAACGTGCTGCACGCGGCACTTGCGCTGGGGTTCGCCGGTGGCTGGCTGACCGGCTGGCCGAGCTATTCCGACACGGTGCGCGATGCGTTCGGCGCAGAACCGGAACGGATCGCCGGGTTCTTTTTCCTCGGCACACCGGCAAAGCAATTAGAGGAACGCCCGCGTCCCGATATGAGCACGATCATTACAAGGTATGAGCCGTAAAGCACTGGACAGAATCGGCTATTGCTGTATTATAGCAGCATGACAGCCCTGAACAGCGAAGACAGCCCGGTCTACATCAAACTGCGCGGTACGATATCCGCAGCGATCCTGCGGGGCGAATTTCGGGCCGGCGACCAGCTCCCCTCGGTCCGCGCGCTTGCCGCCGAACATGGCGCCAACCCGCTGACCGTGGCCAAGGCGTATCAGAGCTTTCAGGACGACGGCTACGTCGAGGTGCGACGCGGTGTCGGCATGTTCGTGCTGCCGGGTGCCGCCGAACAGCTCCGCGCGGCCGAGCGCGAGCATTTCATCAAGACGAGCTGGCCGCGCATCGCCGCGCATATCGATCTGCTCGGACTCGACGTGGCGGATTTGCTCGAAGCGACGGCGTAAAGACCGCCCCTCTCTGTTCGCCCTGCGCTTGTCGAAGGGCCCTGTCCGGCGAGCGCCGTAACGTGTGAAGAGATGCCCTTCGACAGGCTCAAGGCGAACGGTTTTAGGGTCGTTCGATCGGTCAAGCCGACCGCTTCAATACGGCGTCGGTCGCGGCCGCGCAGTCTTCAATTCCTCGTCGCTGATCTCGATCCCGGGCTGGCTGTGGTCGACGCGGAACAGCACGCTGGTGCCATCGCGCCAGATTTCGACCAGACCCTGATTGAATTTCGGGTCATAAGCCGGCGGGCGCACTAGCCAGACATAGTCGAACGCATCGCGCGGGAAGCGCGCCATCGCCTTGCTGATCGGGCGCCACCATTCACGCGGGCATTGCGCGCTGGTCACGATCTGCGACGGATCATGCGCGAAACGGCGCGCGGGAAGGTATTTGGCGGTCAGCAATTGCGCCCCGGCCATCGACCATTGATCATTCGAATAGGCCATCTTGCGTTCGAGCGCGATCGCGGGGAGGTGTTCGAGGCGGCTCATCGTCCACGGCGCGCCGCATTGCGTGCCAATGAAAGTGACGAGCTTCGCGCCCACGGGAACATGATCGAGCGCCTTCAATTCGCGGTCATAATCGTTCGCGAACATCCAGTAACTCGCCGTGCCGGCGCCGATTCGGGCCACGAAGAAGACCAGACCCACCGCCGCCAGCGTCGCACTGCCGCGGATCGACAGGCCGCGCTTGGCGCGTACCGCGATCACCGCGACCGCGAAGACGAAGGGCACGAGCCGCATGTCGGCATAGGCCGATCCGAACACGATGCGCGGCAACAGCAGGTATACGGCAAGCAGGAACAGCGCCGACAGCCCGAGATTGCGCGAATATTCGACGTTCGGATCGCGAAAGCCGCGGAACAGGATCACTAGCAGCGCCGCGACCGAGGCCATGTCGAACGCCATCCAGCGATCGCGCAACGCCATCGTCGCATAGCCGATCTTGGCGCGCCAGTTGAACCAGTCGGCAGTCTGCCCGGTGACATGTTCGCCGCTGCGCCACGCGATCATCAGCACGATCGGCAAGGCGAGCGGAAGACAGCCGAGCCCGGCGCGGACCCACGCCTTGATCCAGCTGACCGGCCCGCGATCGATCCGGGCGTCATGCTGGCGGATCATCTCGCCCGAGAAGGCCAGCACCCCGAGCACACCCCAGCCGAAGGTGTGGCAAACCCACAACGCGCACGACAGCGGCACGAAGATCGCCGCACGCAGCCGGAAGCGTTTCTGCCGGGCGAGCCGCAACCACAGCGCAAAGGCGTTGAGCGCAATCGCCATCGCCAGCGCGAAATTCACGAAGCCGAACTGGAACGGATAACTGTATGCCAGCGGCAGCGCGAACAACGCGGTCGGCGGGATGCGACCGTGCACCTCGCGCGCGATCCACAGCAGGCCCGTCACCATCAGCGCGGGGATCGTCATGACGATCAGCTTGACCGCCAGCTCCAGTCCGAACAGCTTGGCGAGCGGGATGATCAGGATGTCGATCCCGAGATTGCCGATCAACTGCCAGTTGAAATTATACCAGTCGAGCAGCCAGGGATATTGATCGTGCGATAGTTGGACGCGGTAGCGCCCCATATGCCCCGGCAGATCGACCAGCGGCGGAATTTCGGGGCGGAGCAGCGGCACCATCGCGATCAGCGCCATGGCCGCGACGAAGGTCCGCGTCTGCCACCAATGCAGTGGCGGGCCGCCGTCTGCCGCGTTCGATCTGTGAATGTCCGCCCCGTTCATCTGCGGCTCTTACCGCGTGGGCGGTTCCGGAAACAAGTCGGGTTTGACAGCGAAGATGCGAAGCGCGCGATTGCGCGGCCCGACCGGTGTCAACCAGCGCGGCCCACCCCCGCTCCGCAGCGCGCCGGCGACCGACCCTGCCGGCGCATCGGCAAAGGCATCGCTGCACAGCGCGACATAGCGCACGCCCCAATGGCGCGCGATCGCGGCACCGTCCACCGGCGCGCCGAGGAAAAATCGATAGACCGCGAGGTTGCCGTCATTGTTGCGGTGGTAGGGCGCACCGACCACACCGAAGTGCGTAGCGCCGATCGCATAGGCCCCGAGATCGAGCGGCGCGAGCAACCGCCCGGGCGGCAGGGCGGCGAGATCGGCCAGCGCGTGCGGATCTGTGCAGGCCCCTTGCGATTGCCCGGAGGGTTCCGGGCCGGACGTCATACGGACCGACGGGGCAGGCACGACCGCATGCGCGGCGATCGGATAGAGCATACCGGCCGAGGCGACCCACGCGCTCGCCAGCCATACCGATCCGCGCGCGCGCGCCGCGGCAATCACCGCTGCAAGCCCGGGCGCCGCGAGGATCGCTCCGGCATAGGCCCCGCGCAGCTGCGCACAGGTCAACGCCAGCGCCACCAGTTGGACGATCAGCAAGCCCCCCCATCGGCGATCGCTTGTCGCCTTGAGCCGCCACGCACTCGCCACGACACCCGCCACCATCACGCCGCAATAGCCAATCGCCGTGGCAAGCGGGGCGGCGAACAGCGACTGCGCCTCACCGACCTTGCCCAGCCACAGCCGCGCCAGCAGCGGATCGACCATGCCGTACGGTGCCAGGCACTCGGGCGCGACCAGCACCATCCCGACCCCGATCAACGCGGCGATGATCGCCCCAAGTATGGCGCGCGTGAGCGGCCGGGCGATGTCGCGCGCGGCAAGCGCCATGCCCATCGGCGCGAACGCCGCGATCACTCCCGCGCGCCATGCGATCATCGTAAAGCCGTCGCATCCGGCGTAATTCCAGCCGTTGGTGCGGAACACGATCGACGCCGCGAGCAGCCCCATGCCGACCCCGATTCCGAAGCCCATCATCCGGTCATCAGCACCGGGACGCGCGCGCAGCCATTCGAGCGTCATCGCGGCGCCAGCGGCGACGATCAGCGGCGCGGTTTCCATCCCGACGACGAGGCTTGCGGCAGCAGCGAGGCCCGCCGCCAAACCCGGCTCCATCGCCGGGCGCGAGATAAGCGAGCGCACGATGATCAACAGCAGTACGATTTGAAGCCCGTGATGATCGATCCGCCCGGGCAGGAAGATCGTCGTGACGGGAAACGCGACCGCGGCGACCACGATCGCGGTCCGCGCGACCTGCGCGCCGCCCAGAACGCGCGCGATCCGCGCAGTCAGCGCCAGCGCGGCCGCGAACAACAACGTCGGCCACACGATCACGGCCGTAAGTTCGGCAGAATGGCTACCGATCAACGGGGTGAGGGAGCGGATGATCGCGCCCGGCACCAGATCGGGCAGGCGCGACCAGTGCATCGCCAGGCCAGGGGCCGCGCCGAGCCGGTGCTGCGACAGATCGGCAAAACGTTGCCCGCCGAGCCAATCGCGGATTTGCTGGAGGCGCATGACATCATCGGTGTCAGGCAAGCGCAACGCCGACAGCGCCGACCATTCCCGCCACGCCCACCCCGCCGCCATCACGACGGCCAGCGCAAGCGCGCACAGCACGTCGCCCAACCGGGTGCGGCGGAGGTCGTCGAGGTCCATGCCACACATGTACCGGCGCGCGGGTTAAGGTGGGGTTAGGCCGTACCTGCCGTCGTATCCTCGAATAAATCTTTAGCGTAGGGGAGATCGCCGAGCCGCTCGAGATGGCAAGCGGCATGGCAAGGCCATGACTGCCCCCCTTCCCCATTCGTCGTAATCGAAAGGGTGCACGGGTCTAAGCCAATCTCGTCGACCGGCTTTGAACAGAAGCAGCAGACACCGTTCTTCACTACGCTCTCCCGCTTACCGGTCGCGCCGCCCGAGCAGCCGCAAGCGGAGCGCCTGCAATTTGATGAAGCCCGCCGCATCGCGCTGGTCATACGCGCCCTGATCGTCTTCGAACGTCACGACCTTCTCCGAATACAGCGAATACGGCGATTTGCGCCCGGTCACGTTGACCGAACCCTTGTAGAGCTTCAGCCGGACGGTGCCCGTGACCTTGGCCTGGCTATGGTCGATCGCGGCTTGCAGCATCTCGCGCTCGGGGCTGAACCAGAAACCGTTATAGATCAGCTCGGCATAGCGCGGCGCGAGTTCGTCCTTCAAATGCGCGGCACCGCGATCGAGCGTCAATTGCTCGATCCCGCGATGCGCCAGATGATAAATCGTGCCGCCCGGCGTCTCATACATGCCGCGCGATTTCATGCCGACGAAGCGGTTCTCGACCAGATCGAGCCGCCCGATGCCGTGACGCCGGCCCATTTCGTTGAGCGTTTCGAGCAAGGTCGCAGGCGACATGCCGACGCCGTTGATCGCCACGCCGTCGCCGCCCTCGAAATCGATCGTAATCGTTTCCGGCTCGTTCGGTGCATCCTCTGGATTGACAGTGCGCGAATAGACGTAATCGGGGACTTCATCCCACGGATCCTCGAGCACTTTGCCCTCGGACGAGGTGTGCAGCATGTTGGCGTCGGTCGAGAACGGCGCTTCGCCGCGCTTGTCCTTGCTCACCGGAATCTGATGCTGTTCGGCGAATTCGATCAGCTTGGTGCGGCTGGTCAAATCCCATTCGCGCCACGGTGCGATCACCTTGATGTCGGGCGCGAGTGCGTAATAACCGAGTTCGAAGCGGACCTGATCATTGCCCTTGCCGGTCGCGCCGTGGCTGACCGCATCGGCGTTGAGCATCCGCGCGATTTCGATCTGTCGCTTGGCAATCAGCGGCCGCGCGATCGAGGTGCCGAGCAGGTACAGGCCCTCGTACAGCGCGTTGGCGCGCATCATCGGGAAGACGTATTCCGACACGAATTCCTCGCGCAGATCGTCGATGAAGATATGCTCGGGCTTTACGCCTGCCGCCTCGGCCTTTTTCCGCGCGGGCTCAAGCTCTTCGCCCTGCCCGAGATCGGCGGTAAAGGTGACGACCTCGCATTTATAGGTCTGCTGCAGCCATTTCAGGATGACGGATGTATCGAGCCCGCCCGAATAAGCGAGAACGACGCGATTGATGGACTCGGTCATGGCGGGCAGCTCCGGAGACGTACAGGAAACGCGAGCGCGTCTAGGGCGCGAACGCCGCCTGCACAATAAGGATGCGCACGCGGGCGACGATCAGAAGCGGGCGACCAGCGTTACCGGCAGGATATGGTCCATCCGGTCCTCCGCCCCGCGGCGGCGGATGTAACGGTTCATATAGCCGATGTCGGCGGTGACTTTCGGCGCGAGCGGGACGTTGAGACCGACGAAGTTGCGCACCTGATCGAACCCCGCCGCCTGACCGAACGGGGTGGAATTGAACGCGACGAAGGTCTCGCTCGACAGCACGAACTGCGTCTTGTGTCGGTCGATCGGCGTCGCGTAGCGGAACATCTGGCGTAGCCGGTGTCCGGTCCCGGACCGCCCCTCGACCCAGCGCTGTTCGAGCCGGGTGCGCGAGACCAACGTGCCGCCCGCGACCTTGCCGACGTTCCACATCGCCTGTTGCACCGCGCGATGCTCGTGCACGGCGGCGCGCCCGGTGGGATTGGTGAGGACATAGGTATAGCCGCCCCACAGGCTGAGCGACTTGGTCGCCTGCACACCGACCAGTGGCCGGATCAGCACGGTCGGCGAATCGGTGCCGTGATCGCTGGCGCGCAGCGACCGGTCGACCCAGCCGAGCAGCTTCCCCGACACCGGGGCCGTGACCCAGAACGACGCCCACGCCTCGCCATCCTGCTCTTGTGCGGAGGCGGGGGTTGGAAAAGCGGCAAGCAGCGTCAGCGCCGCAGCGGCTACCCTATGCGATCCGGTCATTCGATTCTTCTCCCGAGGCGAAGACCGGCTCAGCGTTGTGCGCGGTATTTCTGCTCCATCTCCATTATATAGTCGCGCGTGATCGGCAGGGTGTGGCGGCTCTTGGCGAACTGAACCTGATAATTCACCATCCCGCCGAACTGGAACGCGGCGCCGGCACCCGCCAGATAGAATTGCCACATGCGGTAGAAATTCTCGTCGTACAAAGCGATGATCTGCTCGCGCGCGGCGACCACACGGTCGTACCACGCATCGAGTGTATAACCGTAATGCAGCCGCAGCACTTCGACATCGGTGACCATGAAGCGCAGGCTTTCATTGGCCGAGATGATCTCCGACAGCGCCGGATTGTACCCGCCCGGGAAAATCCACTTGGTAGTCCATTTGTCGGTCACCCCCGGCCCGCCCGCGCGACCGATCGTGTGGAGCAGCATCACGCCGTCATCGCTCAGCAAGTCGCGGCATTGCCGGAAGAACGTCGTGTAATGCGCCGGCCCGACATGTTCGAACATGCCGACCGAGACGATCCGGTCGAACGTGCCGGTCACGTGGCGGTAATCGATCAGTTCGAACTTCACCTTGTCAGCGACACCTGCTGCCGCCGCGCGTTCGCGCGCGACCTTCAATTGCTCCTCCGACAGCGTGACGCCGAGCACTTCGGCACCGGTATGCTGATGCAGGTACAGCGCCATCCCGCCCCAGCCGCAGCCGATGTCGAGCACGGTCATGCCGGGCTTCAGCGCCAGTTTGGCCGCGATATGCGCTTTCTTGTCGTCCTGCGCGCGCTCCAGCGTGTGGGCGGGGTCGGTATAATAGGCGCAGCTATATTGCCGGTCAGCATCGAGGAACAAATCATAGAGCCGGTCCGACAGATCGTAATGGTGCGCGACGTTGCGCTTCGAGCGGCGCGCCATATTGATCCGCCCGATGCGGTGCGTGACCGCTTGCACCGCGCGGCGCGAGGGCGCTGCGGCGAGGCCATTATTGCCCGCTTCCCACGGATCGTTCATCGTCAGCAACCGGACAAGATCGCGGACATCGCCCTGCTCGACCACCAGCCGACCGTTCATATACGCCTCACCCGCGCCGAGACCCGGATCGCGGACGATCGCCGCGGCCGCACCCGCATCGGTGAAGCGGATCGCAACGTCGGGATAGCCCGGCGTCGGCGTACCGAAATTCAGTGTCTTGCCATCGGCATGGTGAACGGTGAGCGTGCCATGCGTAACGCGGCGGGCGAGGAAAAGATCGATCAGAGCCATGGCCCGTTCCTAAAGTCGCGGTCCGAGCGCGGCAATGGGGTCGATCGCTTTGGGCAGCACTGCACGACGGAAATCAGATGCCCGCATACCAATCGTAATCGATCGCATCTTCCCAATAGCCGCCCTTGCCCTTGCCGATCCCGGCAAGCGAGTCGACCGCATCGATCTGCATCACATATTTGGCATTTTTATAGCCAAGTTGCCGTTCGACCCGCAGCCGGATGGGTGCGCCGTGCGCCACGCTGAGGATGGCATCGTTCATTGCCCAGGCGAGGATCGTCTGGGGGTGGAACGCGTCGACCAGATCGATCGATTCGTAATAGTTATGGCCCGAATAGAGGTCGGCGCAGGTGAACACGATGTAGCGCGCGGTGCTGCGCACCCCCGCCGCGTGCAGGATCGTGCCGAGCATCGGCCCGTGCCATTTGCCGATCGCGCTCCAGCCCTCGACGCAATCGTGCCGCGTGATTTGCGTGCGCGCGGGCATCGCCAGCAATTGCTGATGTGAGATGTCGAGCGGTCGGTTGACCAGTCCGCCGACCTTCAGCCGCCAATTGGCGAATTTTTCCGCGACCATCGCGTTATAGGTCGGCGTATTGGGATTGGCGGTGCCGTTGACGCGGAAGATCGGCGACATTTGGTCGGGGCGATATTCCTTCGCCAGCGAATCGCGGTTGGTGAGCGCGCGCGCGAGCCGGTAATTGAGCGTCTCGCCGGAAAAGACGAGCTTGCGCCCCAGCGGATTGGCCACGAATTTCTCGCACCCCGAAAGCAACGCGCCCGCGCCGAGCGCACCAGTGGTGAGCAACGCCCGCCGCGTGATGATGCCGCTCATGCTCCATGCTCCTGCGTCTTCGCGCCGTGATCGTCCGGCACAGTCCACCAGCCGGTGATCATCGATTTCACCTCACCGAACGCCCCCGCCAGAATGACCAGCGCGACATGGACGATAATGAAGACCACCAGCCCCGATGCGGCAAGGAAATGCACCGATCGCGCCGAGGCGCGCCCGCCGACGATATCGAGTACCCATGGCCACGCCGCCGCCATCGTCGGCGACAGCGCAAGGCCCGAGACGATCATCGCCGGGATCAGCACGAAGATCGCGGTTACATAGGCGAGCTTCTGGAAGATGTTGCGCGCGTTGGGATTCTTCGGATCGTGAAAACGGAGTGCTGCATGTTCCTTGGCATCGAACCACAGATGCGCCGGGGCCATTTCCTTCAGCCGGATGCGCAAATCCTTCTGGAAATGCTTGTTGAGCAGGCTCGACACCATGAAGAACAGCAGCCCGAACGCGAACACCAAGGCGAAGGTGAGATGCCAGCGCCGCGCGAGCGCGAGGTTATAGCCCGCCGGGATCGTGAGATACGACGGCGCGCGCGGCGGGTTGAACCATGGGTGATCCGGATTGGCACCGAAGTCTCCCCAATAGAGATGCGGATGCGCGTTGAGGATCGTCAGCCCGCTGCCGATCATGATGAAGATCGTCACGACATTGACCCAATGCCAGAGGCGCGTGGTCAGCCGGTGGCGATACAGCGCGGTGCCGGGCGGCGGAACCACCGCCGGTGCGGCGGGTTCGGGCGATGGAGCGAGGCTTGCTTCGGTCATGCAGGTCCCTATTCGTCCAGGATCGACTTTGGTTACGCTGGTTCCGGGGTGTACGCCAATCGCCCCTGTCCGACACCGCCAATCCACCGCCGGAGACCGTTACGGGATGCGACAGCACCATTTCTACGAGCCACGCGATGGCCACAAGACCGTCCCCGGCCTGGCGCATGATCCGCTCAACGCGATCATCGCGCCGCGGCCGATCGGCTGGATCAGCACGCTGTCGGCGACGGGCGTGCGCAATCTCGCACCCTACAGCTTCTTCAACCTGTTCAATTACCGCCCGCCGATCATCGGCTTCGCATCGACCGGGTGGAAGGACAGCGCCGCCAACATCACCGAAACGGGCGAATTCGTGTGGAACCTCGCCACGCGCGCGTTGGGCGAGGCGATGAACGCAAGCTCGGCGACGGTCGCGCCGGACGTCGATGAATTCACCCTCGGGGGGCTTGAAGCGGCCCCCTCGCGCCTTGTCGCGGCACCGCGCGTCGCGGCCAGTCCGGTCGCGTTCGAATGCCGCCACACCCAGACGCTACGCCTGACCGACCTCGCCGGAACCGAACTGACGACCTGGCTGATCCTGGGCGAAGTGATCGGCATCCACATCGCGCCCGATCTGATCGCGGAGGGCAGCTATCGCACCGCCGCCGCCCACCCGATCCTGCGCGGCGGCGGCGCGGCGGATTATTTCGAGGTGCGCGACGACGCCTTGTTCCAGATGCGCCGACCGGCCTAGGGATCGGCGCATTTCCCGAAAGAACGCGGCCGAGCGCGGCGCTGCCAGACGCGGCCACCAAGGAGCGAGCAATGAGCGACCCGTCGACCGTTTGGGCTGGAGCGCAAGTCCGCAAATGGCTTGAACGCCGACTGGCTGCGGCAAAGCTGGATCAAGCGGCCGCCGACCGGGCCGGCTACGCATCACGCGACGATTACGACAAGGCCGCCGCCGAGGAATGGGTCTGTCGTACGCTACACGCCGATGATTCGACCGAAGCGCAGGATGCGCTGGCCAAACGCATCAAGGCATTGATCGGCCAGGAGGACTATCGCGTGGCCGGGATCAATGACGATGTGCGGTTCGAGCGGCATGTCCGCGCGTACCTCCGCCAATTGGCGAAAATGACCAAGGCCAATGCGGGGTTCGATAATCTGCTGCGGTTCCGGTAGACCCGGCGCGGCGCGTCACCGCGTCGGCACCGGCTCCGGCCCCGAATAATCGTAAAAGCCGCGCCCGGTCTTGCGGCCGTACCAGCCCGCTTCGACGTACTTCACCAGCACTGGCGCCGGGCGGAACTTGGGGTCGCCCGTCCCCTCGAACAGCACGCGGGTGATTTCCAGACAGGTGTCGAGCCCGATGAAATCGGCAAGCGTCAGCGGGCCCATCGGGTGGTTGAGGCCAAGCTGGCAGCCGAGATCGATATCGCGCACGCTCGCCACGCCCTCGCCCAGCGCAAAGCACGCTTCGTTGAGCATCGGCATCAGCACGCGGTTGACGATAAAGCCCGGCGCATCGTTGGCGCGCACGACTTGCTTGCCGAGCGTGCCGACATAGGCATCGACCGCATCGACCGTCGCATCGCTGGTGGCGAGGCCGCGAATCAGCTCGACTAGGCCCATCACCGGCACCGGATTGAAGAAATGCACGCCCATGAAGCGCGCCGGATCGGGGGCAGCCTGCGCCAACCGCGTGATCGGGATCGAGGAGGTGTTGCTGGCGAGGATCGCGGTCTCGGACAGCACCTTGCCGACTTCGCCGAAGATCGCGCGCTTGACGGCTTCGCGCTCGGTCGCGGCCTCGATGACGAGAAACGCAGGGGCCATGTCGGCAACGCTCTCGACCGGCTCGATCAGCGCGAGCGCGGCGTCGCGCGCTTGCGGAGTGATCTTTTCCTTGGTCACCGCGCGGTCGAGCTGCTTGGCGATCCCGGCCTTGCCTGCCTCCGCGCGCTCGCGCGAGACGTCGGACAGCAGCACATGATAGCCGGCCTGCGCCGAAACCTGGGCGATTCCCGCCCCCATCTGGCCTGCGCCGATCACGCCGATGCTCTTCATGCTGCCGTTTCCCTTGGTGAAAGCTCCGCGCTCCCTCGCATTTCACCCGGGCCGTGTCATCCCCGCCCTGCATTTACGGCGGTCCGTGGTTAACCGATTGAATACCAAATCGCGGGTAAGCCCGGAGCATCGCGTCCTACCGGACGCGCGCAGCGCAGGGGCAGAACGCAGACCATGTTTCCCATTATAGGCCTTGTCGTCCTGCTGGTGATGATCTTCGGTGGTTTTGCGATCACTGGTGGCGCGCTTGGCCCCGTGATGGAGGCGATCCCGCACGAAATGCTGATCATCGGCGGCGCCGCGGTCGGCGCGCTGATCATCGGCAATTCGATGAAGGAGCTGAAGGCGCTCGGCGGCGGCGTGATGAAGGTCTTCAAGGGGCCGCAATATAAGAAACAGGATTATCTCGACGTCATCTTCTTGGTCAGCAAGCTGATGAAGATGCTGCGCACCGAGGGGCCGATCGCGCTTGAGCCGCATGTCGAGGATCCGAGCTCATCGGCGGTCTTTGCCGAATATCCGCGCCTACTGTCGGACCACACGCTGACCAATTTGATCGCCGATACGCTGCGTCTCGTCGTCGTGTCGTCGGGCACGCTCGACGTCCATGCGGTCGAGGACGTGATGGATAACATGATCAAGACGCACCATCACGAGGTGGAAGGGCCGCACGGCACGATCTCATCGCTCGCCGATGCGCTGCCCGCGCTCGGCATCGTCGCCGCCGTGCTCGGCGTGGTGAAGACGATGGGATCGATCGACAAGCCGCCCGCGATTCTCGGCGCGATGATCGGGTCGGCGCTGGTCGGCACCTTCATGGGCGTGTTGCTGGCGTACGGCATCGTCGCGCCACTCGCCAATCGGCTGAAGCAAGTGATCGAGGCCGATGCCGCAATCTATCATGTGGTCAAGCAGATCATCATCGCCTCGCTCCACGGCCACCCGCAGCCGCTGGTGATCGAAGCGGCGCGCTCGGGGATCGCGCATTCGAACCAGCCGGGCTTTGCCGAAGTGTTCGACGGGCTGCGGGGGCGGTGATGTTTGATCGGCTCACGCCGATGAGCGGCATGCCGCGAGGCGCCGCATAATGGCCGCCCGCGCGCCGCACGGCACCAATGTGCCGCCCAAAATCATTTACAAGAAGATCTACATCGAGGGGCATGGCGGCCATCATGGCGGCGCATGGAAGGTCGCCTATGCCGATTTCGTCACCGCGATGATGGCGTTCTTCCTGCTGATGTGGCTGCTCGGCGCGACCAATGAAAAGCAGCGCAAGGCGCTCGCCGATTATTTCTCGCCAACACTGATCGAGTTCAAGCAGAACAGCGCGGGTTCAAACGGCATTTTCGGCGGCTCGTCGATCACCGACAAGGACAATTACGCGCACCGCGCGAGCCAGACCGGCACGCGATCGATGACGGTCCCGGTCGAAGCGACCGGTGGCGACCAGGTCGGCACCGGGCAGAAGGGCACGCTCAAGGACAAGGCCGCCTTGTCCGCCGAAGACCGCAAGAATTTTGAGGCGATGAAGCGCACGGTCGATTCGGCGATGGCCGCCAGTCCCAATCTGTCGAAACTGTCGAAGCATGTCCGCTTCGTACGCACGCCCGACGGGTTGCGGATCGATCTGCTCGATGATGCAGACTATTCGATGTTCGATCTCGGCACCACACAGCTCGAGGGTCGGGCGTCGTCGCTGATCGGGCTGATCGCACAAACGATCAAGACCACCAGCAACCCGATCATGATCCGCGGCCATACCGACAGCCTCGGCTATGGCGATCCGCTGGCAATGAACAATTGGATGCTGTCGAGCGCACGCGCCGAGGCGACCAGGCGGCGGCTGGCTGCGGGCGGGATCGGCGAGACGCGCTTCAACCGGATCGAGGGCGTCGCCGACCGCGAACCGATGATCAAGGACAACCCGACCGACCCGCGCAATCGCCGCGTCGCGATCACCCTGCTCTACCGCGCGACCGCCTTCGGTCAGTGACGGCCGGTCTACGCCTTCCCGGATGGGCGATACCGGGGGCGGTCCAGGCGGTGCTGGGCGCGCTTTTGCTCTATGGCCTGACCGGCATTCCCGATCTTGCCGCGCGCTGGGGTGGTTCGGCGGGCAGCGTGGTCGCGGTGATCGGCTGGATCGCGCTTGCCGCACTCGGCTTCGCGCTGCTGCGCGATCGACCGCGCCGCCGGAGCTTCGCGCTGCTGGCCCTGCTGTTGATGGCGGTGCGCGTTGCCTTTGCGCTGCTCGCAGTGTGGCGGACCTCGACCGGTGACCCCAACGCGTATCTGAACCTCGCCAAGGGACTGCTCGCGGGGCAGGGCCTCGTCATCTACGATCCGTTCTTCGGCAGCGCGTGGCGTGCGCTGTTTCCACCGCTCTACCCGTTGCTGCTCGCCGGATGGGGTGCGCTATTCGGTTTTTCTACGCCCGCCGTGCTCGCGCTCGGCACGCTGACGGACATGGCGGCGGCAGGCGCGATCGTGCTGCTCGGCACGCAACTTGGCAGTGCGCGGGCCGGGCGGCGGGCGGCGTGGCTGTATTTGATCTGGCCGTCGGTGCTGTTCTCGGCACCGCTCGCGCAAAAGGAATCGCTGTGCGCGGTGCTGGTGCTTGCGCTCGCTGTGTTCTGGCTGCGGCGTCCGGCCGGGTGGCGTGGGGCGCTTGCGCTGGGCGTGCTGGCCGGGCTGCTGGCGCTGACCCAACCGGGCGAAGCACCGCTTGCCGCGCTGTTCGGGCTGGTAATGGTCCGGCAGATCGGGCTGTGGCCGGTGCTGGCGACGGGGCTGCGCGGTGCCGTCATCGCGGCTTTCGTCATGCTGCCGTGGTGGATTCGCAACTGGCTGCTGTTTCACGCCTTCGTGCCGCTGACCACCGCCAGCGGCGCGAGCCTGTGGATCGGCAACAATCCCGAGGCCACGGGCAATTGGGAACCCCCGCCGCCCGCGCTGAAGGGCATCCCCGAACTGGCCTATGGCCGCCGCATTCAGACCATCGCGGTCGCGTGGATGACCTCGCATCCGGCCGACTTCGTGCGTCTGTCCGCCACAAAATTCGTCCGCGCGTGCGGCATTTCCGAATTCGGCGTGAATCGGCTGGTCGCGATGGGGCCGCCCTTCCCGCGGATGCTCGCTGCCGCGCTGTGGCCGCTGGCGCACGGATCGCATCTGCTGCTGCTCGGCGGGGCGGCGCTGCGGCTCGGGCGCGTGCCCGCGACGCTCGTGCTGCTGATCGCGGCCAGTGGCCTGCAATTGCTGCTGTTCGGCATCTGGTTCGAATTCGGCGAGCGGCACCGCGAGTTCGTCACGCCGTTTTTGCTGCTGGCGCTGTGCTGGTCGTTCGCGCCGGTTGAGAAAGCCGCGCCGACACCCTAGCTATGACGTTGTGAAAGACGCCGTCACCGCCCGCATCGCCGACGGCGTCTCCGCAATCCCGGCGGCGGACTGGGACGCCTGCGCCGGCAGTGCCAATCCGTTCGTCTCCCACGCCTTCCTGTCGATCCTCGAACAATCCGGCAGTGCGCGGGCGCGCACCGGCTGGCAGCCGATCCCAATCATCGTCGATGGTCCCGACGGAAAGCCCGCCGGAATCGCCCCCGCTTATGCCAAGAGCCACAGCCAGGGCGAATATGTCTTCGACCATGCCTGGGCCGATGCGTGGGAGCGCGCGGGTGGGCGCTATTACCCCAAATTGCAGGTCGCGGTGCCCTTCACCCCTGCCCCGGGTCCCCGTTTGCTGTTGCGCGATCCGGCGCACGCCCCCGCTTTGATCGCCGCGATCGAGGCGGTGACCGACCAGCACGGCTTGTCCTCGGCACATGCGACCTTCGTCTGTCCCGAACAATTGCCCGCGTTCGAGGCAGCGGGCTGGCTGATCCGCCAGGGCACGCAATTCCACTGGCAGAATCAGGGCTATGCGACGTTCGACGATTTTCTGGGCGAGCTCGCCAGTCGCAAGCGCAAGGCGATCCGCAAGGAGCGGGCGGGCGCGGTCGAGGGCCTGACGATCCGCCACATTGCAGGCGCGGACATTACCGAGGCCGAATGGGACTCATTCTGGGTCTTCTATCAGGACACCGGCGCGCGCAAATGGGGCCAGCCGTATCTGACGCGCGCATTCTTCTCGTTGCTGAGTGAGACGATGCCCGATCGCGTCCTGCTCATCCTTGCAGAGCGCAACGGGCGACCGATCGCGGGGGCGCTCAATCTGATCGGTGAGGATACGCTGTACGGTCGCTATTGGGGCTGTACCGAAGAGGTGCCGTTCCTCCATTTCGAATTGTGCTATTATCAGGCGATCGACGCGGCGATCGGGCTGGGACTGAAGACGGTCGAGGCGGGGGCGCAGGGCGAGCACAAGCTCGCGCGCGGTTATGTGCCGGTGCCGACCTGGTCGGCGCATTACATTCCCGATGCAGGTTTCCGCCGCGCGATCGGCGATTTCCTGGCGCGCGAGCGGACATCGGTCGAGATGGATCAGGAGTTTCTGGGGGCGATGACGCCGTTCAAGAAGGCGTAAAGCCATCCCTCCCGTTCGGGCTGAGCTTGTCGAAGCCCTGCTCTCCGCACACCCCGCGCTCGCGAGGTGACGTGCCCTTCGACAAGCTCAGGGCGAACGGAAGGGCTGGCCTCCTACCGCCGAAACCGCTCGATCCACCCTGCCAAAATCGCGTTCACCCGATCCGGCGCTTCCTGCTGCACCCAGTGCGAGACGCCGGGCAGGCGGTGGATTTCGAAATCCGGGCAATAGGCCTCGGTCCCCTGCGAACAGCCGATGCCGAGCGCGGTGTCTTCCTCGCCCCAGATCATCAGCGTCGGCGTCTCGATCCGGCCGTCGCCGGTCGGCTTGTTGCTGCCCGAGCGCACCATCGAGCGGTAGTAATTGATCATAGCGGTGAGCGCGCCGGGTCGCGCCGCCGCCTTGCGATAGACATCGAGCACGGCGCGCGGGAACGCGCTCTTGTCCACCGCCATGTTGCAGATCGCACGCGCCACCCCGGCAGCATGATCGCGCCCGAAGACGCGCTCCGGCAGGCCGGGGAGTTGGAAGAAATAGACGTACCAGCTCCGCTTCAACTGCGCCCACGTCTTCAGTTCGCGCGCGAAGACGTGCGGGTGCGGCACGTTCATGATGACCAGCCCGACCAAGGGCCGCGCGCGCCGAATCGCGAACTGCCAGGAAATGATCGCGCCCCAATCATGCGCGATCAGCAGGACTTCTTTTGCCCCGCTGGCATCGATCAAGCCGACCAGATCGCCGATCAGCCGATCGAGATGATAGGCCGCGACTCCCTGCGGCCGATCGCTCGCGCCGTAACCGCGCAGATTGGGCGCCCACACCCGCCAGCCCGCGGCGCTGAGCAGCGGCATCTGGTAGCGCCAACTGAAATTCAATTCGGGAAAGCCGTGGACGCACAAGGCCAGCCGGTCGGTCGAGCCATCGGCGGCGGGCAGTTCGGCGAGTTCGAGGCTGACCTCGCCCGCCGCCTGCATCCGCACGCTGATCCCGCTCTCGGCGGGCGGGGTCCACGACCAGTCGCTCAAGCCGCGAACGCCTCGGCCGGGACCGAATACAGCACCGTGGCGTTCGCCGTCGCCGCCGCGCGCAGGCCGAGCGACTCGGGCACGATCTGCGCGACGTAGAAGGCGCACGCCGCACGCTTCATTTGCGCGAAGGCGTCGTCGCCGGTGGCGAGACGCCCCGACCGCTCCATCAGCCAGCCGCACGTCGCGACCGAGAGCATCGTCAGGAACGGATAGCTTGCCGCGAGCTTGTCGTCGGCATCCATCCCCGCCATGCCGCGCCCGATCTCGTCGCACGCGTCGATCAGGTCAACAAGGCCCGCGTCCTGCGCTTCGGCGCGCATGTCGGCGATCAGCCGCGCGAACACGCCGCCATTGTCCATGCCGAGCTTGCGCCCGACCAGATCGGCCGCCTGAATGCCGTTGGTGCCTTCATAAATCGGGGTGATGCGGGCATCGCGGAAGAACTGCGCCGCGCCGGTCTCCTCGATATAGCCCATGCCGCCATGAATCTGAATGCCGAGGCTGGCGACTTCGTTGCCGATGTCGGTGCCATGCGCCTTGGCGAGCGGGGTGAGGATGTCGAGCCGCTCCTGTCCGCCAATTTCTTTCAAAGTCGCCCGGTCGACTTGGCTCGCGGCATAATACACGAGCGCGCGCGCCGCCATCGTCTGCGCCTTCATGCGCAGCAACATGCGGCGCACGTCAGGGTGCTCGACGATCTTGACCGACTCGGCGCTGCCCGATCCGGCGCGCGGCGACTGGACGCGATCGAGCGCATAGCCGACCGCCGCCTGCGTCGCCGCCTCGGCCACCTGCACGCCCTGCAAGCCGACATTGAGGCGCGCATTGTTCATCATCGTGAACATCGCGCGAATGCCGCCGAATTCGGCCCCGATCAGCTCGCCAATGCAATCATCGTTATCGCCGAAGCTCAGCACGCACGTGGGCGAGGCATGCAGGCCCATCTTATGCTCGATCGAGACGACGCGGACATCGTTGAAATCGCCCGGCGTGCCGTCGGCGTTCAGCCGGTATTTCGGCACCAGAAACAGCGAAATGCCCTTGGTCCCGGCCGGCGCGCCCGGGGTGCGCGCGAGCACGAGGTGGACGATATTGGGCGCCATGTCGTGATCGCCGAACGAAATGTAGATCTTGGTGCCCTTGATCAGGAACGTGCCGTCGCCGCGCGGGGTGGCGGTAGTGCGGAGTGCACCGACATCGGACCCGGCCTGCGGCTCGGTCAAATTCATCGTGCCGGTCCATGCGCCGGTCGCCAGGTGCGGCAAGTAGAGCGCCTGCTGTTCGGGCGAGCCGTGATGCGCCAGCGCCTCGATCGCGCCGACCGTCAGCGTCGGGGCCAGCGCAAAGCCCATGTTCGCGGTGCCGAGCGTATCGAGCACTGCGGTCTGGATCACGAACGGCAGGCCCTGCCCGCCGAATTCCTCGGGCACGCCGATCGTTCCCCAGCCGCCCTCGACATAATCGTGATATGCCTTCACGAAACCGTCGGGCATCACCACGCCTTCGGGCGTCCATTTCGCGCCAACGGTGTCGCCAGCGCGCAGCAGCGGCGCCCATTCGCCCGCGGCCAGTTGCCCTACGCCCTCCAGCACCGCGTCAACGACATCGTCGCTGGCGGCGGCGAAGCGTTCGGTTGCGGCGAGATCGGCGATGCGCGCGACATGATCGAGCACAAAACGCTGGTCGGCGATGGCGGGGGTAAACATGGGACATCCTCTTATGCAACAGGCCTCGCCCCGCTATAGCCGCGCACGATGACCGCGCCAAACCCGCCTTTCGTGACCCGCACCTTACCCTACGGCGAGGCCGCGATCGCCGAAGCCGTGGCGCTGATTGCGGCGGGCCAGCCGGTCGCGGTGCCGACCGAGACGGTCTACGGGCTGGCGGCGGACGCCGCCGAGTCGGCGGCGGTGGCGCGGATTTACGCGGCGAAGGGTCGGCCAAGCTTCAATCCGCTGATCGTGCATGTGCTCGATCTGGCGGCGGCCGAGCGGATTGCGGTGTTCGATGAGGACGCGCGCGCGCTGGCCGCGGCGTTCTGGCCCGGACCGCTGACCTTGGTGCTGCCGCTGCGGCCCGATGCGGGGATCGCGGCGCTGGTGACGGCGGGCCTCGATACCATCGCGATCCGCGTGCCGGCGCACCGCGCGATGCGGGCGTTGCTGGAGGCTTCGGGCGCCCCCCTCGCCGCACCCTCGGCCAATGCCAGCGGCGGCATCAGTCCGACCCGCGCGAACCATGTCGTGGCGAGCCTCGGCGGGCGAATCGCGCTGGTGATCGACGATGGCGCGACCGAGGCGGGGCTGGAATCGACGATCGTGCAGGGGCGGGAGGTGCTGCGGCCGGGGCCGGTTACGGCGGCGCAGCTCACACTCCATTTCCACCCCGGCGAAAGCCGGGGCCCAGTCGCGAACGGCTCAGAGGATAGCGAAACGCGCGACAGCGACCGTCCCGCACCTGGGCCCCGGCGTTCGCCAGGGTGGAAGGCGGGGGACGAACCCCGTATCACCGCCCCCGGCCAGCTCGCCAGCCATTATGCGCCGTCGAAGCCGCTCCGGCTGAACGCGACCGGCGCAGCAGACGGCGAATATCTGATCGGCTTCGGCGCCATTTCGGGAGACGAAACCCTTTCTGCCACCGCCGACCCGATCGAAGCCGCCGCGAATCTGTTCGACGCGCTCCACCGTGCCGATGCCAGCAACCGCGCCAGCATCGCCATCGCCCCGATCCCGGCGGACGGCATCGGCACCGCGATCAACGATCGCCTGCGCCGCGCCGCGCACCCCATACGATAATTTCTTTACGCACCCGTTCCAATCGCTAGTCTGTCCCCAGGCGTTTCTGGGGGGAGCATCGGCACATGAGCAATACGCAACGCGGGCTGGCGGAGCTGATCGGCACGTTCTGGCTCGTCTTCGGTGGCTGCGGCAGTGCCGTCCTGGCGGCGGGGTTTCCGGTCGTGGGCATCGGTTTCGTCGGCGTGTCGCTTGCTTTCGGGCTGACCGTGCTGACGATGGCCTATTCGATCGGGCACATTTCGGGATGTCACCTTAACCCAGCTGTGACGCTGGGCCTGTGGGCGGGCGGGCGGTTCCCGGCGAAGGACATCCCGCTCTATCTCGCCGCGCAAGTCATCGGTGCGACGATCGCGGCCTATCTGCTCTACCTGATCGCGAGCGGCGCGCCCGGCTTCGCGCTCGGGCCAACCAGTCTCGCGGTCAACGGCTTCGCTGCGCAATCGCCCGGCCAGTATTCGATGGCGGCCGGCGCGGCGATCGAAGTCGTGCTGACCTTTATCTTCCTGCTCGTCATCATGGGATCGACCGACACGCGCGCGCCCGCCGGATTCGCACCGATCGCGATTGGCCTGGCGCTCACCCTGATCCACTTGATCAGCATCCCGGTGACCAACACGTCGGTCAATCCAGCCCGCAGCACCGGACCCGCGCTGATCATCGGCGGGCTGGCGCTACAACAGCTCTGGCTGTTCTGGGTCGCACCGATTGTCGGCGGCATCCTCGGCGGGCTCGGCTACCGCGCGCTGGGGGCCGAAGACCCCAAGCGCCCGCCGATTTCCGGCGAGGCGCTTTAGCCGCTTACGCCGCCACCGCCTTTGACCGCGCTGCAAAGCTCTTGCGCAGCTTCGCGAGCTTGGGCGGGATCACCGCGATGCAATAGGGATTGCGCTGGCCTTCGCCAGCCCAATATTCCTGGTGATACTCCTCCGCCGGATACCAGGTCGACAGCGGCTCGATCGTCGTCACGATCGGCGCGGGCCAATCGGCGGCGGCGCGCGCCATTGCGGCAATCGCTTCCTCGCGCTGCGCATCGTCGTGCGGGAAGATCGCCGAGCGATATTGCGTGCCGACGTCATTGCCCTGCCGGTTGAGCGTCGTCGGATCGTGCGTCGCGAAGAACATGTCGAGGATGTCGCCATACGACACCTGATCGGCATCGAAGGTCACGCGGATTGCCTCGGCGTGGCCGGTCGAGCCGCTGCACACTTGTTTATAGGTCGGATTGGGAACCGAGCCGCCAAGATAGCCGCTCTCGACCGCGTCCACGCCGATCACATCCTTAAACACCGCCTCGGTGCACCAGAAACATCCGCCCGCGAGGGTCGCGACTTCGCTTGCCATCATTCGCTCCTTGTTTAGGGCTTCAAGATAGGGACGGGAACCCAAGACAAAAAGGGCGGATACGCATGCTGGACGGATCGGTACTGGTAACGGGCGGGGCGGGCTATATCGGCAGCCATGCGGTGTTGGCGCTGCTCGATGCGGGGCACCGGGTGGTGGTGTATGACAATCTGTCGACCGGGTTCGACTGGCTGGTCGACCCGCGTGCGACCTTGGTGCGCGGCGAGATCGAGGACGATGCGCTGGTGCGCGCGACGATGCGCGAGCAGGGTGTAAAGGCGGTCATGCACTTCGCCGGATCGATCATCGTGCCCGAATCGGTAAGCGATCCGCTTAAATATTATCGCAACAATACCGTTGCGAGCCGGGCGTTGCTGGAGAGCGCGGTGGTGTGCAGCGTGCGCCACTTCATCTTCTCCTCGACAGCGGCGACCTATGGCACGCCCGTGAAGGTACCGGTGGCGGAGGGCGATCCGACCGTGCCGATCAACCCTTACGGCACGTCGAAGCTGATGACCGAGGCGATGCTGCGCGATGTCGCGGCGGCGCACCCGATCAATTACGCAGCCTTGCGCTATTTCAACGTGGCAGGGGCCGACCCGCAGCAGCGCAGCGGGCAATCGACGGTGGGGGCCACGCACCTGATCAAGATCGCGGTCGAGGCGGCACTGGGCAAGCGCGCGAGCGTTGGCGTCTATGGCACCGATTATGCCACGCCCGATGGCACTGGGGTACGCGATTACATCCATGTCAGCGATCTGGCGGCGGCGCATGTCGCCGCACTCGCGGTGCTGGTCGCCGAACCGACGCGGAGCCACACGCTCAACGCCGGCTATGGCAAGGGTTTTTCGGTGCTCGAGGTGCTCGACGCCGTCGACCGCGTGACCAACCTGAAGCTCAATCGCGTGATCGAAGGCCGCCGCGCCGGCGACGCGGGGGAGTTGATCGCGGATAATACAGCGATCCTCGCCACGCTCGACTGGACGCCGAAACGCGCTGATCTCGACACGATCGTGCGCGATGCGTTGGCATGGGAGCGCGCGCTTGGCGAGCGCTCCCAGGGATGATCGTTACAGGCTGAAGCGCAGCGTCGCGCGGATGTCGCGGCCGGCGAGCGGTGCGAAATCCTTGAGGAAGCTCGCCGCGCGGCGCGCATCGACGTCGAACAGATTGTTCGCGCTGAGCGTCAGCGACAGCTTGCGATTGGTCGGGAACGGCGTGATCGCGAGCGACGCGTTGACCATCGTATAGGCGGGCGTCGTCGTTTCGAACGCGCGGATGCGGTTCTGGTCGAACACATGCTCGACCTCGACGCGACCGGCCAGCGCTTCCGATTGCGCTTCCAGACCGCCGAGCACGCGCGCCGCCGGGATGCGCGGCGCGGGTCCCTGATCGCGGATCGTCGCGCGGACATAATCGCCCAGCGCATCGGCGTTGATCTTATACCCGCCGATCTGGCCCAGCAGGACCGACCCTTGCGCCTCGACGCCGTAATAGGTCGCATCCGCCTGAATCGACTGGAAGCAGGGGAAATCGACCGTCCGTCCGCTCGGCGCGGCGGCGGCTTCGCAGATCGACGGATCGACCTGGTTTTCCGAGATATAGTCGTTGAAGTGCGTGTAATAGGCCGAGGCATCGAAGCTGTAGCCCGTGCCATGCGCGTGCAGCGTCAACTCGGCACCATTGCTCTTTTCCAGGCGGAAGTTCGGATTGCCGAGCTCGTACGCCTGCGTCCCCGCGTGCGCGCCGTTGGCGAACAGTTCCTCAGCGGAGGGCGCGCGTTCGGTGTGCGACAGATTGATGCCGACGCGCACCGCGTCGGTCAGCCCATAGGACATGCCGACCGAACCCGACACGGCATCGAAGCGCCGCGACGCGTCCGAAAAACGCAGATCGCCGACCGGCGTGCGCGCGGCGACGTCGGTCATCTCGTAGCGCACACCCGCTTCGGCCTTCAGTTTGCCGAGGTCGAGTTGCTGCACCGTGAAGAGGCCGGTCTGGTTGGTCTCATTCTTGGGGAGGAACGCCTCGTCGCCCTTCACGTCGAACACGCGGTTGAAGAATTGAACGCCCGATGCGCCCTGCCAGCCACCGCGCTTGGCTTGCACCAGCTCGAGCCGGCCTTCGGTGCCGTTGTTGTAGAACGCCGTCCCGATCGCGCCGTCGGGCGCAAGCTCGAAATGGCGATAGGTGGCATGGCCTGCGCGAATGCGGATGCGATCGAGGAAGCCGCCGCCGGTCTGCACTTCGCCGCGCAGGTCGACGCGGTTCTGCACGATGCTGAGCCGCGGAGCCTCCTGCCCTTCGCCGGGCAGCGTCGCATAGCGGATCGGCACGCCGTACAGGCTATCATAATGGCTGTAAGACACGCCGAGCGAGCCGGTATCGGTGATCAACGACGCGCCCACCCCGGCGGTCCAGGTCTGCGCGGCGGTGTTGGGCAGCGTGCCGCGCACCGCGGCGTTCGCGGCATAATCGATCGGGTCGGTATTGGCGGGGTCGACCGGGAGCCGGCTGGTCGCGAGCGCTTCGCGGCGGCGTTGATCGGTCAAGGCATAGCCACCGATCCGCAGATCGCCGGATTTCGTATAGGAACCGTCGGCGTGGACGACGAAATGCTTGCCCAGCGCCAAATCCCCGGCGGCACCGACCGTCCGCTCGTTCGCGGCCGAACCATAGGTGCCGATGCCCGACAAGCGATACCCCGCCTCCGGCACCGAGCGCGGGATGCGCGTGTCGATCACGTTGACCACGCCGCCGACCGCCGACGAACCGTAGAGCAGCGCCGCCGGACCGCGCAGCACTTCGATCCGCTCGGCCAGCAGCGGATCGATGATCACCGCGTGATCGACGCTGGTGTTCGACACGTCGATCGATCCGATCCCGTCGGTCAACACGCGAATCCGCTCGCCCTGAAAACCGCGCAGCACCGGGCGTGACGCGCTCGGCCCGAACGAGGTGGCGGAAACGCCCGGCAACTTGGCCAGCGTGTCGCCGATCGTTGGCCGCAGGCTGCGCGTCAGTTCGGCGCCACGCAGCACCGATGTGCCGGAGAGCACGTCGGTTTCGCTCTTCGGCACCACGCCGGTCACCACGATGTCGGGGCCCTGATCGCCGGGGCCGATCGCCGTGGGCGTGGTCTGGGCGACCGCAGGGGCGGCGAACAGCATGGCAGTGGCGAGCAAAACGAATTTCGATTTCATGGGAGACTTTCTACAGGTGCGCTGCAGTGCAATAGATGTAATGAGATACTATCACAAGTCCGTTTCGTCGCCACCCGGAAACGATTGGGCGTGTGCCGGGCGGCGGTGCTCCCGCCACCCTTGCGGGGAGATGAACGGCTATTCGGGTTGCGACGGCGTCGCGCCCGCCACGCGCAGGCGGATCGCCGAGCCGAGCGCCCACCACGCGACTGCCCACAGCGCGCCGAAGATCCATCCGCCCAGCACGTCGCTCGGCCAATGTACGCCGAGGTAGATACGGCTCGCACCAATCGCGCTGACCAGCAGCATGGTCGCCGCGAGGATGTAGCGCTTCACCGCGCGCCCGCTGGTGATCTGCAACAGCAGCAAGGCGAGGGTCAGATAGACGCAGGCGCTGTTCGCCGCATGTCCGCTCGGGAAGCTCGCGTCATACACTTGGACGAGATGATCGGTAACGTCGGGCCGGACGCGCCCGACCATCCCCTTCACCGCAGCCACCACCAGCGACCCACTGAGCGTGCCGGCCACCACCAGCGCCAGCGTCAGCCAGTGGCGCGCGGCGATCAGGAACCCGGCGACCAGCGAGGTCACCAGGACGAGCACCGTCACCCCGCCAAGCGCAGTGATGTCGAGCATTGCTTGGGTCAGCAACGGCGGCCCCGGCGGCACGCCATGCGCCACCCCACCGCGCACCCACAACAGGATCGCGCGGTCGAACGGGAAGCGCAGCTCGCCCTCTCCGATCTCCCCGACTGCCCAGCCGAGCAGCCACAACACCCCGCCCGCCAGCGCGGTCGTGATGACCGCTACGATCGTCCACGGGGGATGGCGGATATCTTCGGGGGTGGCGGACATAGCGGCAGGAACTCCGGTCGCGGCGGATTGATCCGGCCGGTCACGCCCGCCGCCGTGTCGCCGCGTTGCGCGATCATGCGCCACCGCGCAATCGCCAATGGTCAGCGCGTCAGGCCCAGCGCGGCGCGATCGGCGGTGGCAGCGGCGAGTTCGGCGCGCGTCGCGGCGATGCGGGCTTGCGCGTCGATCAGGCGGAGGCGGGCGTCGTTGGCGGTTTCCTCGCGTTGGTTGACCAGGAAGAAATCGCCGGTGCCAAGCTCGAAGCGCCGACGTTCGGCGGCGGCCAGGCGATCGGCGAGAGTTCGTTCGGTTTCGGAAACGCTCGCCAGCCGCTCCGCGCCATCCGCGGCGATCACGATCGATTCGACCTCCACCGCGATCTGGTCGCGCAGGAACCGGCTGCGCTGGTCGAGCGCATCGATTTCGGCGCGCGCCTCCGCCACCCGGCCCTTGGCGGCGCGATTCTGCAGCGGCACGCTGAAGCGAAAGCCGACGACGGCTTCTAGCGGGGTTCGGGTCGACCCGCCCAGCCCGACGCTGCCGAGATCCTTGCCGAGCTCGCCGCGCAGATCGAGCCGCGGCGACAGATCGTTCTGCGCGAGCAGTAGCCGCGCGGTCGCCTGATCGATGCGGGTAAGGATCGCGCGATAATCATAGCGCGCGACCGCGGGGGCGAGCCGCGGCGCGCGCGCGACCCCGGCAAGCGCCGAGGCATCAGGCGGCAACCGATCGGGCGATACCGTCAGCGGGTTGCCTTCCGCATCGCGAAGATACAGCGACAGCGCGTTGGCGGCCCCTGCAAGATCCTGTTCCGCGCGCAGCACGAGCCCGCGTCGCCGCAGCAAATTCGCGTCATTCTCGGTCAGCAGGATGTCAGGCCGCGCGCCAAGTTGCACCAGCCGCGCGATCGCGCTGCGGCGGCGCTCAGCCAGCGACAGCAAGTCGCGATAGGCGCTCAGCCGCAGCCCCGCGGCGACCCACGTCTGATAGGCATCGACCGCGCGGCGCTGCACGCCGATCGCCGCCATTTCGCCTTCGAAGCGCGCGACGTCGATATCCGTCGCGGCAACCGCGCGACGCGTCCGGCGTTCGTCCACCACCCGATCGCGCAGCAGCGCGAACAGCGCACCGACCTTCGCCTCGCCCAGCCGGTTGGTATAGGCCTGGTCCTCATAGATCGGGAAGGACCCGCGCGAGGCGCGATAATTGCCGTAGACGTAGCCGCCATTGTTGGTCAGCGGTCGTGTCGCGCGGCCCTCGACCACCGTGCCGTCATAATAGCCCGCGACGCGCGATCGGCCGTCAACATCGAAGACTGTATCAAACGCGCCATCGGCGGAGAGCGCGCGGCCCTCGGCCTGGCGAACGCGCGCCAGCGCCTCGATGATCTGTGGTGCCGAGCGCGCCGAGGACCGCAGCACCTCGTCGAGCGTCAGCGGCGCGACTTGCGCCAGCGCAACGCCAGGGAACAGCATGAGAAGGATGGGGGCGACCAGCCGCATAAAAGCCAAACGGATCATTTCTTGGCCGAATCGTCCGAATCGCTCTTGGCGTTCGGTGCCTTGGCCTTGCCCTTGATCTCGACTGTTGGGCGGCGCCCGAATTCCAGCGGGAAATCATTCAATTGCCGCCACAATTCATAGCCGATCAGCACCGTCTCGCCCTGCACCCAGCCGCGCACCTTGCCGCCGGGACGGACATAGTCGTTGCTCGGCCAGGCGGGCTTGCCCGGCTGCGGCTCGACCAGGATGCGGAACAGGCCATCGGGCGTGGCATTGGGGTCGATCGAGCGCACTTGCCCGTCGAACAAGCCTTGCGCGACCGAGGGCCAGCCGCTGAACTGGATCGCGGGCCAGCCCTCGAATTGCAGGCGGACGTGGCGGCCGACGCGGACGAGCGGCACGTCGCGGCCATCGACATACAATTCCACCGCGCGTTCGACCCGTTCGGGCGCAATCACCGCCAGCACGGTGCCCGCCGAGACGACCGCGCTGCCACTCACCGCATTCAATTGTTGCAAGCGGCCGTCGCGCGGGGCGCGGACCAATTGCGCCGATTGGCGGTTGAGCGCGATGTCGATTCGGTTGAGCTTCGCGCGCGATTCGGCGAGCTTGGCGCCGGTGTCGGCCACCTTGATCTGCGTCTGTTCGTAGTCGCGGCGCGAGCCGAGGCCCTCGGCGAGCAATTGCCGGGAGCGCGCGACGTCGATGCTGGCGACCGCGCGGCTTTGTTCGACCGAAGCGATTTCGGCCAGCACCTGCGCGCGTTCGGCGGCGAGGCGCGACAACAGATCGGGGTCGAGATCGACCACGCGCGCAATCGGATCCCCGCGTGCGACATGCTGCCCGTCCTTGACGTACCAGCGGTCGACCCGACCGGGGACGAGCGCGGTCACTTGCTGCTGCCGCTCATCGGGGTCGAGCGCAACGACCTGCCCGGCCCCCGCCGCCGTCTGGAGCCACGGGACGAATGCCATGATCGCCACCGCGATCGCGATGCCGAGCACCAACATCCACGCGACGACGACGGCAAAACGCGGCGCGCGCATACCGGCCAGCGTCATGAAATGGACGAGGCGTTCAGCCCTGTACGGCATTGCCCGCCCCCTGCTGCTGCGCGGCGATCAGCGCCTCGCGCGTTTCGAAGCGCCGCTGCCGGTGCGGCTCGAGATAGAACCAGCCGTCGAGCGCAATGTCCTCTGGTCGTCCGGTCGAGAGCAGCACGGTCGTCCCAGCCTCGCGCAGGCGCGCCAGCACGCTGACCAGTCGCTCGGCCGGCAACAGATCATAGAGTTGCGACAACATCAGTACGTGCGGGCGCACCAGCAAGGCGTTCGCCAGCTTGAGCGCCATCAGCTCGCCGATCGACAGCGGATAGCCCGAGGCGGCGAGCACGGTATCGAGCCCCTGCGGCAGCCGCGCGACGCGATCGCGCAAGCCGACTGCTTCCAGCGCCTCGAGCATCGCGCTCGAACTCACGCCCGACCCCGCATCCTCGAGCGCCAGGGAGAGATATTCGCGAATCTTCACTTCGACGATCGACGGGCGATCGAGCACCATCACTTCCGAGCGCAACAGGTACATGTCGAACGATGCGATGTCGGCCCCGCCGACGGTAACCAGCCCGCGTTCGGGCACGACATGGCGCTTCAACACCATCGACAACATCCGTTCGGCCCCGCCATCGGTCATCGTGACCAATTGCTCACCCGCCGCAAGCGCGAAATCGAAGCGCGCGCCTTCGGTGACCACGCCGTCGAGCCGCACCGCCCCATCGGCCGGCGCGCGCCCGGCGACGGTGACGGGCGGCTCCTGCGGAATGGCGAAGAGGAGCGACAATTCCTCCGAGCTCGCGATCAGATCATACAGCGAATCGAGATACCAGCCGAGTTGCGCAACGCCGTAGAACACGCCGCTCAGGATCAGCTCGGCGGCGACCAGCTGCCCGATCGACAGTTCGCCGCTCAAGATCAGATTGCCGCCGAGTGCGAGCAAGGCCGCGTTGGCAAATGCAAACACCAACAGAAAAGCGACCGTCTGCGTGAAACTGTATCGGAAATAATGCCGATGCCGGCTGATATAGGCGGCGGTGGCGGCTTCCGACCGATCCATCGCGAAATTGAGATGGCGGCTGGATTTGTAGAAGCCGTTCGAACCGCCGACGCTTTCCAGCCAGCGCGCAGTATCATGCTTGGCATGGCTGAGCGCGACCGCCGAGCGGATCGAGCCGCGCGACCAGATCAGCCAGATCGCCAGGATGACGAGCACCAGCAGCGCGTTGAAACCGAGGAAGAAGGGATGATAGAAACTGGTGACGGCAAGCCCGACGGCCGATTGCAGGATGATCGTGAAGCCACCGATCACCAAGCTCGGCACCGCCTTTTGCACCACCACCAGATCGAAATAGCGGTTGAACAGGTCACCGCGATTCTGATCGGAAAAGAAGGGGTCCTGCGCGTGGACGGCGCGGATCGTAATCTCGGCGACGATGCGCGCGAACAGGCGCCGCTCGAACAGCGCCATCATCCACACCCGCAGCGCGCTGAGCGCCGCGACCAGCAACAGCAATCCCAAAAGGAGCCCCGCCAAAGTCCATAACGGGGCGGGCAATGCCGTGTTGGCGACGCTGTTGATCAGCAACTGAACCGAAATCGGCGTCGCCAGCGACAGCAAGCTGATCGCCACGCCATACAGGATGGCGAGCCGCACATACGGCATATCTGGCCCGACGATTTCCGCCAGCCATCGCATCGCGATGCGCCACCCTACGCGTTCGACTGCCACTCGACCCTCGCCAGACTTTAGGAACGATTACAATTCAGGACCAGCGGAGCCCGTCCGGGATGCGCGGCGCACTCCGGCCGAACGGTACCGAGTTGGAATGCTCCCGGCATGTCTCGCATATTGCACACACTGCACTTTCGATCATCGGACTAACAAGTTTTGCGGACTCTGACAATCGCCGCGCACCACGGGGCGCAGCACCTGCCGCTACCCTTTCAGGCCGACGAACTCAGCTTTAGTTCACGCCGGGGCGTGAACATGCTGCACCGAGCAGCCAGCCATGAACGCATCGGAAACCTGCTGCGGCGTGTGCGCCCGCTCGCTCGCAAGAGCAGGCGTTGCAATCAGCGCAAGCGCCGCAGCCGCGATGAAACGGACCATGTAGAGTTCCTTGTCCTCGAGAACTAAGCCTCCAACTAGAGCGTCGATTTTATCGACGCTTCACGCAAGCGTAACGAAGTGTTTCTTACGCCCGATCGGCCGCTCGGCGCATTGACCGCTCCGGGCGCGGTGCTTTACCCCGCCTGGTGCATGCACAGCCAAGAACCCGCAGCCATGATGCCAACGATCGTCCTCGTCGAGGATGATCCCCCGCTGCGCACGCTGACGACGCGTGCGCTGCAGGAAAACGGTTTCACCGTGCGCCCCGTCGGCACCGCACCCGAAATGTGGCTCGCGCTAGGGCAGGGGCCGGTCGATCTGGTCCTGCTCGACATCATGCTGCCGGGAACCAACGGCATCGATCTGTGCCGCGCGATCCGACAGAAGAGCGACGTGCCGATTATTTTCGTCTCGGCCAAGGGGTCGGAAACCGACCGCGTCGTCGGGCTGGAACTGGGCGCGGACGATTATATCGCCAAGCCGTTCGGCACGCGCGAATTGCTGGCACGGGTGCGTGCGGTGCTGCGGCGCGGCGGCGCGGAGCGTCAGGCAGCGGAGCAGCGCGCCACCGGCATACTGACCTTCGATGGCTGGTCGCTCAATCTGCCGCGCCGCGAATTGCTGTCGCCGACCGGCGGCCTGGTCGATCTTACGGGTGCCGAGTTCGATCTTCTGGTTACCTTGTGCGACCATAGCGGGCGGGTGATCGCGCGCGAACGGCTGATCGAATTGTCGCGCACGCGGCTTGGCGACAGTTCGGATCGCAGCATCGACGTGCTGGTCAGCCGCTTGCGCCGCAAATTGTCGAGCGCGGGCGCGGAGGCGCCGATCGCGACGGTGCGGGGCATCGGCTATATGTTCACGGCCCCCGTGACGCGCGACTGAGCACCGGCTTGAACGCGAATATCTTCCGACGGCTGCACGGTTCGGCGGGATTGATCGGGCAGGTTTTCGCGATCCTGCTATTGGCGATGGTGCTCGAGTTCGGCGTGTCCGCGCTGCTCTACGAACGGGCCAGCCAGTTCTCCGTCCGCGATGACGAGGCCCGGCGGCTGGCCGAGCATTTGATCATCGCACGCAAACTGGTCGACGAGAAGCCGCCCGCGGCGCGCCCGGCACTCGCGCGCGAATTGACCACCAGCCGCTACGAAATCCGCTGGGCCCCGGGCCTGCCCCCGCCACCAGCGTCCGCCGATCTCGACCCGATGTATCATCAGATCGTGGGATGGGAGCCCGACCTGGCACGTGCGGGGTTGCGGATGAACCTGTCGTCGGCCGCCCGCCGCGCGAGCACCGCCGGCGGCGTGCAGCTTTCCGACGGCAGCTGGCTGCATTTTCGCACGCGCCAGGCGATCCATATGCGCGATCAAGTGATCGAGCGGGTCTTGCTTGCGATGATTCCCGCCGCCGTGCTGATCCTGATGGGCGGGTTGCTCGTACGCCGCACGCTGCTTCCCCTGCGCCGGCTTGCACTAGCCGCAGACCGCGTTGGGAGCGGCAGCGATCGCGACGAGGCGGTCCCCGAGATCGGGCCGAGCGAGGTACGGCGGGTGACGGGTGCCTTCAACCGAATGCATGCGCGGATTTACCGGTTGATCGAGGATCGCACGCAGGCCTTGGCGGCGGTCGGCCATGATCTGCGCACCCCGCTGGCCCGACTGCGGCTGCGCGCGGACCAGATTGCGGATTCGGGCATTCGCGCGTCGATCGAGGCGGATGTCGAGGAAATGTCCGCGATGGTGGCCTCGCTGCTCGCCTATCTCGGCGGTGAGGATGAGGTCGAGCCGCGCGCGATGACCGATCTCGCCGTGCTGTGCGCGACGTTGTGCGACGACATGTCCGATCGCGGGCGCGATGGTTCCTATGATGGGCCGGCCCATCTCGAACTGCCGCTGCGCCGGATCACGATCAAGCGCGCCATGGTCAATCTGGTCGAGAATGCGCTGCAATATGGCGACAAGGTTTTCCTATCGTTGGCACAGGAGTCCGACCGTATCGTGCTGAGCGTTGAAGATGATGGACCTGGCATTCCTGAGGCTTCCTTGGTCCGCGTGCTCGATCCGTTTGTCAGGCTCGATGTGGCGCGCGGGCGCGACACGATCGGTTTGGGCCTGGGTCTGGCGATCGTTGCCAAGGCAGTGGCCGAGCATGATGGCGTCTTTACCCTGACCAACCGGCCGCAAGGGGGTTTGCGCGCCGAGATTGTGTTGCCGACGGGCAACGGCGGTCCGGCATAAGCGCTGCCAAGCCCTGGCGGTCGCCCTTCAGCAATGTTTCGTCACAATTCAGCATAAATTCAGCAAGGCACCCCGGATACTTTTTTGGTGTCTGGCCGATCGCCGCCCCCTTGCCGTCATTGTGGAGATGCGCGGGTAGGGAGAGGCGGCGACGGTTCGGACAGCAGGCGGGAACCTAACCAAACATATTTGGAGGTCCCATGAAGTTTTACGTAGCCGCCGCCGCCAGCCTTCTGCTCTCGGCCGCTCCCGCTTTCGCTGAGGACACTGCGCCTCCCCCCCCCATCACCGTGTCCGGATCGGTCGCGCTCGTGTCCGACTATCGCTTCCGCGGCGTGTCGCAAAGCGACGAGGAAGCCGCGATCCAGGGTGGCATCACGATCGCTCACGAAAGCGGTTTTTACGTCGGGACCTGGGCATCCAACCTGGCGGGCTGGGGTCAGTTCGGCGGGTCCAATATGGAGCTCGACCTGATCGGCGGGTATAAGCGCAGCCTTGGCAGCGGCACCGCGATCGACGTGGGCGTTACGTGGTACATGTATCCGGGCGGTTCCGACCTGACCGACTTTGGTGAGGGGTATGTGAAGCTGTCGGGCACGCTCGGCCCAGTTACCGCGCTCGCCGGGGTTGCCTATGCGCCGAAGCAGCGCGCGCTCGGCAACTTCTCGAACACGCCGTTCAGCCGTGGGCAGAGTGAAGACAATCTGTATCTGTGGGGCGATGCCAGCGTCGGCATTCCCAAGACGCCGATCACCGCGAAGGCGCATGTCGGCTATTCGGACGGAAACCCCGGCCTGGGTCCGAACGGCACCAGCGTTACGCCGACCGGCTCGTATGTCGATTATCTCGTCGGCGTCGATGTGACCTTCAAGCCGGTCACGCTCGGCATCGCCTATACCGGGACCGATATCACGCGGGCGAAATCAGCCTATCTGCTGCCGAACTTCTCCTCGACCAAGGACGGTTCGTCGATCGCAGCCGGCCAGGTGGTGTTCTCGATCTCGGCAGCCTTCTAAAGTAATCCGGAACGCCAAGCGCCTGCAGCGGGAGCGGCGATCGATGATCGCGGCTCTCGCTGCAGGCGCATTTTTTTTGGGAGTGGTGGGCCCGTCGGGACTCGAACCCGAGACCTACAGATTAAAAGTCCGTTGCTCTACCAACTGAGCTACGGGCCCACACCGGGGACGCGTTAGGGTCGCCTTCCCGCTTGGTCAACCCGAGGCAGCGTAGGTAATAGCCGCGCGTGCAAATGACGGACACGCAGCCCGCTCAGCGGATCGCGCCAGTCGGGTGCGACGCTCAGCAACGGTCCAAGCACGAAATCGCGCTCCCGGAACGCCACATGCGGCACCGTCAGCCCGGGCGAGGACCACGGCCCGCCCGACCACAGGACGATATCGAGATCGATCACGCGCGCGCTCCAGCGCTGCCCACGCCGCCGCCCGAAGCCGCGCTCGATCGCTTTGAGCCTGGCCAGCATTGCGGGCGGTTCGTCGGCACTGTCGACCAGCGCCACCGCATTGGCATAACGGCGGATCGACGGCCCGACCGGGTCACTCGCCACGATCCGCGACACCGCGACCACGCCGGTGAGGGACGCGACCGCTGCGGCCACCTCATCGGTGGGGCTACCATGCCGCCCGCGCCGGTTCGATCCGATCGCAATCGCATAGCGGGGAGTATTGCTTGAGGTCGGCACGTGAACACGCCTATCGCAAAGCGATGAACTTCGCACCCAGCCCAATCCCCGAAACCGAACCCCCGCGCGATTGCCCGCGCTGCCCGCGCCTCGTCGCGCTGCGCGAAAGCCTGCAGGCCGAGCATCCCGATTGGTGGAATGGCCCCATCACCGCCTTTGGCGATCGCGCCGCGTGGCTCGGCATCATCGGCCTCGCGCCTGCGCAATATGGCGCGAATCGCACTGGCCGCCCGTTCACGGGGGATCGCTCCGCCCCGTTATTGTTCGATACGCTCGCCAAATACGGCCTCGCCATGGGCGACTATGAGGGCAAGCCCGACGATACGCTCGCGCTGACCGGTGCGATGATTCTCGACGCGGTCAAATGCCTGCCGCCGCAGAACAAGCCGACGCCAGAGGAAATCCGCAATTGCCGCCCCTTCCTGGAGGGGCAGGCAAGCGCCCTGCCTAACGCCCGCATTTTCGTCGCCCTGGGCCAGACGGCGCATCAATCGGCAGTCAAGATGCTCGGCGGCAAGCTGCCCAAATGCCGCTTTGGCCACCTTGCCGAACATCGCATGCCCGATGGCCGCATCCTGATCGATAGCTATCACTGCTCCAGCTACAACCAGAATACCGGGCGGCTGACGACCGAGATGTTTGAAGCCGTCTTCGCCCGGGCGCTGGAGCTGCGCGACGCCTAATCTCCGCGCCGAATCCCAAACGCTGGTGTCCCGTCCCGAGCGATCTGTACGGGTAGAATCGCTATAGCACGTTATAACAACAGCTTAGGTGTATGGCGCAGATAATGCACCTCGCGTCATAGCCGATTTCCGGTGCCATGATGGAGACTGCCATGAGCCTGACCTTTGCCTTGATCCTGACCGCCAGCGCAACCGCCGCGCCGCTACCCGAGGGCGGGCGCTGGCAGCGGATCGTGCGCGCGGCGCATGAGATGGACGTACCGACGCCACGCCTGTTCGATGCCCTCGCCGCAACCGCACCACGCCGCGAAGCCGGGCCGCAATATTGCTTCGAGGACCGTCTCACAAACCCCGACTCGCCCACCAACGTGTGCCGCAGCCGCGCACAATGGCTGGCGTTCGGGCTGGAGCCGATCGTGGAGTCGAGCGGTGTTGGCTAAGGCGATGACGGCGTAAGAAGGGCCCCGCCCCGCGCGCTCAGCCCAGAAAGGTGCTGAGCACGTCGGGATGGAACGCCCATCCCGCAAAGCCGCACAGCCCCATGAACAGCCCGAATGCGCCGAACACCCAACCGGCGACGAGCAAGGGAAAGCTCTCCGCCAGCGCAGCCACCGCCGCGACCGAAATTGCGGTCGACAGCGCGGCATCGCTCGCATCGAACTGATCGTCATGCACGTTGAGCGCGTCGTAGCGATCGGCAAAGCCTTGCGCCTGTTTCGCGAGCGCCGGTGCCTCTGCCCGGTATTTGGCGATCTCGCCATCGAGCCGGACGATCGCGACGCTTGCAGCGGCCTTCGCGCCGGGGGTCGCAGCGAGCACGACCATTTCGCCGCGCGCCGTCTCTGCAATGTGCAATTTGGTTCGCGTCGCTTGATACTCGCCCCAGCGATCGACCGAATCGGCCTTCGCCTGCGCCATGTTTTGGACGATGTTGCCGTCCTTGATATTGCCCAGCCCCATGACCACCGACAAGATCACGACGGTGACCGCGACCAGCCGGTTGAGGCGTTTGTCCTTGGCTTCGGCGCTGACTTCGATATCCATCGCGGCGGTTTACGCCCCAGCAGCATGCGCGGCGAGTGACGAGTTCGTCATCAAATATGCGTCGTCAGATATCCTGGGTGAGCCGCCCGTAGAGATCGGGCCGGCGATCGCGGAAAAAGCCGAACGCGGCGCGGTGGCGCTTGATCCGCTCGAGATCGAGCGTCGCGACGATCACGCCGGTTTCCTCGCGACCAAGCTCTGCCAGAATGTCGCCGCGTTCATCGGTGATGAAGCTGGTGCCGTAGAAGGTCTGGCCGTGTTCCACCCCGATCCGGTTCGCCGCCACGACCGGCACTACATTCGACACGGCATGCCCGACCATTGCGCGCCGCCACAGTCGCGCGGTGTCGAGCGAGGTGTCGTGCGGCTCGCTGCCGATCGCGGTCGGAAAAAACAACACGTCCGATCCCATCAGCATCAGCGCGCGCGCCGTCTCGGGATACCATTGGTCCCAGCACACGCCGACGCCGAGCGTCGTCGCATCCGGCCCCGGCCACACCTTGAACCCGGTATTGCCCGGCCGGAAATAGAATTTCTCTTCATAGCCCGGCCCATCGGGAATGTGGCTCTTGCGATACACGCCCAGTACCGCGCCATCAGGGCCGATCATCGCCAGCGAATTGTAATGGTGCGGGCCATCCGCCTCGAAGAAGCTGGTCGGGATCGTCACGTTCAGTTCAGCGGCAAGCTTCTGCATCGCCAGCACCGCCTTGTGCTGCCCGACCGGCTTAGCATTGGCGAAAAGCCCTTCATCCTCCACCCGGCAGAAATATTCGCCTTCGAACAGTTCTGGCGGCAGGATGACCTGCGCGCCCCTTCCTGCCGCCTCGCGCACCAGGTCGGTAACATTGGCGATGTTCGCGTCTATATCGGACGTGAAGGCGAGTTGCAGCGCGGCGACGGTAATCTGGGTCATGCCGCCTCATATCGTCTTTCACAGCTCAGTTTCAAACCCGGAGCCCGATCGATCGTTCAGGATAGCGATGACGGTACGGCACGCTTGACCGTCAACCCGCAACGGTTTATTGACATAGGTGTCAGTAAGGATCCGAGTCGATGGCAAAGCTTCCTCCCTTCCCCGGCACGAGCGGTCGTCGCGACTGGCGCACCGCGTTCGACGCGATTCGCATTCTGCTCGCCGATGGCGATGATACGACGCAGGTGTTCCGCATCATGCGCGCGCTCAACGTCGGCAATGCGCCGATGAACTACGCGCGACTGATCGCGACCTCGGAGGGCGGGCGGCTGGCGTGCGAACAGGTCGAACTGGCCGAGCGGTTCTCCGACCCCGCCTTCGTCGCGCGCTTCGCGCCCGGCACGGTCGGTGCGGCCTACCGCGATTTCCTCGCCACGACGGGCTATTCGGCCGATGGCCTGGTCGCAGTCAGCAAGGTCATCAGTGAGGATCAGGTGCAGCATCCCTACGCCTGGTTCGGACGGCGGGTGCGCGACACGCATGACATCTGGCACGTGCTGACCGGGTACAAGGCCGACGAATCGCTCGGCGAGGCGTGCCTTGTCGCGTTCAGCTATGCGCAGGTCGGCGGGCTCGGCTGGGCGTTCATCGGCGGTGCCGCGGCGCTCAAGAGCCTTGGCGTCACGCGCAATACGCTGTTCGCAAAGGCCGTGTGGGAGGGCTATCGAAATGGCCGCCGCGCAAAATGGATTTCGGGCGAGGATTATGAGGCGCTGCTCGCCGAACCGATCGATGTTGCGCGCGCGCGACTCGGCATCGTCACGCCGGTCGCCTATCTGAAGGCGCAGCGCGAACTCGGGCCGGAAATGGCCTCCTATCTCAGCAACCGCCGCGAGGCCGTTGCGGCGTAACGATTCGCGTAAATTGCGAAAGCTGCGCGACCCGGTAGAGCGGGCGTCATGCTCGCGCGCCTGATCCTCACCGATTTTCGCAACCATGCCGATCTGACGATTGCGCCGGGGCCGGGATTTGTTGTGCTGACCGGCGAGAATGGCGCGGGCAAGACCAATGTGCTGGAAGCGGTGTCGCTGCTCGCCCCTGGCCGGGGCTTGCGACGCGCGGCGCTGGGCGACATCGCGCGCCAGACCGGCCCCGGCGGCTTCGGCGTTGCCGCGGACCTGATCGGCGACGTCGCCATCGCGACCGGCACGCAAGCCGCCGCGCCCGAACGCCGCATCGTCCGCGTGCAAGGATCGGCGGTGGCGGCAACAGCGCTGGCCGAATGGCTGACCGTGCTATGGCTGACCCCGGCGATGGACCGGCTGTTCGTCGAGCCGGCGGGAGAACGCCGCCGCTTTCTCGACCGGCTGACGCTGGCCCTGTCCCCGGCCCATGCCGTCCACGCGAATCGCTACGAAGCCGCGATGCGCGCGCGCAACCGCTTGCTGGCGGAGGACGGCGCGCCAGACCGCGACTGGCTGTCCGCGCTCGAAGTGCAAATGGGCGAGCATGGCGCGGCGATCGATTCGGCGCGGCGAGAGTCGGTGGCGGCGCTGGCCGAGCGGTTGATCGAACAGCCCGACGGCCCGTTCGCCCGCGCCGGGCTTGCGCTGGAGGGATGGACCGGGGCGGGCGACACGCTTGCCGCCGACCTCGCCCGCAGCCGCGCGCGCGATGCAGCGGCCGGGCGTGCGCTGATCGGCCCGCATCGCAGCGATCTGGCGGTGACGCATCTCGGGAAAGGTCAGGCTGCCGGGCTGTGCTCGACCGGCGAGCAAAAGGCGCTGCTGCTCGGCCTGATCCTCGCCCATGCCGATCTGGTGGCGGAGCGCACCGACGCCGCGCCGGTGCTGCTGCTCGACGAGGTGGCGGCGCATCTCGACCCAGTCCGCCGCGCCGCGCTGTTCGATCGGCTGTCCGGCAAGGGGCAAGTGTGGATGACGGGAACCGAGGACGCACTGTTCGCCGATCTCGGCTCGGGCGCCCTCCGCCTGACGCTCGGCACCCGCTGAACAGAAGCTGTCGGCCGAACTCACCCGCCGTTCAATCGCGCGGGAGCAGTGCCATCCCATGGCGGGGGCCATGGAGACGACCGATGACCACATTCACCAAGACCATCCTTGCAGCGACCGCCGCCGCCATCGCGCTCGGCGCGACCGCCGCCAACGCGCAGGACCGCTACGACTGGCGCCCCGGCGACCGCGCCTATCGGCTCGAAGGGCGCGGTGTACCGGTGCTGTATCCCGAACTGCGCCGGTCCGAGCGTGGCCGCGCGTTCGTGATGCGCAATTTCGATTTCAATCGCGACGGTTTCATCAGCCCGCGCGAGGCGAATGCCGCCAATCGTGCCTTCGCTGCCGCCGCCGGGCCGCGCCGTGACCGCTTCGATTGGGCATCGCGCGATACGGTCGTCGTGGTCGACGATCGCGGCCCTGCCGCCGCACCTGCGCCCGGCACCTGGGATCGCGGTGCGATGCGCGGCTATGGCTTCCGCCAAACTGCGCGCGGCGCGACGATGCGGCTCGACGAAGATGTGCTGTTCGCCACCGACAGCGCGGTGCTGCGTCCCGGCGCGATCGACAAATTGCGCACCCTTGCGGACTATCTGCGCTCGGAATCGGGCGTGCGCGTCGCCATCGACGGCTATACCGACTCACGTGGGGCCGACGCGCACAACCAGGCGCTCTCCGAACGCCGCGCTGATGCGGTGCGCAGCGCTTTCGACCAGATGGGCGTGACGCGCGCCCGCTTCGCCGTTGTGGGGCATGGCGAGGCCAGCCCGGTCGCGTCCAATGCCACACCGCAAGGCATGCGCCAGAACCGCCGCGTCGAAGTGACTCTGCTCGGCCAGCGCGCCGATCGTTTCTCGCGCGCGAACTGACGAACGATGCGCGCGCCGGCGACCGTCGGCGCGCGCATCGCTATCTCCTTATTGAATCTGAAAGCTCTATCGCCGAAAGTACGGCATGAATCCGACGCACACTATACGGGCCGATCCGCAACAAAAGCTGGTCGACATCACCTTGGCGGGTTTGTTCGATGTGCCCCGGGTGATCCGACTCGCAGTCGAGGTAAAGGCCGCGATCGATAGCTTGGCGCTCGCGCGGCACGAGCATCTCACCTTGATCGACGTGTCCGATTTCAGTCTGCAATCGCAGGATGTCATCTCGGCATTGCAAAGCGCCTTCAGCAACCCGCGTTATGCCTCACGGCGGCTGGCGGTCATCACCGACAAATCGCTTTCTCCGATGCAGGTACAGCGCGTCTTGAAGCGCGACACCGTCCAGTGGTTCGACAACCGACGCGAGGCCGAAGTCTGGTTGCGCGCTGATCAGCCGACGCACAGCCCGTAATCGGCCGCGAGGCCGCACCGTGCCCGCCCCCGGGAGCGCCCATTTCGCTTCCGTTTTTCGCCCGCCGACCTTATATGCTCGACATGGCGACAAATCCCGAAAGCAATAACCCCAACACCCCGAACCAAGGCGACTACGGCGCCGATTCGATCAAGGTCCTCAAGGGCCTGGACGCGGTGCGCAAGCGCCCCGGCATGTACATTGGCGATACCGATGATGGCTCCGGCCTTCACCACATGGTGTTCGAAGTGTCCGACAATGCGATCGACGAAGCACTCGCCGGGCATTGCGACCGGATCGACATCACGCTGAACGCCGATGGCTCCGTCTCGGTCGAGGATAACGGCCGCGGCATCCCGACCGGCATCCACACCGAGGAAGGCGTGTCCGCCGCCGAGGTCATCATGACCCAGCTCCACGCCGGCGGTAAGTTCGAGAATACGTCGGACGACAACGCCTACAAGGTCTCAGGCGGCCTGCACGGCGTCGGCGTCTCGGTCGTCAACGCGCTCAGCGAATGGCTCGACCTGACGATCTTCCGCGACGAGCAGGAGCACTACATGCGCTTCGCGTTCGGCGATGCGGTGGCACCGCTCAAGATCGTCGGCCCGGCGCCCGGCAAGAAGGGCACGCGCGTCACCTTCTTCCCCTCGCCCGCCACCTTCAAGATTACCGAATTCGATTTCGACAAGCTCGAACATCGCTACCGCGAGCTCGCCTTCCTCAATTCGGGCGTGCGGTTGTATCTCAACGACGCGCGCCATGCCGATTTGAAGACGGTCGAACTCTATTATGAAGGCGGGATCGCCGCGTTCGTAAAGTATCTCGATCGCAACAAAGTGCCCTTGATGCCCGAGCCAGTCGCGATCAGCGGCACGCGCGACGACGTAACGATCGACGTCGCGCTGGAGTGGAACGACTCCTATTACGAAAACGTCCTCGCCTTCACCAACAACATCCCGCAGCGCGACGGTGGCACGCACATGGCGGCGTTCCGCGCCGCGATGACGCGCACGCTCAACAATTATGCCGAGAAATCGGGCATGTTGAAGAAGGAAAAGGTCACGCTGACCGGCGATGACATGCGCGAGGGGCTGACCGCGATCGTTTCGGTCAAGCTGCCCGACCCGAAGTTCAGCAGCCAGACCAAGGACAAGCTCGTCTCGTCCGAAGTGCGCCAGCCGCTCGAGTCGCTGATGGCTGACAAGCTTGCCGAATGGCTCGAGGAAAATCCCGCACACGGTAAATCGATCATCCTCAAGATCATCGACGCCGCCGCTGCGCGCGAAGCCGCCAAGAAGGCGCGCGAACTGACCCGGCGCAAGGGCGTGATGGACATCGCCTCGCTGCCCGGCAAGCTCGCCGACTGTCAGGAACGCGATCCCGCCAAGTCCGAACTGTTCCTGGTCGAGGGTGACTCGGCTGGTGGTTCGGCCAAGCAGGGGCGTGACCGCCATTTTCAGGCGATCCTGCCGTTGCGCGGCAAAATCCTCAACGTCGAGCGCGCGCGCTTCGACCGAATGTTGTCGTCGCGAGAAATCGGCACGCTCATTCAGGCAATGGGCACCGGCATCGGCCGTGACGATTTCAACGTGGAAAAGCTGCGTTACCACAAGATTGTCATCATGACCGACGCAGATGTCGACGGCGCGCATATTCGCACGCTGTTGCTGACCTTCTTCTACCGCCAGATGCCTGAAATCATCACCAATGGGCACCTCTACATCGCACAGCCACCGCTTTACAAAGCAACCCGCGGGCGCTCGGAAGTGTATCTCAAGGACGACGCGGCGCTCGACGAGTATCTGGTCGAGGCAGGCGTCGCGGGCACCGTGCTCGAAGGCGTGCAGGGCGGTTCGCGCTCTGGGCAGGACCTGCGCACCTTGGTCGACCATGCTCGGCGGATGCGCACGCTGATGCGCTACATCCCGCGCCGCTACGATCCGACGATCGTCGAGGCGCTGGCGATGGGCGGCGCGCTCGATCCGGCGCTCGATCTCGAAGCGCGCCGCGACGTCGTGGTGCAGGTCGTGCGCGGGCTCGATGCCGGTGATCCCGAGGCACGCTGGTCGGCTAGGCTTGCCGAGGACGGCGGCTTCCATGTCGAGCGCGTGTGGCGCGGCGTGACCGATCATCACATCATCGAGGGCGCGTTCCTCGGTTCGGCCGAAGCGCGCAAGCTGCACGGCCTCGCGGTCGAGCAGGGCGAAGCGTACGAACACACCGCGCGGATCGTCTCGTCCAAGGCGGCGGCAGCGGCGCAAGCCGAAGTCGATGCCGCCGACGACGAAGCGGCGGCGACCGAGGCACCGGCCCAGGCTCCCGTCGCCACCGCCGCGAAGGGGTCGACGATGGTCGCCCGCCCCTCGCAATTGCTCGACGCGATCCTGGCGGCAGGCCGCAAGGGCCTCGCGATCCAGCGCTACAAGGGCCTCGGCGAGATGAATGCCGAGCAATTGTGGGAGACGACGCTCGATCCGCAAGCGCGCTCGATGCTCCGCGTCGAGATCGAGCAGGCCGATGTCGCCGACGAGATCTTCACGCGGCTGATGGGCGATGTGGTCGAGCCGCGCCGCGAATTTATCCAAGAGAATGCGCTGAGCGTCGCCAATCTCGACGTCTGACGCGCCATTATGAGGGAGACGGGGATGCGTGGGTTTTTGACGGCTGCGGCGGCTGCCGCTTTGATCGCCACCGCTGCGGTGGCGGCAGGCGTTCCCGCCTCCAAGCATAGCCCCAAGGAGACCGCGCGCGCGGTGGCGGCGGGGCTGGCTAATCCCGCACGCGCCGATCAAGCGGGCGACGATGCCCGGCGCAAGGCGGCGGACGTGCTCGCATTCTCCGGCGTCGGTCCGGGCGACGAGGTGCTCGATTTCTTCCCAGGCGGCGGATATTGGACCCGGATCTTTTCGGGCGTGGTCGGCAAGACCGGCCATGTCTATGCGATCTGGCCCGCTGCTGGCGCCAAATATGCGACCAAGGCGCTCCCCGCGCTCGAAGCGCTGCACCTGCCGAACGTCTCCGTCAAAGTGCTGGATGCCGGCATCATCGCCGCGGCGGAACCGGTCGACATCGTCTGGACCGTCCAAAACTATCACGACGTTAACAATGCGGGCGGCGAGGCGTCGATCGACGCGATGAACGCGGCCGTGCTGAAAGTGCTGAAGCCCGGCGGCAGCTATATCGTCATCGACCACGCTGATCCCGGCAGCGGCCTCGCCAGCACCGCGACGACGCACCGGATTGACCCCGCCACCGTCAAGGCCGAGGTGATCCGCGCCGGCTTCGAATTCGTCGGCGAAAGCACTGCGCTCGCCAATCCGGCGGACGACCACAAGGCCAATGTCTTCGACCCCGCGATCCGCGGTCGCACCGACCAATTCGTCTATAAATTCCGCAAACCGCGCTAGGCGGGCTGTCAGCCGAGCGCAGCGCGCAGCGTCGCGCGCACGCCAGACTGCGCGCCCGCACCGCTGCTGCCATATTCGACGCTCGACTGCAGGCTTTGCGCCATCGCGCGGATCAGCTTGGTGCCCACCCCCGTGCCGCGCGGTGCCGCGTCGGCCACCATGCCGATGCCATCATCCTCCACCGCAAGCCGAAAATAGGCGTCGCCATCGTCGACCAGCGACACCCGGACTTCGCCGCCGCAACGGTCGCTACCCGTGCCGGGATAGGCATATTTGCAGGCGTTACTGACCAATTCGGTAACGATGACCCCCAGCGAAACCGCGCGATCGGTCGATAGCCGAATCGGATCAGCGGCCAGCCGCAACATCCGCGGTGCCGTCGGCGTCGACCAGGTCTCGCCCAGTTCCTCGACCAGGGCACCGAGATATTCCCGCATATCCACCTGATCGACATGGTTGCTGGTGTACAGCCGCCGGTGGACTTGCGCGATCGCGGCAATGCGACGCTGGGTATCGTCCAGCGCCAGCCGCGCATCGGCATTGTCGAGCGCGGTGGATTGCATCCGGACCATTGCCGAAACGATCTGCAAACTGTTGGCGACGCGGTGGTTGACCTCGCTCAGCAGCGCCTCGAGCCGGGCATTGCTGGCGCGAAGCTGATCTTCGACCGCGGCCTTGTCGCGCTCGAGCGCGCTGCGTTCGAGCACTTGCGCAAACGCGCTGGCGAGCAAGTCGAAAAAGTCGCTACCGATCGATTTGACCACATAGTCCGCAGCCCCGGCCTTCAACGCGGCGACCGCAATTCGCCCCTCCTCCGAGCCTGTGACATAGACGACCGGCGGCACATCGGGCAGCGCGCGCAACTGCTGGAGCGTCTCCAGACCGTCCATCCCCGGCATATAATGGTCGACCGCGATCAGATCGAACGCGCGCGCGCTGGCCAACGCGACGCCCTCGGCACCGCCTTCGGCAACGGTCACTTCAAAGCCGTGCCGCGCGAGTGTGCGCGCCGCCAGCCGCCGCAGGCCCGCGTCATCGTCGATATAGAGAACCGTGGTCACGCCGACGCTTACCCCTCTGGCTCCATATCCGGGACCTGAATAACCGACAGAAACAGCCCAAGCTGCCGGATTGCCTGCGCAAAACTCTCATAATTGACTGGCTTGGTGATATAGACGTTGCAACCGAGATCGTAGCAGCGCTGGATCTCGACCTTGTCGTCGGTTGTCGTCAGCACGACCACCGGGGTGCGGCGCAGCGGTCCGTCCGCCGCCTTGATCTTGGTCAGAATGTCGGTGCCGCTCATGTCGGGCAAATTGAGATCGAGCAGGACCAGCGCCGGGCCGTTGCGCTGCGGACCATCTGCTGCGTTGAACAGATAGTCGAGCGCCGTCGTGCCGTCGGTGAAATGCGTGATGTGGTTGCTGATGCCGGCACGACGGATGTTCTTTTCGATCAGGCGCGCATGGCCCTCATCATCCTCGATCATCACAATGCTGACGGTCTTGTGGTCGGTCATTTCGCTTTCCCCGAAGTCTCTGCAACTGCTGCGTCGGTCAAGGTTACAGGCAGCGTCAGGCGAAAAGTCGCGCCCTGGCCGAGTTCTGACGCGACATCGATAACCCCGCCCAGCCGATACGCCAAGGTGCGGACATGCGCGAGTCCGATCCCCTCACCCGGCTGATCCTAATTGCCCGAGCGGCGGAACAGGTCGAAGACGCGGGCGTGATCGCTGGCGGCGATGCCGCGGCCATTGTCCTCGACCTCGAAGGTCACACGCGCGCCACTCCGCTCTCCGCGCACCACGATCTGTCCGACGCGCTTCGGATCGAGATATTTGACGGCATTCTCGATCAGGTTCGAGAAGATTTGCTCGGTGGCGAGCCGGTCGCTGACGATGTTCGGCAGCGGCCGCTTGACCGTGATCGAAGCGCCGCGCCGCGCCAGTTGCTGGTTCAGGCTGGCGGTGATCCCGTCGACCATCGCGGTCATGTCGATCGGGACGGGCGCGATCACGCGGCGACCCTCGCGCGACAGCTTGAGAATCGCATTGATCAGCCGGTCCATCTTCTGCGTCGAACTGCGGATGAAGCCGATCGCCTCGGGCAGATCCTCGCGCACCGCCAGGCGGGCTTCTTCGGTGACGATTGCGGGGGCGTGCTCCTCCGCCCGGTCGATCAGGTCGGTCAGCGCGGCGGTCGCGCCTTCCAGTTCGGCGGTGAAACCCATCACGTTGACGAGTGGGCTGCGCAGGTCGTGGCTGACAATATAGGCGAAGCGCTGAATCTCGTCATTCGCACGCGTCAGGTCGGCAGTGCGTTCGCCGACCTGCTCCTCCAGCGTGTCGGCGAAATCGCGCAGGGTATCGCGCGAATGGGCCAGATCGCGCGTGTAGCGCAGGATTGTCGCCAGCGTCATCACCGCCACCAACACGAGCAACAGCCCGGCAATGGCGAGCGTGGCGTAGAACACCCGCACGCTCGCCTGCTGTTCGGCATTGCGAACCGCGAGCAGGCGCTGTTCCTCGGCAACCATCACCCTCGCGATATCACGCACCGCGCGCATCCGGCGGGCGCTGGTCTCGGTCACGAACATGGCCAAAGCGGTGTCGCGGTCCCCCCGCATCGCGACCGCGATCGTGCGATCGCGCTGTCGCGTCAAATCGTCGGTCAGTGCACGCAGCGTTGCCAGGCGGCGCTGTTGCACGGGATTGTCGGCGGTCAGCGCAGTAAGGCGCGCGATCAGTGTCGGCAGACCCGCCATGCCGGTACGATAGGTATCGAGATAGATCCGCTCACCCGTCAGCAGGAACCCGCGCCGCGTCGTCTCGCTCTGCTCGATCGCGATGCGGGTGCGGTCGATCGCCAGTTCGACCTCATAAGTGTGGTTGACGGCGCGGGTATGCGTTTCGTTACGCGTGGTCGACCAGGCGGCAGCAATCCCGGCGGCGACCAATGCCGCGAACCCCAGTGCCATCGCAGCGGCCAAAAAGCGGCCCATCCGCCCTTCGCCGACGCCGAAACCAAGGATCAGGGGTGCGGCCATCAAATGGTCCTTACGCAGCGACAACGACAATGGCCAGCGGCGCCATATTGACTTCGATCAAGCCTTAACAGGCCTATGCAGCGCCCGAAGCGCTGCGCCGCGCGCGTTCGGTTTCGGCAGTGAAGCGCACATCCTCATCGCGATCGCCGAGCATGATCGCCAGCGAGTCGTCACTGATTTCCGTCCAGTCCTTGCCCCGATCGGGGCCCGGCCGGATCACGCGCGGGAGCAGCCCGGGGACTCTGGACCAGGCTAGCAATTGCTCCAGACCGACCGCGTTGAGCATGTCGCGCAAGTGAAAGGCGGTAACATAGGCATCGGGGAAAGCGCGGTGCGCGGGTAGGCCGCGTTCATGCTCCAGCCCCGCGGGCTTGCGCCAATAGCGCAGCATCTGGTTGGAGAAAGCGGGCGTGTCGGGCCACAGCCGAAGCGCGCATTTCCATGTGCAAATCCACGGCGCATCGCGCGTCAGCGCAGGCGTGCAGAACTTCTCCTCATAGGCCGAACGATGCGCAGCGAGTGCGACACGTTTCGGATATGGGTCGAGCACACCGCGCGCGACATCGTGCCACAGCGGCGCGTCGGCAACCTGTTCGTCGAGGATATGATGGATCGTTTGCGTCAGCGGCGGGATCGGGCGGCCGGGGTTTACGAGCCGAGCCCCGCCCTCGCCCTCGATCTCCCACCGCCCGTCCTTGCCGAGCGCGACGTCCTGCCAGCCAATTTCGCAGACGCCGTGGACGGGAGGCGCTTCGCCGGTCGTCTCAAGGTCGATGACGCGGATGATCTGGGGGGCGGGTGGGGGCATTAGCGACACATGGCGCGGGTTGGTGCAGATTGCGAGGGCGTTGAAGGAAGAGGTTCACGCGAAGGCGCGAAGAGAAGGAAAGGCCGCGAAGCGCCAAGACAATGTGATCGAGCATTTCCGCCAGTTAAGGCCGCTGAGCGGCAAACGTCGTCCTCTTCGCGACCTTATCTTCTCTTCGCGCCTTCGCGTGAACCCCTTCTTACTTCTACTCAGTGCGCCGCTTGCTCCCCGCGCACCAAGCCGCTCTGTGCAAGCTGATCGTCGATCATCGCCAGCAACCGGTCGAGCCCGGCCTGGTCCTTCGCCTCGGCGCGCGCGACGAGCACGTCCTGCGTGTTCGACGCGCGCAGCAACCACCAGCCGTCGGGCGTGTTGACCCGCGCGCCGTCGGTGCGGTTGACGTCGGCACCCGCCGCTTCGAGCCGTTCGAGCACTTCCTCGACCACCGCGAATTTACGACTCTCATCGACCTGAAAACGCATCTCGGGCGTGTTGACCAAAGCCGGCATCGCGCCACGCAATTCGGTGATCGACTTGCCAATCATGTGCGCGGCGCGGATCAGCCGTACCGCCGCATAATGCGCGTCGTCGAACCCGTAAAACTCATGCGCGAAGAAGATATGGCCGCTCATCTCGCCGGCCAGCGGGCTGTTGTTTTCCTTCATCTTCATCTTGATCAGGCTGTGCCCGGTCTTCCACATCAACGGATCGCCGCCGAGCTCGCGCACGCGGTCGAACAGCATCTGGCTCGCCTTCACGTCCGCGATGATCGTCGCGCCGGGCAGTTCCTTCAGCACAGGCTCCGCCAAAATGGACAAAATCTGATCGCCCCAGATGACCCGGCCTTGCCCGTCGATCGCGCCGATCCGGTCGCCATCGCCATCGAAAGCCAGTCCGAAATCGAGCTGCTTCTCGGCGACCAGTGCCTTCAGATCGGCAAGGTTCTTTTCCTCGGTGGGATCAGGGTGATGGTTGGGAAAATTGCCGTCGACATCGGTGAACAGCAAATGATGCTCACCCGGCAGGAGCTTGACCAGCTTCTCGATGATCGGGCCCGACACGCCATTGCCCGCGTCCCAGCCGATCTTGTAGCTGCCACCGGCATAGCCCGCGACGAGGCGACCAACGTAATCGTCCTCGATATCGGCGGTCGAAACCGTGCCGAAATCTTCCGCCTCCGGCGTCTCCCAATCGCCGTCCGCCGCCATGCGGCCGAGCTCCTGGATATCGGCCCCGAAAAACGGCTTGTGCTGCAGCACCATCTTGAAGCCGTTATACTCGGCGGGATTATGGCTGCCGGTTATCTCGATGCCGCCATCCACTTCTAGCGTGGCTTCGGCATAATAGAGCATCGGCGTCGGTCCCATGCCGATCCGCACGACATCGACGCCGACCGCCGTCAGCCCGCCGATCAGCGCCGTCTCGAGCTCGGGCGAGGACAGCCTTCCATCATAGCCGACCGCGACGCGTGTGCCGCCGGCACGCCGCACGCGCGTGCCGAAGCCGCGCCCGATCGCATCGGCATCGGCTGTGCCCAGCGTCTTCCCGACGATCCCGCGAATGTCATATTCACGTAGCGATGTAGGGTTGAAAGTATGCGTCATCGGGTCGGCTCCTGGCTAGTCGTTGGATGCCCAATCGGTGAGCGGTACGAAAGTTCAATGACGGTTCAGAGACTAAGGCCGCAACAACAGGTCCCGTGCGGCATTGATGCGGCGCGTCAGGTCGGCCGAACCGCCTTTATCGGGATGAACCGCCGACACCAGCCGCCGGTGTGCGGCGCGGATCGCCGCGGCATCGGCCGCGGCATCGACCCCGAGCACCGCGCGCGCCTCCACCTCATCCAGCCGCAACGCCGGCTTGGGTCGCGGCCGCAGCACCAGCCACAGGCCGACCAGCACCGCCGCGACGAGCAGCACCTTGATCATCAGGCGAGCCTTACCTTCATGCGAAGATTGGCTGAACGGGCTCGGGCAGTGCCAGCGCGCCCATCATCTCGCGCAATTCCTGGCGCGCGGCGACATGCGCGAGGCCCATCGCGCCGAATTCGCCCGAATCGAGCATCGTCAGACCAGACGGAAACAGCTCGCGGTAGATGACGCGCTCGCCCAGGCCCGGCACGATCCGAAACCCGACCCGCTTGGCAAGCTGGTCGAGCGCTTCCGACACACGCCGCATGTTGCGCGCCTCGATGTGTTGGACGCGGTTGCGCAGCACGACCCAATCGATCGTCGAGCCATCGGCCTTGGCGCGAACCTTGCGCGCTTCCCAGATCAGCTCGGCATAGAAGCTCGGGCGCGTGACCTTGTAGGTTTCGGGGTCGACTTGGCCGATCAGATCGAAATCGACGAAACTGTCGTTCATCGGCGTTACCAGCGTATCCGCGCGGCTCGCCGCCATGCGCGCGAAGCGGTCGTCGCGGCCGGGCGTGTCGATCACCAGGAAATCGGCATCAACGGACAGCGCATCCATGCTTTCGGTAAAGCGCGCCAGGCTTTCGCCATCGTGCGTGGCGTGGCGCGGCGTCGGCAGTTCGCGCCCGGTGCGCTTCACAGTCTGCGCGCGATTGTCGAAATACCGCCCCATCGTGCGCTGTCGATGGTCGAGATCGAAGGCGGACACCCGCGCACCGCGCGCGGCAAGCGCGATCGCCACGTGTACCGCGGTCGTGGATTTGCCGGTGCCGCCCTTCTCGTTGGCGAAAACGATGATGTGTGGTTTTCGCGCAGCAGTCGCCAACGTGGTCGCTTCCCGTCTTGTTCGGTTTGGTTCCGCCTCCTAGAAGGCCCGCCCCATCCTTGTCGCCCTGTCCTTATCGAAGGCCCCACGCCTGTGCAAACCATCCGTACCCTCGAAGCGCTCCGTTCCGGGATTGCCGAATTTCGCGACGCCGAAAACGGGGGCGGTGCAGCGATCGCGTTGGTGCCGACGATGGGCGCGCTGCACGCCGGGCACATCGCGCTGATCGAGGCGGCCAAGCGGCCGGGGCGCAAGGTCGTGGCGTCGATCTTCGTCAATCCCAAGCAATTCGGCCCGAACGAGGATCTCTCGCGCTATCCGCGCAAGGAAACCGCCGATCTGGCGATGCTGAAGGCGGCTGGCTGCGATCTCGTCTGGCTGCCGCCGGTCGAGGCGATGTATCCCGCCGATTTCGCCACCAATATCTCGGTTTCTGGCATCAGCGACGGGCTCGACGGCGCGGCGCGACCCGGCCATTTCGACGGGGTCGCGACGGTGGTGGCCAAGCTGTTCAATCAGGTCCGGCCAGATCTGGCGTTGTTCGGCGAGAAGGATTTTCAGCAGCTCGCCGTTATCCGCCGGATGGTCGCCGATCTCGATTTCGGAATCGAGATCCAGGGCGTCCCGACACAGCGCGACGATGACGGCCTCGCGTTGTCCTCGCGCAACGTCTACCTCGACGCCGAACAGCGGGCGGCCGCCGTCGCCCTGCCCCGCGCGCTTGGCGTGGCCGCGAAGGCAATTACGCGCGGCGACGATCCGGAAACGGCGCTCGATGCGGCACGCGACACGCTCACCGCCGCCGGGTTCGCGGTCGATTATGTCGAACTGGTCGATGCCGAAACGCTGACGCCGGGCAGCGACGCCCGCCGTGAGCGGCGGCTGCTGGCGGCAGCCAGATTGGGCAACACCCGGCTGATCGACAATCTCGCCGTCCTCCCTGCGGAAGATGCCTAATCGGCCGTTAACCTTTCGTTGATCCTTCCTTGGCAGGGTGCAGCCTAGCGGAATGGTTAACGAGGGTTGAGAACATGGGCACGAGCCTGAAGAACGCACGGTTCCTGATCGAAAGTCGGCTCGCCGATGCGGCACGCGGCGATCCCGACGCCTGTTACGATCTCGGCATGGTCTATTCGAGCGGCTCGGCTGGGGTCGGCGTCGACCTGATCGAAGCGCACAAATGGTTCAACCTGGCGGCCGTCGCCGGCAGCGAAGCGGCCAAGGATTGCCGCCGCGACATCGCCGAGGACATGAGCGCGCGGGAAATCGCCACCGCCCAGGCCGCAGCGCGCGCCTTCCTCGTCAGCACGCAGCGCCGCGCGGCCTGATCCTCTCGCCTCGACGCGCCCCCGACCTCCGTTCGGGCTGAGCCAGTCGAAGCCTCTTCTCGCTCGCGACCGCGCATAGGCGCCACGCTGCCCTTCGACACGCTCCGGGCGAACGCGACTGGGTTATGCGTCTGCCGTCACCTTCTTGGCAGGGGCTTTCCTCGCTGCGGGCTTTTTTGCCGCCGACTTAGTTGCAGCCTCCTTCGTCGCAGGCGCCTTCTTCGTAGCGGCCTTCATCGTAGCGGCCTTCTTCGCGGGCGCCTTTTTGGCCGCCGCTTTCTTCTTGCCCTTGGCCGGCGGTGCCGCCGCCGCACGCGCGTCAATCAGTTGCGCCGCTTCCTCAAGCGTCAGCGCATCCTTCTCGATCGATTTTGGCAGAGTCGCATTGGTCGTCCCGTCGGTGACGTACGCGCCATAGCGCCCCTCCATCAGCTTGATCTCGGCTTCGCTACGCGGATGCAGCCCCAGCACCTTGAGCGGGGCCTGTGCGCCGCGTTGCGGACGTCCGCCGCCCGCCGCCGCCTCCGCCAGCTTCACGACTGCGGCGTTCATGCCCGTTTCGAACACATCGGCCGTCGAGGTCAGCCGCGCATATTTGCCGGCATGCTTCAGATACGGGCCATAGCGGCCGATCGCCGCCGTGATCGGCTCGCCGGTTTCAGGATGCGTGCCGATCGTGCGCGGCAGCGACAGCAGCTTCAACGCCCAGGCGAGATCGAGCTCGCCGATATCCTTCGGGATCGACGCCATCTTGCGCGTCTCGCCCTCGCCGATCTGGATATAGGGTCCGAACCGCCCGGATTTGCGCTCGACCGGCAGACCGGTTTCGGGATCGTTGCCGAGCGCCTCCGGCCCCGTGTCGGTGCCTTCCTCATCCCCACCCGGCTGGCCGAAGCGGCGGGTATATTTGCACTCAGGATAGTTGGAGCACGCGACGAATGCGCCGAACTTGCCCCCGCGCAGCGCAAGCTGGCCCGCGCCGCACTTCGGACACAGCCGCGGATCGCCGCCATCGGCCATTGGAGGAAAGAGGTACGGCGCGAGGAATTTATCGAGCTCGGCCGTAACTTCGGAGGGCTTTTGTTCCATTACCTCGGTGGTGCGCGGCTTGAAATCCTTCCAGAACGCTTCCAACACCGCCTGCCATTCAGCCCGCCCACCGGATACCTCGTCGAGCTCATCCTCAAGCCCCGAGGTGAAGTCGTAACTCACATAGCGCTCGAAAAAGCGCTCGAGGAACGCCGTCACCAGACGCCCTGATTCCTCGGCGAAGAAGCGGTTCTTCTCGACCCGAACGTATTCGCGGTCCTTCAGTGTCTTGATGATCGAGGCATAGGTCGACGGACGCCCAATCCCGAGTTCTTCCAAGCGCTTGACCAGTGAGGCTTCAGAAAAGCGCGGCGGTGGTTGCGTGAAATGCTGCTCCGCGGTGACGCCCTTCTTAGCGGGCGCATCGCCCTCGCGCAGCCGCGGCAGGCGGCGCGCATCCTCGTCCTGCGTGTCGTCCGAACCTTCTTCGTAGAGAGCGAGATAGCCGGGAAACAACACGACCTGCCCGGTCGCGCGCAGGCCGGTCTGGCCCGATCCGTCGAGCATCTCGACCGTGGTACGCTCCATCCGCGCCGACGCCATCTGGCTCGCCAGCGCGCGCTTCCAGATCAGATCATAAAGCCGCGCATGATCACCGCCACCGGCCTTGTCCTTGCCAAAATCGGTCGGGCGGATCGCTTCATGCGCTTCCTGCGCATTCTTGGCCTTAGTCTGATAGACGCGCGGCTTGTCAGGGACATAGCTCGCATCATAGCGATTGGCGACGGCAAGCCGCGCGGCAGAGATCGCGCTCGAATCCATCTGCACGCCGTCGGTGCGCATATAGGTGATCGAGCCGTCCTCATAGAGGCCCTGCGCGATCCGCATCGTGTGATCGGCCGAGAACCCGAGCTTCCGCGACGCCTCCTGCTGGAGCGTTGAGGTCGTGAACGGCGGCGGCGGGTTGCGCGTCGCCGGTTTGACCTCGACCGACTGAACGCTGAAGCGCCCGTCCTCGACCGCCTTCTTGGCGCGCTGCGCGGTGCCCTCTTCGCCGATCGACAGGCGATCGAGCTTCTTGCCCTCGAAGGTCACGAGCCGCGCCTGGAACGGCGTGCCGTCCTGCTCCATGTCGGCGGTGACCGACCAATATTCCTGCGCGCGAAACGCTTCGATCTCGCGCTCGCGGCTGACGATAATGCGCAGCGCGACCGATTGCACGCGCCCCGCCGATTTCGCGCCGGGCAGCTTGCGCCACAGCACCGGCGACAGCGTGAAGCCGACGAGATAATCGAGCGCACGGCGCGCGCGATAGGCGTCGATCAGATCGGTATCGAGCTCGCGCGGATGCTTCATCGCCTCGGTCACCGTCGCCTTGGTGATCGCGTTGAAGGTGACGCGCTGCACGTCCTTGGGCAGCGCCTTGCGGTTGCGCAGCACCTCCTGCACGTGCCAGCTGATCGCCTCGCCCTCGCGATCGGGATCGGTCGCGAGGATCAGACGGTCGGCCTGCTTGGCGAGATCAGTGATCGCCTTGAGCTGCTTGGCCTTGTCGGCGTAATTTTCCCATTCCATCGCAAACCCTTCGTCGGGGTTCACCGATCCATCCTTGGGCGGAAGATCGCGGACATGGCCGTAGGAGGCCAGCACGCGGTAATCGCTGCCGAGATATTTCTCGATGGTTTTTGCCTTGGCGGGCGATTCGACGATGACAAGCTGCATGGGGAGAAGGCGTCCTTACGTGTACGCGCGAGGGTGGCGGGGTCCGGGGCTGCTCGTCAAGCACACCTTTAGGCTACGCGAAAGTGTCGGCCAGCGTATCGAGCTTGGGACAAAGCAAACCGTATGTTGCGGCCGCGGCGAGCCACGACGCGACCGATGCAACAGACATCGTGAAATATGTCGCTAGCAAAACGGCGATATCCATCGTGTCGGTTTCATTTCCCCGAAGAAGTCCGGACAGAAAGCCTCCGCCGAATGACGTTATTGCCATCGGAGTCCAAAATACGAGCAGCAACACGGAGAGCGGCCACACCAGCGGTGCACTCACGACCCAGCTCCGTCGCATCGCGGCTATAACGCCATCGCGCTCGACCAGTAGGATCGGACCGGCAACCAACCAGCGTGCCGCTAAGTAGAGGCCCGGCACGATCGCGAGCACCAATCCGGCGAGCACGCCGATCGAGCCAACGATCCCCAACAGAAAGAAACCCGCTACACGCGGCGTGAGCGGCTCCGCAACGAACCGCTGTGTCGCAAGGCGAGTTACCAAAACTTGCGCGGCGAAGACCGCCAGATTGCCGATCAGCATCGACGCTTGCGGGGACGCAAAGCGATCGAGCAGCGCGTTTCCGATCGTCAGCGTGCCAATAACGCCGAACGCTAGTCCCGCATTGTCCCGCGCGGTCACGCCGAACGAACTTATGAGCGTACTGAATCCCATCTCGCGGGTCATGCCAGCGCCACCCGACCCCCAGCGTGCCGTTCAAGCCGTCCGGCCAGCTCCAGCTCCAGCAACACCGTCTGCACGATCGCCGGCGCGTGACCCGACTGCCGGATCAATTCGTCGATCGCGACCGGCACCGGGCCGAGCAGGTCGATCACGTCGCGGCGTTCGGCGTCGCTCGCGTCTTCGGGCGGTGGACCGTCGAACCGCCCGCCGGGTGATCGCACCATCCGGCCATCAATCGGGCGCACCGTCTCGAGCACGTCGGCGGCGGATTGCACCAGCGTCGCGCCGTCGCGGATCAGGCCGTTGCAGCCTTGTGCGCGTGGGTCGAGCGGGCTGCCGGGGACCGCCATCACCTCGCGCCCCATTTCACCCGCCAGCCGCGCGGTAATCAACGAACCTGATTTGGGCGCAGCCTCGACCACCACGGTGCCAAGCGACAGCCCGGCGATGATCCGGTTGCGATACGGAAAGTGGCGCGCGCGGGGTTCGGTGCCGGGCGGCTGTTCGGCAATCAGCAGCCCCTGGGTCGCGATCCGCTCCTGCAGCGCGGCATTCTCGGGCGGATAGACGACATCGATCCCGCCGGCGATCACCGCGATCGTGCCGGTTTCGATCGATCCGACATGCGCGGCGGTATCGACCCCGCGCGCCAGGCCGGAAACGACCGCCACGTCCTCGCGCCCGAGCTCGGCCGCCAATTGCCGCGCGAACCGACACGCCGCCGCCGAGGCATTACGCGCGCCGACCATCGCGATCGTCGTCCGCGCCATCAGCTCGGCGCGTCCGCGCAGCATCACGACCGGCGGTGCGTCGTCGAGTTCGGCAAGCAGCGCGGGATAATCGGGATCGCCCAAAAACAGGTGCCGCGCGCCGAGCCGCGCGATTTGCGCCAGCTCACGTTCGGCAAGCGCCGTCGGCGCAACCGCGGGCGCTTTCCCGCCGCCCCGCGCGGCAAGCTGTGGCAGCGCTTCGATTGCCGCCGCCGCGGTGCCAAAACGCGCAATTAGCTGGGCATAGGTGACGGGCCCGATCTGTACCGTGCGAATCAGCCGCAGGCGCGCGACCGCCGCTGCGTCAGGCATCGGCGCGCTTGCCCCCGCTGCGGCCGACCCGCGGCTCGGCCCCGCTCAACAAGCGCTCGATATTCTCGCGATGCTTCCACACGACCAGAAGTGCCAGACCCATCAGCGGCAGCACCAGATCGAATATGGTGAAATAGGCGGCGCTGAGCGGCGCGCTGACCGCCGCGGTCATGCCGGCGAGTGACGAAATGCGGAAGATCAGCAGCAGGCCGAGCCATACCACGGCATAGACCAGCCCGATCGGCCAATAGAGCGCCAGCACGATTCCAAGCATCGTCGCCACGCCCTTGCCGCCGCGAAACCGCAGCCAGACGGGATAGAGGTGCCCCAGGAAAACCGCGGCCGCGGCCATCACGGCGGTGCCGCCGAAATAGCGTTCGGCGATCCACACGGCCGCGAAGCCCTTTAGCGCATCGAGGATCAACGTTGCCGCCGCCAGCCCCTTGCGCCCGGTGCGCAGCACATTGGTCGCGCCGATATTGCCCGATCCGATCTGGCGCAAATCCCCGGCGCCCGCCGCGCGCGTCAGCAAGACCCCGAACGGGATCGACCCGAGCAGATAGCCGACGATCAGCGCCAATGCCGGATATTGCCACAGATGATCAGTCGGCACGGTGTCGAAATCCCCCCAAGCACACTGAACATAGCGCCACCGTCGGGCAACCGCCACATCCTTGATCAAGCCCCCGATTTGTCAAAACCCCTCGCCACGCTATGGCACTTGGCATGGATATGCGGCCCGTTCTGTTCTTTGATTCCGGGGTCGGCGGGCTGTCGGTGCTCGCCGCCGCACGCGCGCTGCTGCCGCAGATGCCGGTGGTCTATGTCGCCGATTCGGCGGGCTTCCCTTATGGTACCAAGAGCGAGGCCGAAATCGCGGCGCGCGTGCCCGCCTTGCTCGGGCGACTGGCGGAGCGCTATCGCCCGCGCCTGATCGTGATCGCGTGCAACACCGCCTCGACCATCGCCCTCGCGGCGGTGCGGAGCGCGCTCGATCTGCCCGTGGTCGGCACGGTCCCGGCGATCAAGCCTGCTGCGCTGGTAAGCAAGACGCGCGTGATCGGCGTGCTCGGCACCGACGCAACGGTGCGCCAGCCGTATGTCGACGATCTTGCCCGGCGCTTCGCCGGGGACTGTACCGTGCTGCGCCACGGATCATCCGAGCTGGTCGAGCTGGCCGAAGCGAAACTGCACGGGCAACCGACCGATCCGGCGCGCTATGCCGCGATCCTCGACGGTCTGTTCGGGCAAGACGGCGGCGCGCGAATCGACACGATCGTCAATGCCTGCACGCATTTCCCGCTGGTCGCGGAGGAACTCGCCGCCGCAGCCCCGCATCCGGTGACTTTCGTGGATGGCAGCGCGGGGATCGCTCGGCGAATCGCCTTCCTGACCGCGGGACAGGACTGGCCGGAGACTCCGGGCGACGGGCGCGCGGTTTTCACGGCGCGCGATGCGAAATCCGACGCGCTGGCCCCAGCGCTGGAGCGCTTCGGCCTGACGCGGGGTGAGACATTATGACCACCCCGTCGATCACGCTAATCGCGGAAAGTCGCTGGAACTAAACCCCCGTCGGCGCTACAGCGCCGCGATGAACGTGGAAACACCCGGCCCGCGCGGAGTCGATTACTCCCGGATCTTTGCCCAAGCGATTGATCGCCTGCATGTCGAGGGCCGCTACCGCGTGTTCATCGATATCCTGCGCAACAAGGGTGCGTTCCCCAACGCGCGCTGTTTCGCCGGGCATAACGGCCCGAAGCCGATCACGGTGTGGTGCTCCAACGATTATCTGGCGATGGGGCAGCATCCCGATGTCATCGCGGCGATGGAGGGAGCCCTCCACGACGTCGGGGCCGGATCGGGCGGCACGCGCAACATCGGCGGCAACACGCATTACCATGTCGATCTCGAGGCCGAACTGGCCGATCTCCACGGCAAGGAAGCGGCCCTGCTGTTCACCAGCGGCTATGTCTCGAACGAGGCGACGCTCGCCACGCTCGCCAAGATCCTGCCCGGCTGCATCATTTTTTCCGACGAACTGAACCATGCGTCGATGATTGCGGGGATCCGCAATTCGGGGTGCGAGCGGCACGTCTTCCGCCACAATGACGTAGCGCATCTTGAGGAATTGCTGGCTTCGGTCGATCCTACCGCGCCCAAGCTGATCGCCTTCGAAAGCGTCTATTCGATGGATGGCGACATCGCCCCGATCGCCGAGATTTGCGATCTCGCGGATACATATAGCGCGCTGACCTATCTCGACGAAGTCCATGCCGTCGGCATGTACGGCGCGCGCGGTGGTGGCATTTCCGAACGCGACGGCGTCGCCGATCGGCTGACGATCATCGAAGGCACGCTCGGCAAGGCGTTCGGCGTGATGGGCGGGTACATCACTGCGGATCAGACGATCGTCGACGTGATCCGCTCTTATGCGCCGGGTTTTATCTTCACCACCTCGCTCTCGCCGGTGCTGGTCGCCGGTGCGTTGGCGAGCGTGCGGCACCTGAAAGCCTCGTGCGCCGAGCGCGACGGGCAACATGCGGCGGCGGCGATGCTCAAGGCACTGTTCGCCGAAGCCGGTCTGCCGGTAATGGATTCGACCACGCACATCGTGCCGCTAATGGTCGGCGATCCGATCAAGGCGAAGAAGATCAGCGACGTGCTGCTCGCCGAATATGGCGTTTACGTCCAGCCGATCAATTACCCGACCGTGCCGCGCGGCACCGAACGTCTGCGCTTCACCCCCGGTCCGGCACATGACGAAGCAATGATGCGGGAGCTGACCGGTGCCTTGGTCGAAATCTGGGGTCGCTTGGAGCTGCGCAGAGCGGCCTAACCCTCGACCATCAAACGGAACCGTCTGCGACGGTTCTCGTTACCGCTCCTGAACCAAGGAGACGGACGATGGGCAAGGGTTGTATTTTGTGGATGCTCGGCGTGCCGCTACCGGTGATTCTGGTCCTCTGGCTTATTTTCGGTCGCTAATCGGTCAGGCGAAGGCGAGCGCCAGCGTCAGGCCACCAAGACCGAGCGACAAGGGCAAGCGCAGGCTGATCCACCAAATGGGCACCAGCCCGTGTCGGGCCAGTACGACATCGACCGCCAACGCCCCAATCAACGCCACGCCCAAAATCACCAGCGATGGTCCCGGCCAAGGCTGGCCCGTCGCCCAGGGCACCGCACTGCCGAGCGCGATCAGCGACGGTGCAATCGCGGCGACCCACAGCCACTCCGGCGGATTGGGCTGGCTGGCCGCGATGCCCCACCACAGCCCGCCGAGGAAACTCAGGATCAGCGCGGCATAGGCATAGCCCATCGACAACGCCGAGAAATGCAGCGGCCCGTCCCCGCTGAATACCACCGCGACCGCCGCCATTTGCGGGAGTAGCCCGGCCAGGCCGAGCCAGCGCGGCACCAGCGGTGGGTTCACTCTTTTGTGCCCCGCGAGATTCGCCCCGACCAGGCATAGCCGCGATATAGCGGCGCGAAGCGGGCGCTCCCGCCGACTTCGCTCGCAGCTTCGATCAGGGCAGGCTGCAACGTTGCACGTGGGGCGACATCGAACTTGGCGAGCCACGCGAACAGCCCGGCGCGAAACGCGCGCGGCAAGCGCTCCTGCTGCCCGAAATCAACCACATCGAGCCGACCACCGGGGGCAAGCTTGCCCGCCGCCTCGCGGATCGCGCCCCGCCAATCGGGAATCATCGACAGGGTATAGCTTTGGAACACCCGGTCGAATGCGGCCACACCGAACAGAGCCTGCGCATCGAACCCGGTCGCATCGCCCTGCGCGAGCACAATTCGGTCGGACAGCCCCGCCTTTGCCACCTTGGCGCGCGCGGTTTCCAGCATCGCCTCCGAAATATCGATGCCGAAGAAGCGCGCATCGGGCCACGCCCGCGCCGCCGCGATCAGATTGCGCCCCGTGCCGCAGCCGATTTCAAGCACCGTACCCCCGGCCGGCGGCGCGATCCCGGCGATCAGCGCATCGCGGCCGAGCAGATAATATTTGCGGGTGAGATCATAGAAATGGCGCTGCGTCCGATAGATCGCATCCATATGCCCCGCGTGGCCCGATTCCATAACGCTACTGCTCACCTCAAGACGTAGAGATGGACGCCGCCATAGATCGAGGACCGATCGCGCCGTGTGTAATCGAGCGAGTCATCGGCACGGTAATCCCATTGGCCGAGGATGGCATCGGGCACGCGGCCAGGCAGGATGGTCGGTGCGCCTGCCGTGCGGAACAGCACGCGCGCATCCGGCTTCGCGGTGCGCGTGATCTCGCTCCACAAATCGGTCAATTGCGCATCGGTCATCCAATCCTGCGCATCGAGCAGGATGTAGCGATCGAGGCTCGCATCGCCGCAGCTGCGCAGATAATCGGTGAAATTGGTGTGCCGCACTTCGATCCGCTCGGCGCGCGCGACGATCTCGGCATAATGGTCGCGCTGGAGATAGGGCGGCAGCGGGGCCGACGGCCCCTCGCCATAACCGCGCCCGAACGCCTGCCACGCGAAATAATTATCCTTGATGTCGAAATCGCAGGCGAGCTTCTCCAGGCGCTCGCGCAATACGACCGCCATCTTCTCGTCCCCTGCCAGCGCTTCATATTGCGCGGGCGGGATGCCCAGGCCGAACAGCGAGGCGGGCTGATCGGTGATCCATTTGATGAAGCCCTTGTCGAAGAATGGCGCGAACTCGCGATCGAAAATCTCGCGCTGCTCCTCGATCGACTTGGCCTTGAGCAGGATCTTCGGGTTCACCCCGTTCAACCGCGCGAGCAGATGCGCGACCCCGATGAAATTCCCGAGTAGCCCGCGCTTGTAGACGTTGCGGGCAAACCCGCCGATCCGCCGCCGCCCGATCATGTCGCGGCCCTCCCAATAGGCGAGCGTCGCGTCATCAAGATGCGGGCGAATGAAGGTACGATAGGCGATCACGTTCTGACGGCTGTTGGCTTGCGCGAAAAACCGGTGGAACGCCTCGTAATTCGGCAAATGCCGCGCCGCCACGAGCTTCAGCTTGTTGAGCGCGATGTGCGCGGTGTTGAGATCGACCGCAGTGATCGCGCGCGGGTTGGCGGTCAGATACGACATCATGTTGCAGCCACCCGACGCGATCGTCACGACATGGCTGTCGGGCGTGATCGCCAGCGCCTCCATGTCGACCGCCGGATCCTCCCAGATCTGCGCATAGACCAGCCCGCGGAACGCGAAGGTAAAGGCGCGTTCGAGGATACCCTGCTTCGTCAGATGCTTGTGCTGGTGCACGGCGGTGCGGACGGCGCGGTTCTTGGCGGCTTTTCTGCCGTCCTGTCCCATACGGTCCCTGAGCGATCGGATGGCATTGGCCATGGCACTTCTCTCCTGCCGGATGTCCATGTCCTGCGACGCAAGAGCGGACGATGCCCGCGCGCTACGACGATCCGGTGACGCTTCCATGACGGTCTTGCGTCGAAAAGAAAAGGACCTGCCGGCGGAAGGGGGGTGCCGACAGGTCCGTTTACACCTTCCATTCGCCGCAAAGGAGGGGATCCGGCGAACGGGTACTCACCCCTGCTTGGGACAGGGACAGTTCTTTATACGCGACCGCCGCACCAAAGGATGCGACGGACACAAAAAATTACGGCATCATCACCGTATCGATGACGTGAATCACGCCGTTCGACTGCATTACGTTGGCGATCGTGATCTTGCCGGTGTTGCCCTTGGCATCGGTGATCGTCCAACCCTTCATGCCCTTCTTGAAGGTCAGCGTGCCACCCTGAACGGTGGTGTAGCTGGCGACGCCGCGATGCGCCTTGGCCGACGCCGCGATGTCGGCGGCGGAGATGCGGCCGGGGACGACGTGATAGGTCAGGATCGTGGTCAGTGTCGCCTTGTTCTCGGGCTTGACCAGCGTCTCGACCGTACCGGCCGGCAGCTTGGCAAAGGCGGCATTGGTGGGTGCGAAGACGGTGAAGGGGCCGGCGCTCATCAGCGTGTCGACCAGGCCAGCGGCCTTGACTGCGGCGACCAGCGTGGTGTGGTCCTTCGAATTGACGGCATTTTCAACGATGTTTTTGGTCGGATACATCGCGGCGCCACCAACCATCGGGTTGCTGGTCTTGGCTTGTGCAAGCGATGCGCCGCTCAGAACGATCGTGGCGGCAAGAAGCGAAGCACGGAAGGTGCGGGTCATGACGGTAAGTCTCCTGCTGATACGTCCGAAACCGGACGCACGATCAGCTACGCGGAGGCACCACCGCCGGATGCACCGGCGTGGGAGAAAGTTTACACGGCGGTGAGCGAACCCTTGGCGACGACCGGCCCGGTCGGCAGCCCGGTCGGCGATCCGCCGATCGGCTCGACCGTCACCGCCAGCACCGCGCCCGCCGCGATTCGCGCGCGATTTTCGCGCGATAGCGTGAGCGCAGTCCCGCCACGCGCATGCAAGAGGCCAAGCGAATGCGGCGTCCCGTCGGCCGGAATCACCCACAATTCCGCGCTACGGTCGGCCCCGACCAGCTTGGCTTCGGTGATACGCATTGCCCCGGCTTGGGCATCATAGACGGCGGTTGCACTCGCCACGCCAGCCGCGTCGGCGTCGATCGCAGCGACCAGCGTAGGCGCACGCGCCGCGGCGACGGTCGCCGTCGGGCGCGCTTGTGGTGCTGGCGGAACGGGCACGGGCCGCGTGAACAGAACGAACAGCATCACCGCTGCGGCCATGCTCGAGAGACCGGCCAAAGCAGGCCACAGCTTGCTCTTGGCTGGCGGTGACAGCGCGAGCGTCGCCACCGGTGCCTCGGCCGGGCGATCGAGCGACGCTTCGATCCGCGCGAACAGATCGGGTGCCTCGATCGCAGGCCACAGATCGAACAGCTGTGCCAGATGCGTCCGCCACCGTTCGACCGAGCGGGCGAAGCCGGGCTCGGCCAGAACGCGGCGTATCGCCACCGCGCGCTCGTCGCCGTCGAGCAAGCCAAGCGCAAGCTCGGCCGCCGCCATGTCGGGCGCTTCGTCGCTTTCCAGCGGATCGCGGGGCGGAAGATCGCTCACGCGTCCAAACACTCCTTCAATTTGGCGAGTCCACGCCGCACCCAGCTCTTCATCGTGCCGAGCGGCACCGCTTGGCGCTCCGCCAGTTCGGCATAGGTCACGCCGTCGAAGAAGGCCGTGCGGATCGCGCTGCGCTGGCGCTCGTCGAGCCTGTCGAGGCAACCATGCAAGATGTGCGACGCTTCATCGTCGAGCATCGTCTGGCTGACCAAAGGCGCGGTGTCGAGAATCTCCGGCGCGTCCTCGATCGGCGAGGCGCGACGGACCTTTTGTGCGCGCTGCCAGTCGATCGCGCGGTTGCGCGCGATCGTGGCGAGCCAGGTGATCGGGCTGGCGCGTGAGGGTTCATATGCCCCTGCCCGTTTCCAGATCGTCAGATATACGTCGTGCAACACGTCTTCCGCTGCCTGCCTTTCACCGCAGATACGGTAGCAGATACCAAAAAGCTTCGACGCGGTCAGCGTATAGAGATCGCGGAACGCCGCGCGATCCTCCTCGCCCGTCCGCACGAGCGCCTCGACCAGGCGCGCGCGTGCTGCGTCGGGTGCTGCTGCGGCGTCGAGGGGGGGAAGCGTCACGCGACAGGTCTTAGGGTGGTGCGGACGGGACGGCAATCGCCCGTTGCGCGATGGCAACGTAATGACACGACGTTTAAGTATGGGCTTGGGTGTGGCAATCCCGGCAGCGCTTGGCTAAAGGCTGCGCATCCGCTCAACCGATTTGGGACCGCGCCGACCTTGCGCATCGCTATCGCCTCCGATCATGCCGCCTTCGCGCTGAAGACGACGCTTGCCGCGTGGCTGGCCGAGCAAGGCCATGCAATGCTTGATCTCGGCCCCGATAGCGATGCGCGCGTCGATTATCCCGATTTCGGGTTCAAGCTCGCCGAAGCCGTGGCGCGCGGCGATGCGGAGCGCGGAATCGCCTTGTGCGGATCGGGCATCGGCATTTCGATCGCGGTCAATCGTCACCCGGCGGTGCGCTGTGCGCTCGTGTCCGAACCGCTCTCGGCGGCGCTGGCGCGCGAACATAACGATGCCAATGTCGTGGCGCTCGGCGCACGGCTGATCGGCGAGGACATGGCCAAGGCCTGCATCACCGCTTTTCTGACCACCGCCTTCGCCGGCGGCCGTCATCAATCCCGCGTCGACAAACTCGGCGCGCCCTCTCTCCCGCTTGCGAAGGAACCGGCATGAGCACCAATCCGACCACGCTGCACGATCTGCAGCCCGACGGCTTCTTCACGCGCGGCCTGGCCGAGGCCGATCCCGCCGTGTTCGGCGGCGTCCGCGACGAACTGAAGCGCGAACAGACGCAGATTGAGCTGATCGCGTCTGAAAACATCGTGTCGAAGGCGGTGCTCGAGGCACAGGGCTCGGTCTTCACCAACAAATATGCCGAGGGCTATCCCGGCAAGCGTTACTATCAGGGCTGCCACCCCTCGGACGCGGTCGAGCAGCTCGCGATCGACCGGGCGCGCGAACTGTTCGGCTGCGCCTATGCCAACGTCCAGCCGCATTCGGGCGCGCAGGCGAACGGCGCGGTCATGCTCGCTCTGGTCAAGCCGGGTGAGACGATCCTCGGTATGAGCCTCGACGCCGGTGGCCACCTTACCCACGGCGCGCGCGCGGCGATGTCGGGCAAATGGTTCAACGCGATCCAGTACGGCGTCGATCCGGTGACGCACCTGATCGATTTCGACGAAGTCGCCACGCTGGCGCGCGAACATAAGCCGAAGCTGATCATTGCGGGCGGATCGGCCTATCCGCGCCAGATCGATTTCGCGAAGTTCCGCGCGATCGCGGATGAGGTCGGCGCCTATTTCCTGGTCGACATGGCGCATTTCGCCGGGCTGGTCGCGGCCAAGCTCCACCCCTCGCCCTTCCCGCACGCGCACATCGCGACGACCACCACGCACAAGACGCTGCGCGGCCCACGCGGCGGCATGATCCTGAGCGACGACGAGGCGCTGGGCAAGAAGCTCAACTCGGCGGTCTTCCCGGGGCTGCAGGGCGGCCCGCTGATGCACGTCATCGCCGCCAAGGCCATCGCCTTCGGCGAGGCGCTCCAGCCTGGCTATAAGAGCTATATCGCGGCAGTGATGGAAAACGCCAAGGTGCTCGCCGCGACGCTGAAGGAGCGCGGCTGCAACATCGTCTCGGGCGGGACCGACACGCACCTGGCGCTGGTCGATCTGACTCCGCTCGGCGTGACCGGCAAGGATGCCGACGAAGCGCTCGAGCGCGCCGGGATCACCTGCAACAAGAACGGCATTCCCGGCGATCCGCTCCCGCCGACCAAGACCAGCGGCATCCGCGTCGGCACGCCGGCCGGTACGACGCGCGGTTTCGGCCCCGCCGAATTCCGCGAGATCGGCAATATGGTCGCCGACGTGCTCGACGGATTGCGCCAGAAAGGCGAGCAGGGCGACCCCGAGGTTGAAGCCGCTGTACGGGAGCGTGTTAGTCTGCTATGTCACCGTTTCCCCATCTATCCGGAGGCATGACATGACCGAGCAGCCAGACGACAAACCGAAGATCAATTTCGAAGCCACCGTCCGCGCGATCGGCGAAGATGTGGTCGAGGCGCTCGACAGCGCAGTCGATGTCACGTCGAAGGCGATCGGCGGCGAAAATGGCAACAAGCTCGTTGGCGGGGCCGCGGTCGGCGCGCTAGCGGCGATCATCCTGCCCTTCTCGATCCTGACCGGCGCGCTGGTCGGCGCGGGCTATGCCGCGTTTCGAAAGATGAACAAATAGCCGATGCGATGTCCCTTTTGCGGCCATGAAGACAGTCAGGTAAAGGATTCGCGGCCGACCGAGGATGCTGGCGCAATCCGGCGGCGGCGGCAATGCGAAGGCTGCGCCGCGCGTTTCACCACGTTCGAGCGCATCCAGTTGCGCGAACTGACCGTGCTGAAAAGCGAGGACAAACGCGAGGCGTTCGACCGCGAAAAGCTGTTGCGCTCGGTCTCGATCGCGGCGCGCAAGCGCCCGATCGATCCGGTGCGGCTGGAAAAGCTCGTCTCGGGCATCCAACGGCAATTGGAAACGCAGGGCGAGAGCGAAGTGCGATCGGGCAAGATCGGCGAAATGGTGATGGAGGGGCTGAAGGGCCTCGATTCGGTCGCCTATATCCGCTTCGCCAGCGTTTATAAGGATTTCACCGAAGCCCGCGATTTCGAGGAATTCGCGGGCTCGGTGAGCGAGGTGGCGCACAACGAGGTCGGCGGCGGGTGAGTATGCCCCCCGCAACGCCACCCCCCGTCATCGTCCTGGTCCGCCCGCAACTGGGCGAGAATATCGGCAAGGCGGCGCGCGCGATGCTTAATTTCGGGCTGGTCGAGCTGCGCCTTGTCGCCCCGCGCGATGGCTGGCCCAACCCGAGCGCCGGCCCTGCCGCCTCCGGTGCAGACATCGTACTCAAACGCGCACAAGTGTTTGAAACCGTGGCCGAAGCCGTTGCCGATTGCGCACATGTCTATGCCACCACGGTGCGCAAGCGCGGCGTGACCAAGCCGGTCGTGACGCCCGACGCCGCCGCCACCGCGATCCACACCGGTCCGGGGCGCTCCGCCATCCTGTTCGGGCCTGAGCGATCGGGGCTGGAGACCGACGATGTCGCGCTCGCCCGCACGATCATCACCGTGCCGATCAACCCCGAATTCGGCTCGATCAATCTGGCGCAGGCGGTGATTCTCGTGGCGTACGAATGGTCCAAAGGCATGGGCCTGGCGCAACCGCCCGAGACCGATCTCCCTCCGCCCGCCCCGCAGGAGGAGCTTGACGGCATGATCGCGCAGCTCGACGCGATGCTGGTCCAATCGGACTTCTTCTTCCCGCCCGCGCGCACGCCTGTCACCCGGCGGACATTGCGGACCTTGCTGACGAAACCCGGCTGGTCGGCGCAGGAAGTGCGGACGATGCGCGGCGTCTTGAGCGCGCTGGCAGGAAAACAGCCGCGACGGCCTTAGCCTCCGGAGAGATTCAGCGCCGGTCGAACGCCGCCAGTTCATAGGCGATCGACGCTTCGACCAGCCGCTCCCACAGCTCGGCGACTGCATCTTCCGGCACGCCCGCCGCGCGGGCTTCGGCGCACGCATTGGCGATGACTTGCGCCTTGCGCGCTTCGTCGCGGACCGCGCCACGCTCGGGCTTGATGCGCGCGGCGGCATCCATATAGGCAAAGCGCCGCGCAAGCAGCGCGATCAGCGCCCGATCGACGTGGTCGACGCCGGTGCGGACCTCCGCCATCGTCTTGCAATCGGGGCCGGGAAGAATGTCGTCCATGACGACGCTCTTGGCGACGCACGGCGCGCCTGTCCAGCCGGAGCCCGCCTGCTGCGCGGCAGCGCCTGCGCAATATTGACTCGTCCGTGCTGCGCCGCGCACATCCGCCGACAGGGGGATTTTGCGTGAGCGATACCGCAGTACCAGCACGCGCCACGTTTCGCGCCGACATCGCCGCGCTGCGCGCGATCGCGGTAAGTGCGGTAATCGGCGGGCATTTTTTCCCGACTTGGGTTTCCGGTGGTTTTGTCGGGGTCGACGTGTTCTTCGTCCTGTCGGGGTTCCTGATGACGCAGATCATCGTCACCGGACTCGACGAAGGCCGCTTCTCGCTCCGCCGCTTCTACGCGATGCGCGCGACCCGGATCGTGCCAGTGCTGCTGGCGGTGTGCGTAACGCTGCTGGCGCTCGGCTGGTGCGTGCTGTTGCCCAGCGAATATGCGACGCTGGCACGCGAAATCCTGGCGAGCCTGGGGTTCGTCTCGAACCTGCTCTATTGGCGCCACCGGATCGGCTATTTCAGCCCGAATGCGCATGACGAATGGCTGCTGCACACGTGGAGCCTGGCGGTGGAGTGGCAATTCTATTTGCTCTTCCCGCTATTTCTGCTCGGCGTATGGCGGTGCGCGCCACGGCACCGCCGCGCGGTCGTGCTGGCCAGTTTCGTGGCGGGCTTCGCAGCATCGCTCGTCCTGTCCGTTCAGCGGCCCGACATCGCCTTCTTCCTGCTGCCGGCACGGCTGTGGGAATTGCTGCTGGGTGCCCTGATCTGGCTTTACCCGCTCACGCTGCCGCGCCGCGTGGCGCTGGCCGCCACCGTAATCGGGCACGGGGTGATAGTGGCGGGCATCGTGCTGATCCAGCCGGAGGCGCAATGGCCCGGCTGGCTTGCCTTGCTGCCGACGCTCGGCACGCTTGCCGTCCTGTACGCCAACCGCCCGCTGCCATTGCTGCGCGGGCGCGCCGTCCAGGGCATCGGCGCGATCTCCTACTCGCTGTACATGTGGCACTGGCCCGCGCTCACCCTGCTTTATTTCCTGGGCCAGACGCAGACCGTCCTGCCGAGCATCGTGACGCTCGCTGCGTTGATCCCGCTTAGCATCGGCTCCTATTTCCTGCTCGAAAACCGCCTCCGCAGCGCGCTGATGCGTTCGGTGATAACACCAGCCGCCCTTGGCGCCGCAGTCCTCCTTGGACTCGTGATCGCCGTCGCGGTCCTGGCACTGCACGGAATGGTGCCGGGGCGCGCTGCCGATCTGGCGCTGCGCGACCGCTTCGTCAGACACAATGCCGAAGTGTTTTTTGGGCCTCGCGTCACCTATTGGCGGGTGTGCGACCGTTTCGAGCAGCAGCGGCTTACCGGCGGCGAAGCGATCCCGGCGGCGTGTACCGCGGGTCCGTCGGGCGGCGTGTTCCTGTGGGGCGATTCGCATGCGGGCGCGCTTTACCCCGCGCTCCGCGCCCACATTCCGGCGAGGATCCCGCTAGATCGCGTCACCTCGGCCGGATGCATGCCTGGGCTGGACGCGGTGCCGAGTACACCGCTGTGCGGTCGCGCGACCGCCTATGCGCTGGCTGCGATTGCGCGGCTGCGGCCGCATGTCGTGCTGATCGTGATGCGCAAGGATCAGGACCAGCATCATTTGCCCGCGCTCACCGCGCGACTCCACCGCATGGGCGTCGCTCAGGTCGTAATCCTGGGCCCGGCGATCATGTGGACCAGCGCACCGCCGCGCGCGATCGTCCGGCGGCACTGGACCGGCGTGACGGCGGGACCGCTCTGGATCGCCGACGGCTCGATCGACTGGATCTTCCGCGCACAGGACGCCGCGCTCAAGCGGCAAATGCGCGGGGTCGATGCGACGGTGATCTCCCAGGCCGACGCCTTGTGTCGGGGCGATCGATGCCTCACCCGCCTGGCCGGTGGCGCGATGGTGCAAGAGCAGACCCAGCATCCGACACTGGAAGGGGCCGATTTTATCGTCCGCACGATCGTGATGCCGCGGCTGCGGCCGTTGCTTCCCGCCCCCGATCTTGACTCAAGGGTCCGCCCCCGCTACCCGCCCGCCTTCGCAATTGGCCCCGCACCCCGGTGAAGCGGTGGCCCTGCCCTGATCTTTCGACGGATTCAGACAGAGCGATACCGGGTATCGATCCTGCGGCTTTCAGCCGTGCGGTCTTGTCACGAAGCATTTGCCTTAGGAATTACTGATGTCGAAGCGTTCATCCGCAAAGTACAAGCTCGATCGCCGCATGGGCGAGAACATTTGGGGCCGCCCCAAATCGCCCGTCAACAAGCGCGAATATGGCCCCGGCCAGCACGGCCAGCGCCGCAAGGGCAAGGTCAGCGATTTCGGCATTCAGCTGCGCGCCAAGCAGAAGCTCAAGGGCTATTATGGCGACGTGACCGAGAAGCAGTTCCGCGCTTGCTACACCGAAGCCGCGCGCATGAAGGGCGACACCGGCCAGAATTTGATCGGCTTGCTCGAGCAGCGTCTCGACATGATCGTCTATCGCGCCAAGTTCGCGCCGACCGTATGGGCCGCGCGACAGCTCGTCAGCCACGGCCACGTCCGCGTCAACGGCGTGAAGTGCAACATCGCCTCGCGCCGCTGCTTCGTCGGTGACGAGATCACGCTGGGCGACAAGGCCAAGGAAATGGCGCTGGTGATGGAGGCGCAGAGCCTCGCCGAGCGCGAAATCCCCGACTATGTCGCGCCAGACGGCGCCGCGAAGGTCACCTTCACGCGCGTTCCGGCGCTCGACGAAGTGCCCTATCCGGTGAAGATGGAACCGAATCTCGTTGTGGAATTCTACTCGCGGTGATGACGCGGATTAGCGCACGCTAATCCGGACACCAACGCGAGCGGCCGGCGGGGCAGCGCCCCGTCCGACGACGCGGCTTCGCCGCGACGCAAACCGATCCGAAAAAACAAAAGGGCGGCCCCGCAAGGAGCCGCCCTTTTCGTGTCACGCCATCGTGCATCCGGGTCACGGCAGCGGCGGCATGCCCATCTTCTCCCGGAGGAAGCTGTCGCTGCGATCGAGCAGCGTCGTGCGCGCCTCGCTATCGTCGAGCTGGTGCGCCAGCCCCTTGAATTCGACCAGCTCGACCGATTTCCCGGCATTGCGCAAACGGTTCGCCATCATGCGTGATTCATCGATGCCGACGTTCTGATCCATGTCTCCATGAAACATCAATACTGGCGCGGTGATCCGCCCGGCATTTTGGGCGGGCGATCCCTGGAAGACATGCGGCCCCTTGCCGATAAAGGCATCGACCAGTTTGAAATCGGTATAGTCGGCATGTTCCTGGCGCAGCGCTTCGAGGTCGGTCACCGGGGCGATCGCCACGATCGCTTTGAACAATTTCGGATCAAGGACGGCCGATTGCAGCGCCGCATACCCACCATAGGACCAGCCGACGATCGCCAGCGTGTCCGGCGCGGCGATGCCCTGCTTCACCAGCCAGCGCCCGCCATCATTGACGTCGCCGATCGCGGTGCGCCACGATTTGAAGCCATTTTGCTTGAACCAGCTTTCGCCGTAACCGGTGGAGCCACGATAATTGGGCTGCAGGACGGCGTAGCCACGCGCAGCAAAGAATTGGACGAGCCAGTCGAAGCCCCATTCGTCCCGATCCCCCGGGCCGCCGTGCGGCATCACGATCGCGGGAAGATTGGCGGCCGGCTTGCCCGGCGGCAGCGTAAGATAGGCGGGAATCGCGGTGCCGTCGGCAGCCGGGAAGGTCACCGCCTTGACCGGCGCGAGCGTCATTCCATCGAGCGGCGGGCGGACCCGCAGCAAGCTGCCCAACTGCCGAGTCTGCTTGTCGAACAGCATATATTCGCCGGGATCGATGTCGCTGCCCGTCCACAGCATCAGCTTCGATTCATCGGCAGTGGCATCGACGAATTGCACCAGCGGGCGCTGCGGAAGCGCCTTGGCAAGGCCCGCACCCAGTTTCTTCAATTCCGGATCGAAGAATTCGGCCTGGCGACGATCGGTGACATAACTGACGCCGACCACACGCCTTTGCCGCCCGATCTTGATCAGACCGGCGACATCGACATCGGGCCGGGCGAAAACCAGATCACGTTTGAGGCTGCCATCGAGCGCGATCTTGAACAAGGCGGTTCTACCGTCCTGGGCATCGAGCCCGTACGCCACGTTCAGCGTGGGATCGACGGCATAGGGGTCGAACCCGCTAGAGGTCTGCGCGTCGCCGCCCACGACGCTGAGCGGCAACCACGTGTTCGAATCGACCTTGCGATACTGATAGAGAATTTTCGAGCCGCTATACCCGGTGCCGGTGGTGGGCCGCAGCCCCATCACGCGCACGCGGCCTTTGCCGTCGGTGATATATTCCTGGGCGGTCTCCCGTGGCTTTTCGACGGGGACACGCCGCAGCGTCACAGGGTCGACACGTTCGACCCCCAAACCTTCGCTCGAACCGTCGATATGGCTGCCGGTCGATACCGACGGTACATATTGGCGCGTCATCAGCACTGCACTGCCGCTGGCATCCCCTTGCCAATCGATGATGCGGCCGCCGTCCTGCATCACGCCGAGCGCGTTGGCGGACGGAGCCGCGCTCAACACCTTCGCACTCTTGCCGTCCACGCTGATCGTAACCAGCCGGTCAAATCCAACCATGTCGCGCACGCGGCCCTGGGTGAAACTTAAACCGCAAATCAGCCGATCGTTGCTTGCCCATTGGCAATAATCGAGTTGCTCCTTCTCGCCGGTAGAGGAAATCAGGCTCACCGGCGGCGTCGACGCGTCGACTGTATAGATCACAGCCTGAACGCCGCGCTTGGAATCCGCCATCAGCACTACGATCCGCTTGCCGTCTGGCGACAGGCCGATCTGCTGGATCGCTTCGCGGGCGCCAAAACGCTTTGCGGCGTCGCTCGCCGCATGGACCGGCGCGGCGGCGACTAGCAGGAAGGCAGCTTTGAGACAGCGGTGCTTCATCGTGAATTTTTCCCCCAAGACCGGGATGATAGCTGGATCGCGCCACGCCGCAAGGTCAGCACCCCGTTGCGCGTCTCGCCCGCCGCTGCCACTACGGGCGGAGCGATTCAGGGGAGCACGCGTGCCGATGACTATCTTCCGAATGATTGCCTTTGGCGCCGTACTGACCGCCACGTCGGCGCAGGCCGCTCCGCCGCGCGCTGCCAAGGGCGCCGCTTCAACCCCCGCCATTTCGGTGCAGACCTTGAAGGACGTCACCAAGACCCTTTCCTCCAACGCCTATGAAGGGCGCAAGCCGGTTTCCCCGGCCGAAAAGAAAACCACCGAATATCTCGTCCAGCGCTTCAAGGCGGCGGGGCTCAAGCCCGGCAATCCAGGCGGGCCGGGCGGCGGCTGGTTTCAGGACGTACCGCTGGTCGAAATGACGGCTGAAAACGTGTCGCCGATGGCGATCGCAGGCGGCAAGACGCCGCTCAGCCTGGCGTATCGCGACGATGTCGTGGTCAAGAGCTACCGCGTCACGCCGACGATCGCGCTGAAGGACAGCCCGGTCGTCTTCGTCGGCTACGGCATCAATGCCCCCGAACGCGGCTGGAACGATTATGCCGGGGTCGATGTGAAGGGCAAGACCGTCCTCATCCTGGTCAACGATCCCGACTGGCAAAGCCCTGCGCGGACCGGCCTGTTCGAGGGCAAGGCGATGACCTATTACGGCCGCTGGACCTATAAATATGAGGAAGCCGCGCGGCAGGGTGCGGCCGCCGCGATCATCGTCCACGATGCCGAGCCTGCGGCCTATGGCTGGGGCGTGGTCCAGTCGAGCAACACCGGGCCACAGCTCGAGCTCGACGAGAAAGGCGACCATGCCGATCAAAGCGACGCGATCGGCTGGATCCAGCTTGCCAAGGCCAAGGCGTTGTTCGCCAGCGCCGGACAGGATTTCGACGCGCTGAGTGCCGGTGCCAAGGTCAAGGGCTTCAAGGCCGTACCGCTCGGCGTGACGGCGTCGGTCAGCTTCAGCAACACGATCAAGCGCCAGGCGTCGAAGAATGTGATCGGCATCCTGCCGGGCAAGACCAAGCCTAAGGAATACGTCTTCTACACCGCGCATTGGGACCATCTCGGTCGCTGCACCCCGGTGAAGGGCGACGACATTTGTAACGGCGCGCTCGACAATGCGAGCGGCACCGCCGGCCTGATCGCGCTGGCCGAGGCGAACGTGAAGGCGGGACCGGCACGGCGCAGCCAGGTGTTCATGTCGGTGACGTGCGAGGAATGCGGCCTACTCGGCTCGCGTTTCTACGCGGAGCATCCGATCTACCCAATGGCGACCACCGTCGGCGGCGTGAACATGGACGGGCTCAACACCATCGGCCGCGCGAAGGATTTCGTGGTGACGGGGGCTGGCAAGTCCGAGCTCGAGGACATGATGGCGAAGCTCGTCGCCGCGCAAGGCCGCGTCGTGAAGCCCGAGCCCAACCCCGAACGCGGCAGCTATTTCCGCTCGGACCATTTCATGTTCGCAAAGCTCGGCGTGCCGATGTTCTACGGCGAATCGGGCGAGGATTTGCGCGTCGGCGGGGAAGCTGCGGGGCATGCGGCCACGCTCGATTACATCGAGAATCGCTACCATAAGCCGCAGGACGAATATAATCCGGCGTGGGATTGGTCCGGCGCGGTCGAGGATCTGCAGCTCTATTACGGGCTGGGACGCGCGCTTGCGGATGGCTTGGCCTGGCCGAACTGGTACAAGACTGCCGAGTTCCGCGCCATTCGTGACCGCGACACCCCACACGCCAGGACGAAGTGATGACCCGCCCCCTCCCCCCCGCCGAATGGGCACCGCATAAGGCAGTGTGGATCGGTTTCCCGAGCCATCCCGAACTGTGGGAGGACGATCTCGAACCGGCGCGCGACGAAGTCACCGCGTTTGCCCGCGCGGTCCACGCCGATGGGCGCGGCGAGCGCGTCATTCTGGTCGCCGCGGATGAGGAAGCGGCCAAAGCGGCGAAGCGCATGGCAGGCGATGTCGCCGATGTCGTGGTCGAGCCGTTCGGCGACATCTGGCTGCGCGACACCGGCCCGATCCTGCTGTCCGACGGCAGCGCGCGCGATTTCGGCTTCAACGGCTGGGGCGGGAAATATGATCTGCCCGGCGACGACGATATCGGCCTGCGGCTAGCGCGCCGCAAACGGCTACACGTCGAAAGCTGCGACTGGATTCTCGAAGGCGGCGCACTCGACGGCGACGGCACCGGCCTCGTCGTCACGACCGAGCAATGTCTGCTCAACCCAAACCGCAATCCCGCACTGTCGAAGGCGGAGATCGAACGGCGGCTGCACGACGATCTCGGCTTCGGGGCTGTGCTATGGCTGGGCGACGGGCTGATGCACGACCATACCGACGGCCATGTCGACAATCTCGCGCGTTTCGTCGCGCCCGGCGTGCTGGCGATCCCGGAGGCGGCCGAAAACGACCCCAATTGGATGGTTTACCAACGCGCCGCACAGGCCGCCGGTGCGGTCGAGGGGCTCGCGGTAGTTCGCATCCCCTCGCCCGGCCGCGTGCTGCGTGACGAGGAGATCGTGCCGGCGAGCTATATGAACTTCTACATCGGCAATGCCGCGGTGGTGGTCCCGCTCTACGGCGCGCCCAATGACGATGTGGCCGTGGCGGCGGTGCAGGGGCTCTTCCCGGACCGCATTGCGGTCGGCCTGCGCGCGGACGCTATCCTCACCGGCGGCGGCAGCTTCCACTGCATCTCGCAGCAAATCCCGGCGTAAGGGCCGGGGACCAGAGCATCACCCCAACCCGTTCGTTTCGAGCGAAGTCGAGAAACCAGCACCCTTCCCGTTGGCCCTGAGCCTGTCGAAGGGGTGCGTGCCTCAAGCACACCGCGCTCTGACGGAGAGCAGCCCTTCGACAGGCTCGGGGCGAACTGGGATAGGGACGCAGGCGCTACACCCGCATCGGCATCAGCACGTACAGCGCCGCCGATTTGTCATTCTCGCGGATCAGCGTCGGCGCGGCGGCGTCGGCGAGGTGGACCTCGATCGTGTCGCCGTGCAATTGCCCAAGAATGTCGAGCAGATAACGGCTGTTGAAGCCGATTTCGAAGCCGAGCGCGGTATATTCGCCCGGCACTTCTTCGGCCGCCGTGCCGTTTTCGGGGCTGGTCACCGACAGGATGATCTTGTCACGATCGAGCGCCATCTTCACCGCGCGCGTCTTCTCGGTCGCAATCGTCGAGACGCGGTCGACGCCTTCCTCGAAGCTGCGCGGATCGATCTTGAGGATCTTGTCATTGCCGGTCGGAATGACGCGGCTGTAATCGGGGAAGGTGCCGTCGATCAGCTTGGAGGTCAGCAGCGCCTGGCCCAGATCGAAACGGATCTTAGTCGCCGACAGCGACACCCCGACCGAACCGTCGATCTCGTCGAGCAATTTGCGCAATTCCGCGATGCATTTGCGCGGGATAATCACGTCAGGCATCCCCTCCGCGCCATCGGGGCGCGGCAGCGTGATACGGGCGAGACGGTGGCCGTCGGTGGCCGCCGCCTTGAGCACCGGCCCCGCTCCGTTCGCGCCGCCATCGTCCGACACATGCCAGAAGATGCCGTTCAGATAATATCGCGTTTCTTCCGTTGAGATGGCGAAGCGCGTCTTGTCGATGATCTGCTTCAGCGTCTCGGCCGGCAGCTCGAAGCTGACCGGCAGCTCGCCCTCGGCGATCACCGGGAAATCATCGCGCGGCAGCGTGCCAAGCTGGAACTTCGCGCGCCCCGCCATGATCGTCATCTTGCCGTCTGCGGCGGCCAGGCTGACCTGGCTCCCCTCGGGCAGCTTGCGACAAATGTCGAACAGCGTGTGCGCCGAAACCGTCGTCGCGCCGGGCTGATCGACGGCCGCCGCGATCGTCTCGTTGATCTGCAGATCGAGATCGGTCGCCATCAGCTTCAGGCCACCCTCCGCCGTCGCCTCGATCAGGACGTTGGACAGGATCGGGATCGTGTTGCGCCGCTCGACCACCGACTGGACGTGGCTCAATCCCTTCAACAGAGTCGCGCGTTCGATCGTCGCCTTCATGTCGTTCCCCCGGGCCGCCGCCCTTAGTTTCTCCGGCAGCGCCACGCGCACCGGAGGCAATTCGCCGTGTCTCATTCCTTAAACATAAAAGGGGCCGGAGCAAGCGCTCCGACCCCCGATTTACGCCCGCGAACGGGAGGTTTGGCCCATTTGAGCGAGGTGCCGGCCCGCTCCCCCGCCCGACCACCCATTCAGGATACGCTGTGGGTGGCCGGGAGGGGGAGCGGGCCGGCACCGCGCGACCGTCAGGTCCTAGAATCGAACGCCTACGCCAGCGACGACCTGATGCCGGTCGGTATCGACGCTGAAATTGTTGGTGTTCGCGCCATTGGCATATTCAAGCCGCGCATTGCCGTAGTTCGAATAACGATATTCGAGCTTGGCATAGGTCGTGCGGCCGATCTTCTGCTCGACACCGGCACCGACGCGGTAGCCGTCGAGATTGTAGTGACGGCCGGTCGTGGTTGTGCCGTCATTCGCGGTCAGATCGAGCCGGGCGTTGGTGTAGCCGCCCTTGGCATAAATCATCGTCGAGGGGGCGACGACATAACCGATGCGCGCACCGGCATAGAGATCACGGCCCTGCTTGACCGCGCCATAACCGAGTGCTGCAGCACTGGCCGGACGGTTGCTGACATCGCCGGTCGACCCGGTGACTTCGCCTTCGGCACCGATCACGAAGCGGTTGACCGCGACGTCATAGCCGAAGTCGCCGCCATAGGTCAGGCCGTCTGCTTTGCGGTCGCTGCTGATGTCGGAATTCGGACCACGGCCGGGCTGCAGCTTGTCATAGCCGAGGATGACGCCGACGCGCGGGCCGGTGAAGGCGCGGTCGTCGCGCGACGGCGGCGGCGCGTCTTGCGCAAAGGCAGGGGCAGCAAGCGCGAGGCCGAGCGTGGCTGCGGCGGTGAGGGTAAGCTTACGCATTCTGGTAACTCCATTGGTACAACCCACCGATCCCTGGTGGGACTGCTCAAATAGGTGGTGCGGACGAGAGTTTCATGAACCTCAGACAACAAGGAAAAGCGTTGCTTTTGCGCCACACGGGGTTGAAAGGCGGGCCATGGAAACCAACGCCGCAATGCCGCCACGCCAGGGCCGCGATTACATCGCGCGGCATGGCGAAACGGTCTTCAATGCGGCCGGACGGCTGCAGGGCGACCATATTCACACCCCCCTCACCCGCGCTGGTTTCGCGCAGGCCGATGAGATGGGCCGGGCCTTGCGCGAAAAATTGGGGGCGAAGCCGGCGCTGACGCTGTGGGCCTCCCCCACCGGCCGCGCGTTGCAGACGCTCGGAATCATCGCCGAACACCTCGAACTCGACTGGCACGCCGCCCAAACCGATTCGCGGCTGGTCGAAATCGGCATGGGGCGCTGGGGTGGCGCTTATTATGCCGCGCTCGCCGAGGCGGGCGAAAAGGTGATCGATCGCGACCTCGGGCTGCTCTTCCCCGCCCCCGATGGCGAACGCTACCCCGAAATCGCCGCGCGCGTGTCCGGCTGGCTGGCGGATACAGATCATGGCGCGACCGACCGGCTCGTCATCATGCACGGCATTTCCAGCCGCGTGCTGCGCGGCGTGATGACCGGCGCGCCCGATATCCCCGGTTACGGTACCCCCGCCGCGACCGGCCTGCCGCAAGGGTCGGTCGTGCTGATCGAGCGCGGGGTCGAGCGGATCGTCCACCGCGGCACGGGACACGCGCCTGCATGAAGGGAGCGGTACTGTTCCTGGCGCTGCTCGCCACCCCTGCGCTGGCACGCGAATCGCTCGGCGTCTTCGATCGCTGGGGCGCCTTTACCGATCCCGCCCCGCTGCATTGCTATGCGATCGCCCAGCCCGCGCAATCGGGTGGCGCCTCGCGCTGGCGGCCCTTTGCCAGCGTCTCGACCTGGCCCGGGCGCAAAGGCGTGGGGGGTGTGCGCGGCCAGCTCCACATCCGCCTCAGCCGCGAACGCAACCCGCAGTCGCGCGTCACGCTCTCGGTCGGCGAGCGGCGCTTCGACCTGGTCGCGGGGAACGCCGACGCCTGGGCAGCCGACGCCCGCACCGATAGCGCGATCGTCGCCGCGATCCGCTCGAGCCGCAGCATGAGCGTCGAAACCCTGGCCAAGACGGGCGCGCCCTTCGCAGACGTCTATGCCCTGCGTGGTGCGGCGACGGCGATCGATGCGGCGGCGTTGGGGTGTGTGGGGCGCTAGACGTGCGCCCGTCTGGAAAAGTCCGCCGATTTCGACTACATCACCCTCATGCCCAACTCCGCGACGACCCTCATGGCCATTCCCGGCCATATCGACCCCGTTCCCGTCCCCCGCGCGCTCACCCCGCGCAGCGACGGGCGGATCGATCTGCTCGGCCTGACCAAGGCCGATCTGCGCATGGCGCTCGAAACCTCGCAGCTCGACCCCAAACAGGCGAAACTGCGCGCGAAACAGCTCTGGCACTGGATCTACAATCGCGGCGTCACCGATTTCGCGCTGATGACCGATATATCGAAGACGATGCAGCCGTGGCTGGAACAGCGCTTCACGATCAGCCGCCCGCAAGTCGTCGAGGCGCAAGTCTCCACCGACGGCACGCGCAAATGGCTGCTGCGCACCGATGACGGCAATGATTATGAGATGGTGTTCATCCCCGATGCCGACCGCGGCACGCTGTGCATCTCGAGCCAGGTCGGCTGCACGCTCAATTGCAGCTTCTGCCACACCGGCACGATGCGGCTGGTGCGCAATCTCGAGCCGTCGGAAATCGTCGGCCAGGTGATGCTCGCGCGCGATGCGCTGGGCGAATGGCCGAGCCAGCCCGAGGGCCGTATGCTCACCAACATCGTGCTGATGGGGATGGGCGAGCCGCTCTACAATTTCGACAATGTCCGCGATGCGATGAAGATCGTGATGGATGGCGACGGCATCGGCCTGTCGCGCCGCCGCATCACGCTGTCGACCAGCGGGATCGTGCCCTTGATCGCGCGCGCGGGCGAGGAGATTTCGGTCAACCTCGCGATATCGCTCCACGCCGTGACCAAGGAAGTCCGCGACGAGCTCGTGCCGATCAACAAGAAATACGGCATCGAGGAATTGCTGCAGGCGTGCGCCGATTATCCCGGCGCCAACAACGCCCGGCGCATCACCTTCGAATATGTCATGCTCAAGGACAAGAACGACAGCGACGCCGACGCGCGCGAGCTGGTGCGGTTGCTGCGCAAATTCGATCTGCCCGCCAAGGTGAACCTCATCCCGTTCAACCCCTGGCCCGGCGCGCCGTACGAATGTTCGACGCCGGAGCGGATCAAGAGCTTCTCGAACATCGTGTTCGACGCCGGGATTTCAGCGCCGGTCCGCACCCCGCGCGGGCGCGACATCGATGCGGCGTGCGGGCAGTTGAAGACGGCGAGCGAGAAGGTCTCACGGGCGGAGTTGGACCGGCAGGAAGCGAAGCTGGCGGCGTCGGTGTAAGGTTGCTTGAGGACCGGCGATCACAACGCCGTTGAGGCTGAACCTGTCGAAGCCGCTTCGCAGCAGGCGAGCCGATCGCGTTCGGAGAGGTGCCCTTCGACAGGCTCAGGGCGAACGGATTACGCGGGCATCGTGACCGCATAAACAGCGGCTTTCCGCATAGGGCAAACTTCCGAAGGTGGTGAAAGCGAACTTAGCGGTCAATTGCCAGACCAGATGCCAAACTTGCTCGGTTCGGGCGTCGCAACTGTTGTAAGATGCATCACCGACCGGACGTTCAGACCTGACATCGTGATCAAAAATAGATGAAGATCCGGGACACCAGTCTCTGCGTTGGGATCGGTCTCAAAATTGTGTTCGGAGCAAGCGGCAAAAACTCCCCCATCGGTGTTTACCAACAACACAATTTTTCGGATTTTGCGCTCGTCTAGAAACATTTTGAAAAAGATGTCGAATGTGGACGCGGGTAGCGGGTCAGATCGAGAAATTTCGTCCGCAATATCCCGCTTCATAGGGGAGCCGTCGTTCATCAGTCTTTTAAAGAATATCTCGCGAAATCGGATTTCGTCACGCTGCCACCAGGCTTCGAATAGTCGTTGAACTTGCTGATTTTCCAGACCGGAAGAGCGGGGCGACTTGAGAGCGAAATTCCGAGCCGCCGCTGGCGTTGCGGTAAGAGCTGCCGCTAATCCTAACCCGGATTATTCATCGGGAGCGATAATCGGTGGTGGCGATCGTGGTCTAAGTCTTTGGTTTGGAGTAGAGAAAGGGTGCTTACGCCATCCCTCTGCTCCAGACAGAAAGTGCCACGACCGCCATGGCCGACGATAGTGGGTTCTCCTTCACCTTCCCAGCCATTCGTGGTCGAAAAATCACCGCCGCGTTCGACGGCGGTCGGCTGACGTCGGACGGCGGCGTGCTACTGCTCGCACAGGCCGAGCGGCGGTTGGGGATCGCGGATCGGCTCGCCGCCTGCATCGCTGATCCGCGCGATCAGGGTCGGGTGATCCACCGGGTCGCCGACATCTTGCGCGCCCGCATGCTCGCGATCTCGTGTGGGTATGAAGACGCCAATGATCTCGACGCCCTGCGGCATGATCCAGGGTTCAAGCTGGCGCTCGGCAAACTGCCGGGTGATCCGTTCGGGCTGGCCAGCCAGCCGACGATGAGCCGGTGGGAAAACGCGCCGACTACGCGCGAGTTGATCCGTCTGACCGGTACGCTGGTCGACCTTTATTGCGCGAGCTACCCCGTGCCACCTGCGGCGGTGACGCTCGACATCGATGATACCGTCGACGTCGTACACGGCGCGCAGCAGCTCTCTTTCTGGAACGGCCACTACGGCGAGCGCTGCTTCCTGCCGATCCATGTCTACGACACCGCTACCGGGCGGCCGGTTGCGATGCTGCTGCGCACCGGCAAAACGCCGTCGGGCAAGGAAGTCGCCGGCCATGTTCGCCGGCTCGTGCGACGTATCCGTCGCCACTGGCCCGATACCCGGATCACGCTGCGCGGCGATGGTCATTACGGTCGGCCAGAGCCGATGGCCTGGTGCGAGGCGAACGGAATCGACTACATCTTCGGGCTGCCCGGCAACCGCACGCTCCACGCCGATCCCGTCATCGTTCGGGAAGGCGATGCCTGCGCGACCGACCGGGCATTGCAGGGACTGGTCGAACTAAGGCGTTACGCAGAGACGCGCTACGCTGCGAAAACCTGGGGGAATACCGAACGTCGCGTCGTTGCTCGCATCGAGGCGAGCAGCCTCGGCCTCGACATCCGCCTCGTTGTCACCTCGCTTGCCGAGGGCAGCGCTGAACGGATCTATGACACGCTTTACTGCGCCCGCGGCCAGGCGGAAAACTTGATCAAGCTGCATAAAACGCAGCTGAAGAGCGACCGAACCTCCTGCTGCTCGGCCAACGCCAATCAGATGCGGCTCATCCTTCACACCGCCGCCTACTGGCTGATGTGGGCCGTGCGGCACGCTATGCCCGCAACCGCCACGCTCCGCACCGCCGAGTTCGCGACCATCCGCCTGCGGCTGCTCAAGGTCGCCGCGCGCGTCGTCGAAACCACCAGCCGCATCCGCATCGCCTTCGCAAGCGCCTGTCCCGATGCCGCGCTGTTCCGATCCATCGCGCTCAACTTGCGCACCACGGGACCATGATCGATGCGGCAGTGGCCGCCAAACGAACCCCGCCCATCAACTCCGCCCCAAACTGTGAACCCGCGATGAGACAGGCGCTTGGGACCCATGCGCCCTGCCTGCGGCTACACGACGCCTGCGCTGACCCATCGGCTGAGAAACGCTGCCGGTGAATAGATCAGGCTAAGAGGCTTCTACGATCCATAAAGGCAGGATGGTCGCATGTTCGAACCTCCGCAAGTGGGCGCAAGCGGACAGGCCAGTGCGCAGGTTGCGGGCTGACGTCGTCCGGATTTAGCGCTCACCCCACCCGGCGACGCTGTGCCCGCCGAACACCATCCGCCGGACGCCCGGATGCGCAAGCGACGCAGTGAACCCCGGCACCGGCGCGCTCACCGTATCAAGCCGCTGCATCTGATCGTCGCTCAAGGCGATCGTCGTCGCCGCGATGTTGCTCTCGAGTTGCGCCACCGTCCGCGCGCCGATCAGCGTCGCGTCGACCCCCTTGCGCGCCATCACCCAGGCGAGCGCCACCTCGGCAGGTGATCGCCCGATTTCATCCGCCACCGCCTTCAGCACCTCCAAGATACCCCAATTGCGATCGACAAACTTGCTGTCGCCGAACGGGTTCGGCCCGCTCAGCCGACCGCTATCCGCAGTGTCACCCCGCGCATATTTGCCGGTCAGGAAACCCCCGCCAAGCGGGCTCCACGGCACCACCGCCATCCCGGCTTCGCGCGCTGCGGGGAAATGCTCGGCCTCGACATCGCGCGCGACGAGCGAATATTCGAGCTGCAGCGCGATCGGCCCCGGCACGCCACGCTCGCGCGCGATCGTCGCGGCCTGCATCGCCAGCCAGGCGGGCATGTCCGACAGCGCATAATAGCGGATCTTGCCGCTCCGGACGAGGTCGCCGAGCGTCTGGACGATCTCCGCCGCCGGGGTCACCCCGTCCCAGATATGCATCCAGTACAGATCGATATGATCGGTCCCGAGCCGTTTGAGCGACGCGTCGAGCGCGCGGTGGATGTTCTTGGCCCCCGCACCCCCGGCATTGGGATTGCCGCCGCCGGTCTGCGTCGCGCTCAGCGGGTTGGCCGAACCGTTGAAGCCGAACTTGGTCGACAGCACGATCTCGTCGCGCGACCCGCTGTCCTTGAGGAAGTGCCCGATCAGCCGCTCGCTCTCCCCGCCCGAATAGATGTCGGCAGTGTCGATGAAATTCCCGCCCGCCGCGCGATACGCATCGAAGATCGCGCGCGCCGTGCCGTCATCGGCGTTCCAGCCGCCGGGGCCAAAGGTCATCGTGCCAAGCGCAAGCGGGCTGACGACGAGGCCCGACCGGCCAAGCGTGCGAAAATCGGTGAGCGACATGGGGACGAGACTTTCCTAGCGTTCGTTACGAAACTCCTGCTATCATCCGCGTTCGCAGGTCAAGGCATTTCGGAACGATCACTATGAAATCCCCCGACACGACCCCCGCGCCCCGCAAGACCGGCCGCCCGCGCTCGTTCGACCGCGACGCCGCGCTGGAACAAGCGATGTTCGCCTTCTGGCGGCACGGCTATGAAACCACCTCGATCGCCGATCTGACCGCCGCGATGGGCGTCACCGCACCGAGCCTCTACACCGCATTCGGCGACAAGCAGCGGCTTTTCCTCGAAGCGGTGCAGCGCTACGCGGGCGACCCGCAAGCAATGGCCGACCGGATCGCCAGCGCGGCCACCGCCTATGACGCCGCGCGCGACCTGCTGACCGGCGCCGCCATCGCCTATACCGGCGACGCGACCCCCAAAGGCTGTCTGCTGGCCAGCGCCACCGCCAGCGGCTCCCCCGATTCCGCCGCCGTCCAGCGCGCCGTCGCCGACATTCGGACCGGAATCGCGCGCCATCTCGCTGCCCGGATCGAACGCGACATGGCGGGCGGCGCACTCCCTCAGGACACCGATCCCGCCGCCTTGGCCGGGCTGGTGATGGCCGTGATCCAGGGCATGTCGGTCCTCGCCCGCGACGGTGCATCCCGCGCCACCCTATTGTCGATCGGCACCGCTGCGCTGGCAGCATGGCCAATGCGCTGAATTTGCCGGTGTCCTACAGCCGATCGAAAGTGCAATCGTGGACCGGCTCTTTCCAATCGTCGATCCGCTGCTCAATGCGTCTGACGTGCTCGCGCAGACCAATTATTCGGACCGGCGGCGAAGGATGCGCGTTGGTGCGACTCAGTGTGACTTTACGGGCGGACGCGAACGCCGTCGCCATCGCCGCGCCACCGAGGTAAGGGCAGCGCGATGAACGCCACCGCCCTGCTCCTCCCCGCCGCCGCAGGCGTACTCGGCGGGGCGATGAACGCGCTCGCCGGGGGTGGCACTTTTGCGACGTTACCCGCGCTGATCGCACTCGGCCTGCCCGCGAACACCGCCAACGCCACCTCGAACGTCGCGCTGCTCCCAGGAGCGGCGACCAGTGCCTGGGCGTTTCGCGATGAGCTTGGGCCGGTCGGCGGGGTGAGCGTGCCGCTGCTCAGCGCGATCACCTTCGTCGGCGGGTTGGGCGGCAGCCTGCTGCTCGCCGCGACGCCCAGCCATGTGTTCGACCTCGTCATCCCGTGGTTGCTGCTCTTCGCCTTCATCGTCATCGCCTTCGGCAAACGCGCAGCCGATGCCTTAAAGCAGCGCGTCGCGATCGGCCCGCGCACGCTGATCGTCGCGCAGGGGTGCCTTGGCATCTATGGCGGCTATTTCGGCGGCGGTGTCGGGTTGATGACCACCGCGATCTACGGTCTGCTCGCCGGCGTTTCCCCCCGCGCTTTGTTCGCGCCGCGCACCTTGATGCTCGCGATCGCCAATCTCGCCGCCGCGTTCGTCTTCATTGCGGTCGGTCTGGTGCGCTGGGCGGCGTGCCTGCCGATGCTGGCTGGCGGAATCGTCGGCGGCTGGGCTGGGGCGCATATCGGCAAGCGGCTGTCGCCCGGACTGGTACGCGGCTGGACCTTGCTGGTGACGGCGGTGACGACGGGTGTGTTCTTCTGGCGCGCCTATTTCTGATTGGGCAGATCCAGGAGCGCCGCCACGATCGCCGCATCGTCCTTCTCGTCGATGCTCGCTTTATAGGCCCCGCGCATCTTGGTCACCTCGGCCTGCCATTGCTCGGGCTTGAGCTTGGGCTGGCTGAGGATCATCTCGGGCGAATGGCACGCGGCGCAATTGACCGTCAGGATCTCCGCCGGGAGCGTCGCGGTCTCGACCGGAAGCGCGATCGTCTGCGAGGTGAGCGTGATCTTCTTAGGGCTCTCCGCCGCCGGATGGCACGCGGCGAGCAGGACCAGAACGGCGATCGGAAGCGTCTTCATGCGACCGTCACCTTCGCCGTCTCGATCGTGTTGCGCATGTAACCACCGGGGTTCCAGATCGGATCGGTGCCTTGCGTCTCGCCCTTCGCATTGGTCGCGCGCACCGCGACGGTATGCGATCCGGCCGGCAAGGTAGCGGCCCAACGGCGGAAGCTGAACGCGCCGTGATCGGGCCCGAGCTCGGCGGCCTGCCAGCTCTTCCCTGCATCGATCGACCAGTCGACCTTGGCAACGCCCGCATCCCCGCCCAGTGCGACGCCGCGCACCGCCGTCGCGTCGGCGCGCGTAAAGAAGGCACGCGGGATCATCCGCCCGATCGGCGCGGTCGGGAAGTCCTTCGCCCCCGGCACCACCGTGGCACGCGGCGCGGTCGGCACGCGGTACGCCTTTTCCATCCAATATCCGGTGTCGGGCGTGGTCAGCACCTCGATCGTGTCGAGCGCCTTGACCCAATAGGTTGAGAACCAGCCCGGCACGATCAGCCGCAGCGGGAAGCCGTTGAGCAGCGGGAGCTGCGTGCCGTTCATCCCGTAAGCAACGATCGTGTCGTCGGCCATCGCGCGGTCGAGGTTCAGCGCCTTGGCGAAATCGGGCGCGGCCCCTGGCGGATTATCGAGCCCCGAAAAGCGCACTTGCACCGCCCCTGGCGCGACGCCCGCCCGCTCGATAAGGTCGCGCAGCCGCACGCCGGTCCACAACGCATTACCCATCGCGCCATTGCCCCATTGCGCGCCGGGCACGCGCGGGCCGAAAAGGCCACGTGAATTCCCAGAGCATTGGTTGACCGCCGCGATCTCGACTTGCGGCAGCGCCTGGATGTCCGCGAGGCTCAGCGACAACGACCGCTTTACCGCGCCGCCGACTTTCAGCCGGAAGCTGCCGACATCGACCGACAACGGGATGTCGTCATAATGCCAGCGGACGAAGAAGCGATCGTTGGGCGTGAACGGCGAATCGGTCAGCGCCCCGTCGAACGCGTCGATCGGCATTTCCAGCAAAGGTGCACGCGTGCGCTGCAGGATCATCCCGCGTTTGCCGGGAAACGCGTCGCTCAGCGCCGGCCTGCCCAGTTGCGCCCACAGCGGCGTGCTCGCCAGCGCGCCCACCCCCATCGCGAGCGCAGTACGCCGATCGAACCCCTCACCCATGCTGGATCGCCAGCGGCGCAAACCGCGCGACTTGCTGTCCGACCATCTGCAATTGCGCAACAACGGCGGGATCATTCGCCCCGCCCGCCTCGTCGAACTTCGTCACCTGCGAATTGACCGCCGCCGCAAACGGCGTCGGCCACCCGCGCAGCGCGTGGACGATCGAGCGCAGCGCCGCGATCGTGCTGCCGGTCGCTTGCCAACCGTAGGCCGTGGCGATCAGCCCGACCGGCATATCCGCCAGATACGGCCGGTTCTCGTCTCGCGCGGTTTCCTCGAGCAGGTCGAGCGCATTCTTGACCACGCCCGAAATGCTGCCGTGATAGCCCGGCGATGCGATGATCAGCGCCGAGGCCTGCCGCACGGTGTCGACGAAATCGCGCTCGTCGGCGGTGCGCGTCGTCGCCTTGGGATCGTAGAGCGGCAGGCGCGCCATGTCGGCGCCCCCGAACATCCGCGTGCGGAACCCCTCGCGCCCCGCCGCATCGAGCGCGATCGCCAGCGCGCGTTCGGTCGAGGATACGCCGCCGATCGTCCCGCCGATACCGACGACAAGCGGGAGGGAAGGAGAAAACGTGGCCATCGCACGGGCTTTCGAAAGAAGGGTGGCACGGCGGCCGGATCGGGGTGCGATAGCCGGGGCGGCGGCGCGGCTCAATCGCCAAGTCGCACGCATCGCGTGTGTGCGACCTTCTGCTCGCATCGCGATGATCCGGCTGCTAGACGCGACGCGATGCGCTGGCCTCGCTTGCATGATCTGTCATATGCAAGTAATACACTGGTTTGTGGTATGGAAACGCCTGATGCGCTTTAATCCCTTCGGCCCGGTCGGCGGTGCTCGCCCCGATGGCGATGACGACGACGCGCTGGAACTCACCGGGGGGATGCCACCACCGCGCGCCGAGTACCAAAGCGCGGACGGCGACGACTACGCCCCCGATCTGCCGGTGGTGCAGCGCGCGAGCCGCTGGCGCTGGGTCACGCGCGGGCTTGCCGCAGCGATCGTTTTGTTCGTGTTCGCGGTCGGCTGGCTCGCGGTCACCGCCCCGCTGTCGAAATCGCTGCAACCGCCCACGCCGCCCAGCATCACCCTGCTGGCTGACGACGGCACGCCGATCGCGCGGCGGGGAGCAATTCTGGAGGCGCCGGTCGATGCGGCCAAGCTGCCCAAGAACGTCACCAATGCTTTCTTGGCGATCGAGGATCGACGCTTTCGTTCGCATTGGGGAATCGACCCGCGCGGCATCGCGCGCGCGTTTTTCCACAATGTAACCTCGAAAGGCCGCGATCAGGGCGGCAGCACGATCACCCAACAGCTCGCCAAGAACGCCTTCCTCGATTCGGACCGCACCGCCGCGCGGAAGATCCGCGAAGTGATGATCGCCTTCTGGCTTGAGGCGTGGCTGAGCAAGGACCAGATCCTGTCGCGCTATCTGTCGAACGTGTATTTCGGCGACAATGTGTATGGGTTGCGCGCCGCCGCGCGCCATTATTTCGGGCGCACACCGGAAAATCTGTCGATCGCGCAGGCGGCGATGCTGGCGGGGCTGGTCAAGGCGCCGTCGAAGCTCGCCCCCACCGTCAATCTGCAAGGCGCACGTGACCGGGCGAAGCTGGTCGTGGCGGCGATGGTCGATGCCAAGTTGCTCGACAAGGCCGACGCCGCCGACGTGCGGCCTGCGCGGATCGTGCCCGATCGGCGCCGGACGCTGCCCAATGGCACCTATTTCGCCGATTGGGTGCTGCCCGAGGCGCGCGACCATGCCGGTGAAATCGCCACCGAGACGACGGTACAGACCACGCTCGACCGCCGCCTGCAAAAGGCGGCCGAACGCGCCACCAAGCGCGCGGGCCTACGCGACGCACAGATCGCCTTGGTCGCGATGCGGCCCGACGGGCGCGTCGTGGCGATGGTCGGCGGCAAATCTTATGTCGACAGTCCGTTCAACCGCGCGACGCAAGCCCAGCGCCAGCCGGGTTCGGCGTTCAAGCTGTTCGTCTATCTTGCCGCGTTGCGCAACGGCATGACACCCGATTCGGTGATCGACGACGAACCGATCACGATCGCCAAATGGTCGCCCAAAAATAGCGACGGCCGCTATCTCGGGCCGATCAGTCTGCGTCAGGCGTTCGCGCGCTCCTCCAACGTGGCGGCGGCGCGGATCACGCAGCAAGTCGGCGTTGCGAAGGTCATCCAAGCCGCCCGCGATCTCGGTGTTTCGACGCCAATCCCGAACGAAGCGACGATCGCGCTCGGCACGTCGAGCATGTCGCTGCTCGAACTGACGGCGGCTTATGCGTCGGTGGCGGCGGAGCGCTATCCGGTGCGCCCGCGCGGGTTGGAGGCAGAGCCCGAGCGCGGCGTGCTGGCAACGCTGACGGATCGGACGCGCGCACTGTCGGGCGATCTGCATGATCAGATGCTCGATCTCCTCTCCGCCTCGGCCGAGACCGGCACCGGTCGCGCCGCAGCGCTGTCGGTGCCGACCTATGGCAAGACCGGCACGACGCAGGATAACCGCGATGCTTTGTTCATCGGTTTCGCCAACGGGCTGGTGTGCGGCGTGTGGGTCGGCAATGACGACAATACCCCCAATGCCGGTCTGTCGGGCGGCGGCATCCCGGCGCGCGTGTGGCGCGATTTCATGCAGAGCGCGCTCGGTGTGGGGGCCGCCGTCGCGCCCGAGCCGGAGCCCGAAATAGTCGATCCCGATACGGCCAATGGCGTTGAGGAAACGCTCGAAAACTTCCTCGATCCCGCCAACATTCCGACGGTGGAGGGTGAGATTCCCGGGGTCGGCCGCGTCCGGCTGCGCAATGGCGAGCTGAATTTTGAGCCCAACCGCAGCAATGACCCCGAGCGCGGCCCCGACCGCCGCCGCCGCGACCGTTTCGACGACCGTGCACCCCCGCCGCGTGATCCGGAGGACGTGCCATAAAGCTCGGTTGACGCCGCCCCCGCATCGCCGCAAGGCCGTGCCATGCGCTTCTTCTCCGACAATGCCGCCCCCGTCCACCCGGCCGTGCTGGCCGCGCTGGGTGATGCCAACGTCCTTGACACCGCCTATGACGGCGACGGCTGGAGCAAACAGCTCGACGCGCGCTTCTCCGAGCTGTTCCAAACCGAAGTGCGCGCCTTGTGGGTTCCCTCTGGCACCGCCGCCAATTGCTTGGCGCTGGCGGCGATGTGCCCGCCGCACGGCGCGATCGTCTGTCACCGCGACGCGCATATCCAGAATGACGAAGGCGGCGCGCCCGAATTCTATACGCACGGTGCGAAGCTGTTGCTGGCCGAAGGGGCTGGCGCGAAGCTGACGCCGGCGACGATTGCGGCGGTGCTCGATGCCACCCGCAACGACGTGCACCAAGTTCAGCCTCACGCCATCTCAATCACCAACGCGACCGAATACGGGCTGGTCTACACCCCCGATGACGTCGCCGCGATCGGGCATCTGGCGAAGCAACGCGGCCTTGGCCTGCACATGGACGGCGCGCGCTTCGCCAATGCCGTCGCGCATCTCGACTGTGCTCCAGCTGACGTGACGTGGCGCGGCGGAGTCGATGCGCTCAGCTTCGGCTTCGTCAAGAATGGCGGGATGAGCGCCGAGGCGCTGATCTTCTTCAAACCCGAACTCGCCGCCGCGACTCTTTATCGCCGCAAGCGCGCCGGACTGCTGCTCTCGAAGGGACGCTATCTCGCGGCGCAGCTCCTCGCGATGCTGGAGGGTGATTTGTGGCTTGATCTCGGCCGCAACGCCAATGCCGGGGCGGCGCTACTGGCGCAGGCCGCAGGGTCGCGTCTGGTCAATCCCGTCGAGGCGAACGAAGTGTTCCTGCGCGTGACCGCGGCCGAGGCGGCGCAGTTGCGCGCGCTCGGCTTCGATTTCTACGACTGGGGCCCGGGCGAGGCACGGCTGGTGATCTCGTGGAATCAGTCGCCCGCCGACATCCGCCCGCTCGCCGACGCGATCGCAAATCTCCCGTCCCGTTCGTGCTGAGCCTGTCGAAGCACGGTCTGCAACAACCGATACGCGCGCTATCTACACTGGCCCTTCGACAAGCTCAGGGCGAACGGAAAGACCGGCAATGAGCTCTCCCTCGCCCAATTCGAGCAGGCTCGCGATCCTGATCCCGTTCGGGATCGTCACGCTGATCTGGGGATCGACCTGGCTGGTGATCCGGCATCAATTGGGCGTGGTGCCGCCGACCTGGTCGGTGACTTATCGCTTCATCGTCGCGGGCACCTTCATGCTCGGCTATGCGCTGTTCCGAGGTGAGCGGATCGTGCTCGATGCGCGCGGCTGGGCCTTTGCCGCCGTCACCGGGCTGTGCCAATTCTGCCTCAACTTCAACTTCGTCTATCGCGCCGAGGGCTATGTCACCTCGGGGCTGGTCGCGGTCGTGTTCGCGCTGCTGCTGTTGCCCAACGCAGTGTTCGCCCGGTTTTTTCTGGGGCAGAAGCTCGGGCAGCAATTGATCGTCGGGATGGGCGTGGCGATGGCAGGCGTGATCCTGCTGTTCGTGCGTGAGGCGCGAGTCGATCCGCACGGGCCGGGGCAAGTGCTGCTGGGGATTGGCTTCACGCTTCTCGCAATCCTGTCCGCCTCTGTCGCCAACGTCATGCAGGCCACGCCGACCGCGCGCGCTTATCCGATGGCGGCGATGCTCGGCGTCGCGATGCTGATCGGTGCCGCGCTCGACGCGACGATCGCCTGGACGATCAGCGGCCCGCCGGTGTTCGATACGTCGCCCGGCTATATCGCGGGGGTGCTGTATCTCGGCATCTTCGCTTCGGCGCTCGCTTTCCCGCTCTATTACGGCGTGCTGCGCGTGATCGGCCCGGCCAAGGCGGCCTATTCAAGCGTGCTGGTGCCGGTCATCGCGATGCTGCTGTCGACACTGTTCGAAGGCTATGTCTGGACGTGGCTGGCGGCGGGTGGCGCAGCGCTGGTACTAGGAGGCCTAGTCATTGCGCTGAGCGCCCGCAGGCCGGCGCGATAGTCGGGATAGGCCGGGGTCCAGCCGAGCACGCGCTTCGCCTTACCATTCGCGACCCGGCGATTCTCGGCATAAAATCCGCGCGCCATCGGCGATAGCGACTCGATCGGCACGAACGGCGGCGCTGGCACGCCCAGCAAGCGCGCGGCAAACTCGATCACGTCGTTCTGGCTCGCGGGGCAATCGTCCGACAGATTATAGGCCCCGTGTGGCGCGGAAAATCCTGCGATGACACCTGCAACGATATCCTCGACATGCACTCGGCTGAACACTTGCCCCGGCGCATCGACACGGTGCGCGCTGCCGCTGGCGACCCGGTCGAGCGGGGAACGGCCTGGCCCATAGATGCCGGGCAAGCGAAACACGCAAGCGCCCGCCGCCAGCCACGCGGCATCCGCCTCGGCGCGCGCGCTGCGGCGGCCCGTGCCGGTTGGGGCGCTCTCATCGACCCACGCGCCGCCTGCATCGCCGTAAACGCCGGTAGAGGAGAGATATCCGCGCCATGCCGCACTGCGCGCCAGGAGCGCGCCATAGGCGAAAAGCACCGGGTCGCTGTCCTCGGCTGGCGGCACCGAGGACAGGATATGCGTCGCCGCTGCAATTTCCGACGCAACCGCGCGCGAATCGTCGAACCGGATCGTTCCGTCGCGCCCGTCGCGCGACGTGCCGCCGACGTGCCACCCCGCCCCCCGCAACTGATCAGCCAGCGCCTGCGCGGTATAGCCCAGCCCGAAGATCAGCAGCCGCCCCACGAGCTATTTCGCGCCGTAACCGTGATAGAGCAGGCCGAAGAAATCGCCCTTGTTCCAGCGCGGCCGCGCATCGCCATCGGCGATCTCGCGCGCGATCGCGTAGTTCGCATTGATGAAACGGATACCCTGCGACCAGTCGATCGGTTGCGCCAGATCGTCGGCCGGCTGATGATAGCGCGTCTTGAAGAATTCGGCGGTGGCGGCCTTGCCCGGCCCCTTTTGCCCCGGCCACAGGAACACCGAGGGCACGCCCTGCTGGACGAAGCGATAATGGTCGGAGCGCACGAAAATGCCCTGCGCCGGATCGGGATCGGGCGACATCGTCACGCCCAAGGTGCCCACTGCCTTCGCCACGATCGGCCCGAGCGTCGAGCGATCCGCCCCGAACACCGTCATATCCTCGAACGGATAGGTCAGGATCGGCATGTCGAGATTGACGTCAGCGACGATCCGCTCGATCGGCACGGTCGGGTGCTTGGCGAAATAGTCCGAGCCGACCAGCCCCTTTTCCTCTGCCGTTACGGCGAGGAAAAGGATGCTGCGGCGCGGGGCCTTGCCGCTCGCGCGGAAGCGTTTCGCTTCCTCGATCAGCGACGCGATGCCGATCGCATTGTCCTCGGCACCATTGTAAATCGTATCGCCCTTCGCATCGGGACGTCCGACGCCGAGATGGTCGAGGTGCGCCGACAGCACCACGACTTCCTTCCCGAGCTTGGGATCTCTGCCGGGGATCATTCCGGCGACATTGGCGCTGCTGACCGGCTCAAAACTGGTCTTGAGCGCCACGGCCGCGTTTGCTGGCAACATCTCAGCCGCGAACACCGCCTTGCCGTCCGCCACCCGCGGGACGATCTCGCTCCACGGTGTCTTCGATCCGGCAAACAGCTTGGCGGCACCGGTCGCGCTCAGCGTCGCCAGGATCGGCACGCCGGAGGCATCGCCCGTGCCGTCGGGACGCGCCCAGCTCGTGCGCGGCCGATCGAAATTGGCACCGCTACCGGGCAGCACCGCGCGCGTCAGTACGATCGCGCCGACCGCGCCATGCGCTTGGGCGATCACCGCCTTGGTCGTCGCGCTCTGAAAATGCGCGCGTTCCTCGCTCTGGAAACTCAGCGGCGCGCCACCGAAAAAGGCGACGATCTTGCCGCGCACATCGACCCCGGCATAATCGTCGCGGCCGTATTGCGGCGCGACCAGGCCGTAGCCGACGAACACCACCGGCGCATCGATCACGGTGCGGGCTGCCGTGGCGACCGTCCCCGGCACATAATCCTCGCCAAAGACCAGGGGCGTCGGGGCCTCACCCTTATGCGTCAGCACGACATCGCCCTTGTCACCGGCGCGATAGGTAACCAGCGGCACTTTCTGAATATAGCTGCCCGCATCCCCCGCCGGTTTCAGCCCGGCGGCAAAGAATTGCGCGGCGACATATTCGGCGGCGATGCGATATTCGGGGCTGCCCGCCTCGCGCCCGCGCAGCACGTCGGAGGCGAGGAACAGCACATGCGCTTTCATCGCGGCCTGATCGTCGGGCAGCGCCGCATCCTGGGCCACATCCTGCGCCATTGCCGATCCCGCCAGCGCGATTGCCGCCACGCCCGCCACCCAGAGCTTCATTCCAACCCTCTCCTTCGTTTCGAGGTGCGGTATCACAGCGCCGCGCTCACGCAAGCACGGCGATTTCGGTAGCGAGGGCCGCTTGCGCGTCCTACATCGCAGACAATGCTCGACATCCAGACCAGCCTCGCCCAGCCGCATGTCACCCGCCGCGCGGATTACACCCCGCCCGACTGGCAAGTGCCCGACATCGCGCTCGATTTCGCGCTCGATCCGGCCGCGACCCGCGTGACAGCAACGCTGCATGTCCAGCGCAGCGGCGTGCATGATCGCCCGTTGCGGCTCGACGGAAGCGGGCAGACCCTGCTGTCGGTGTCGGTTGACGGCACAGCGGTCAACGATTGGGTGATCGAAGACGGTACGCTGATCCTACCCCTCATCGGTTCGGCCCATGTGATCGAAACCACCGTCGAGATCGCGCCTGAGCGCAATACCCAGTTGATGGGGTTGTACGCATCGGGTGGCAATCTGTGCACGCAGTGCGAGGCGGAGGGTTTCCGCCGGATCACCTTCTTCCCCGATCGGCCCGACGTGCTGAGCCGCTATCAAGTGCGGATGAGCGCGGACAAAAAGCGCTATCCGGTGTTGCTCGCGAATGGCGACCCGATCGCATCGGGCGATCTGGAAGGCGGGCGGCATTGGGCCGAGTGGCGCGATCCCTTCCCCAAGCCGTGCTACCTCTTCGCGCTCGTCGCGGGCGATCTCGCGGTCAATCGCGGCAGTTTCGTTACCATGTCGGGCCGCGAGGTCGACCTCGGCATCTGGGTCCGCGCGAGCGACCTCGAACGGACGCACCACGCGCTCGACGCGTTGAAAACGTCGATGGCGTGGGATGAGCGCGTCTATGGCCGCGAATATGATCTCGACGTGTTCAACATCGTCGCGGTCGACGATTTCAACTTTGGCGCGATGGAGAATAAGGGGCTCAACGTCTTCAATTCGCGCTACATCCTGGCCGACCCCGACACCGCAACCGATTATGATTATGACGCGATCGCAGCGGTCGTCGCGCACGAATATTTCCACAATTGGTCGGGCAATCGCGTCACCTGCCGTGACTGGTTCCAGTTGAGCCTGAAGGAAGGCTTCACGGTCTACCGCGACCAATGCTTCTCGGCCGACCAGGGCTCGGCGGCGGTCAAGCGGATCGAGGATGTCCGGGGCTTGCGCGCGGCACAGTTTCCGGAAGATTCCGGCCCGCTCGCCCACCCGATCCGGCCCGACGCCTATCAGGAAATCTCCAATTTCTACACGGCCACAATCTACAACAAGGGTGCCGAGATCATCCGGATGCTCGCGACCATCCTCGGCCCGACGGCGTTCCGCGCGGGCACCGATCTATATTTCGACCGGTTCGACGGGACGGCGGCAACCTGCGAGGATTTCGTCGCCTCGCTCGAGGATGCAAGCGGCACCGACCTGACGCAATTCCGCCGCTGGTATGGCCAGGCAGGCACGCCGCGCGTGACCGCGTCGCTGGAGCATCACGAGGGGTCGGGCCGCGCCGAGCTGGTGCTAACGCAGCGCACCCCGCCGACGCCGGGGCAGGACGAAAAGGTCCCGGTGGTGCTGCCCCTGCGCCTGAAACTGTTCGGCGCGCAAACCGCCGCCACCGTCGCACCCGAGCAGGTCATCCTGCTCAACCAAGCCGAAGAGCGGATCGTCTTCGAGGGCGTGACCGAACGGCCGATCCTGTCGATCAATCGCGGCTTTTCAGCGCCGACTATCATCGAGACTGACCGCAGCGCCGCCGATCTCGCCTTCCTCGGTGCACATGATGATGATCCGTTCGCGCGCTATGAAGCATTGCAGCAATTGATGCTCGATACGCTGGTGGCGGCGGCGGGCGGCAACCAGGCCGATCATGCAGCGGTGATCGCAGCGGTCGCGGGCACGATCGGCGATGCCCAGCTCGACCGCGCGTTTGCGGCAGAGGCGGTTTTGCTCCCGTCCGAAAGCTTCATTGGCGATCAGATGGCGGTGGTCGATCCCGAAGCGATCTTCCGCGCGCGAGAGGCGCTGCGGCGCGATATCGGTCGGGCGCTTAGCAGCGAATGGCGCGCCGCTTATGACGCTACGGAGGCAACCGGCGGCTATGTCTATTCGCCCGAGGCCAAGGGCCTGCGGCGGATGCGCGCGGTCGCACTTGGCTACATCGCCGCATCGGGCGCGGCAGATGCGGGCGATCTCGCCTTCGCGCAGTTCGAAGCGGCCGACAACATGACCGACCGGATGAGTGCGCTGACAACGTTGGTGGCGGGAGACGCGCGACAACGTACACCAGCGCTCGATATCTTCTACAACCGCTACAGCGACAATCCGCTGGTGCTCGACAAATGGTTCTCAGTGCAGGCGATGGCGCCGCGCGAAGACACCGGCGCGGTGGTGCGCGAATTGCTGCAGCATCGGGACTTCACGCTGTCCAACCCCAACCGCGCACGTGCGCTGATCGGCGCGTTCGGCGTGAACCAACGCGCATTCAACGTGGTGGACGGATCTGGGTACCGCTTCCTCGCCGATCAGTTGATCGCGCTCGATACGCTCAACCCGCAAACCGCAGCCAAGCTGATCCCGCCGCTTGGCCGCTGGAAGCGCTTCGACGCAACTCGCAGCGCACTGATGCGCGCCGAGCTGGAACGGATCGTAAAAGGACCCGGATTGTCGAAGGATATGCTCGAACAGGCGTCGCGCAGCTTAGAGGCGTGAGGTTTAGCGGTTTGCAGCGATCGGATTGGTAGCCGACGACCGCGCGGATTCCGCCGGATGGAGCGTGACGAGCGCAATTGCGCCCAACGCGAATCCACCGAAGAACTGCCACAGGAAACCCGACTTCAATACGCTACGCATCACGATGCCCTTTCGCGTCGGCACCAGACCGATCGCTGCAACGCAGCAAATCGTGTTTTCGCGATCGTTTCACAAGAGACATTCTGGCAACCGTGCGTTACCAAAATGCATCCAGGTTAAGACAGGTTGGCGCACGCCGTCTGGATGCGCTCGCACGCCTCGCGCAGCAGCGCCTCCGAGGTCGCATAGGAAATACGCATCGCGGGCGACAGGCCGAAGGCCGCACCCTGCACCGCCGCGACCTTTGCATCGTCGAGCAGGTAAGCGACAAACGCCTCGTCGGTATCAATCAGCTTGCCCGTGGGCGTCGTCTTGCCGATCAGGCCCGAGATTTCGGGATAGACGTAGAACGCTCCGTCGGGCCGCGGGCAGGTGATGCCGCTCGCCTGGTTGAGCATCGACACGACCAGATCGCGCCGCGATTGGAACGCCGCTGCGCGCTCTTTCAGGAAGGATTGATCGCCGTTGAGCGCGGCGACTGCGGCGGCCTGTGCGATCGAGCAGGGGTTGCTCGTCGATTGCGACTGCAATTTGGAGATCGCCTTGATCAGCCACGACGCCCCCCCGGCATAGCCGATCCGCCACCCGGTCATCGCATAGGCCTTGGAACAGCCGTTCACCGTCAGCGTGCGTTCGTACAGCGAGGGGCAGACCTGTGCGATCGTGGCGAATTCGAAATCGTCGTACAGGATATGTTCGTACATATCGTCAGCGAAGATCCACACGTGCGGATGGCGTTCGAGCACTTCGCCCAGCGCGATCAGCTCGGCCTTGCTATACGCCGCCCCGGTCGGGTTCGACGGCGAATTGAGGATCACCCATTTCGTACGCGGGGTGATCGCCGCCTCGAGTTGTTCGGGGCGCAATTTATAGCCCTGATCAGGCCCGGCCGCGACGAACACCGGCGTTCCGCCGGCGAACAGCACGACATCGGGATAGCTGACCCAATAGGGGGCGGGCACGATCACTTCGTCACCGACATCCACGGTCGCGACGATCGCGTTGAACAAGGTGTGCTTACCACCGACGTTCACCGTCACCTGATCGGGGGTGTAGTGCAGTTCGTTATCGCGCGCGAATTTGGCGACGATCGCGGCCTTCAGCTCAGGCGTGCCATCGACATTGGTATATTTCGTCTGGCCGTCGCGGATCGCCTTGATCGCGGCTTCCTTGACGAAATCGGGCGTGTCGAAATCGGGTTCGCCCGCCCCCAGCCCGATCACATCGACCCCGGCGCGTTTCAGCTCAAGCACGCGCGACGTGATCGCGAGCGTCGGCGAGGGCTTGATACGGGCAAGTGCGGCGGATGGGTGCATCGGTAAGGGGCCTTGATGGCGGATCGTCGCGCGAGCGCTTATCGTGCGCGCGGCATCGCCGCAACCGCCAGTCGCGCAACGATCAGCCCGCGCAGCGCATTGCCGACGAAAAAATCGGTCGTCAGGTCCGCTGCGGTCAGATAACCTTCGATCGCACGACCGCTCTCGATAAGCTCGGCGCGCAGCACCCCCGGCAGCAATCCAGCGGCAAGCGGCGGAGTAACCAGCACCTCGCGCCCCGCCTCATCGGTGCCCGGCACGAATAGCGAGGTGAAGCTGCCTTCGGTCAAACGACCATCGGGCCGCTCAAACAGCACTTCGTCCACCCCCGCGCCGTGTCGCGCGTCGTCGTAGAAGCGCCGGTCGCTGGTCTTGTGGCGCAACCGGATGTCGGCGGGTGCGACCGGTAGCGGGACGATCGCGACCGAGAGGGCACCACGGGCGGGCGGCATCGGTGCCACCTCGACCGCGACCGCCCCGCTTGGTGACAAAACCAGCCGCACTTTGCGGGCATCGCGCAAGCGAAAGGTCGCGGCCTGCAATTCGTTGCGCGCGGCATGGCGGTCGAACGCGAACCCAAAGGCGCGCGCGCTGGCCGACAGGCGCTGCAGGTGTCGGTCGAGCAAGGCGATGCCGTATTCCGGGTCGAACGCCATCGTTTCGATCAGATCGAACGCTCTCGCATCGCGCGTCAGGAACTCGGTCTTAGCGCGCGCCTCGTCCCACTCCTCGCTCGCGACCGAATCGGCGACAATCCCGCCGCCCGCGCCAAGCAACGCGTGCTCGGCCCCGTGCGGCAAGCTGAGCGTGCGAATCGCAACGTTGAACATGGCGTCTCCACCCTTGTCCTTCGTGGCCGCGTCGAACCGGCCGATCGCGCCGGTATAGAGACCGCGCGCGCCACCTTCGATCTCCGCGATCGCCTGCATCGCGGCGATCTTCGGCGCACCGGTGATCGATCCGCACGGGAACAAAGCCACCAGCACGTCGATGGCATCGGTTTCCGGCGCGATCTCGGCGGTGACGGTCGAGACGAGCTGATGCACCGTCGGATAGGTCTCGACTTCAAACAAAGCGGGCACCACCACCGTTCCGGCACGCGCAACGCGCGACAGATCGTTGCGCATTAAATCGACGATCATCAGATTTTCCGCACGCTGCTTGGGGTCGCGCGCCAGCATCGCGATGATCGCAGCGTCCTCGCGGTCATCAGCGCCGCGCCGCGCCGTGCCCTTCATCGGGCGACAGGTCAGCGTCGTACCGTCAAGCGCGAAGAACAGTTCGGGCGATAGCGACAGGATCGTCGCGCCATCGGCCCCGGTATCGATCAGCGCCCCGAATCCGGCACGCGCGGTGCCGCGCAAGCGGGCGTAGAGCGACAACGGGTCCCCCTGTATGGCAAGCCACGCCGGATAGGTCAGGTTCGCCTGGTACAGGTCGCCCGCCGCGATCTGCTCCTGCACGGCGGCAAAGCGCGCATCATAGGTCGCGCGGTCGATCGCCGGTTCGGGCGCGCCACTCCACGCGCCCGCGCGATCGGGCAACAGGCCCGCGACCGCATCGGCAGCGATTTCGGTATAACGCTCGAACAGGCCGAACCACAAAAGCGGCATGTCCGACGGAGCGGGATCGGCCAATGCGCTCTCGAATGCGGCACCAGCCTCATAGGACAGGAACCCGGCGGCATGCAGGCCGCCCCGTTGCGCCGCCCGGATCGCGTCGAGCGCGGGACGCACCGCTGCCACCGTCCATGCCGAGACTACCGTCACCGGATCGACATACAGCCGGGCCGCCGCGCCGCCGTCGCGTGCGTCGTCGAGCAGCACGAAGGGCGCGCGCAATTGGGGGAAAGAAGGCAAGGTCATAACGTCACCCTGCCAGATGCCCCGGCCACACCCCCGGGGGCAACCCTTGGTTTTCGCGTAGAAGGCCCGTATCCCGGTCGGCATGAGCCTTCAGCCCCCCCAGCCGCCGCTGCGCGCCGCGATCGTCCCCGTCACCCCGCTCCAGCAGAATTGCACGCTGCTGTGGTGTACCGCCACGATGCGCGGGGCCTTTGTCGATCCCGGCGGCGATCTGCCCAAGCTGATGGCGGCTGCCGCGCAGCACAAGGTGACGGTCGAGAAGATCATCCTCACCCACGGCCATATCGACCATTGCGGCGAGGCCAAGCCACTGGCCGAGCAGCTCGGCGTGCCGATCGAGGGGCCGCATGAGGAGGACCGCTTCCTCACCTCGACCTTGTCCGAAAGCGGCGCGCAATACGGGATCGCTGGCGTGAATTTCGAGCCCGACCGCTGGCTGGTCGAAGGCGACACGGTGACCGTCGGCAATCTGGTGCTCGACGTGTACGAGACCCCCGGCCACACCCCGGGCCACGTCATTTTCCACCATGCGCCGTCGAAACTGGCGCTGGTCGGCGACGTTTTGTTCGCTGGGTCGGTCGGACGCACCGATTTTCCACGCGGCAATCACCCGCAATTGCTCGCCTCGATCGTCGCCAAGCTCTGGCCACTCGGCGACGACACGACATTCATTCCCGGCCACGGCCCGGCCAGCACTTTCGCGCACGAACGCCGGAACAACATGTTCGTGAGCGACGCGGCTATGGCCGCTTAGCCAGCCGGCATCACGCTGACCGCCGGGGTTCCACCGCTGCTGTGCGGCAGGAACGGCAACGTCACCGCATAGCCACCGAGGCCGAGCAGCAGCAGGAACGTCAACAGCGTGCCGATCATCCGTCCGGCAGGCAGCCCGTCCATGCCGAGCGGATGCGCGACTCGCGCGAGCAGGAACAGCGCGCTTGCAACCCACAACCACAGCGACGTGCCGGTGGTGAATTCGAGCAGGCCGATCAGAATGATGATGAAAGGCGCATATTCGACGAAATTGGCGTGCGCGCGCATCCGGCGAATCAGCATCTCATTCCCGCCGTCGCCGATGCTCACCTTGGCCTTGGTGCGGACGGCACCGGTGCGCATGGCGAGCCACAAATTCAGGATCGCCGCGGCCCCGGCCGTCATCAATGTGATCGGCAGCATGATCGAACCCACGGCATTTCTCCCCTTTGTGCAACGCTTGCCGCCTTGGCACCGCGTGCGCGCGCTTGCAACGGCGGGCAGAATCGCTATAGGCCCCCATCTTCGCGATATGTCTGGCCAACGTGCCGCTTGCGCGGCCGACGGCGTCGGTTGTGTGGCAGTCTGGTTCGGGCCTATCGCATCTGTCAGACAAGTATAAGGTTTCGCCGAAATGGCCGTCCCCAAAAGAAAAACCACGCCGTCGAAGCGCGGCATGCGTCGCAGCCACGATTCGCTGACCGTCGCATCGTTCCAGGAATGCCCGAATTGCGGCGAACTGAAGCGTCCGCACAACCTCTGCCCTTCGTGCGGCCACTATAACGGTCGCGAGATCATTTCGGTCGAAGGCTGATCCGCACCGACCGGACGGCAGCGTGACTAGGGGAGCGGCCAGCGTGACGAACAGCTCCCGGATCGCCGTCGATGCGATGGGTGGCGACGAAGGGCTTGCGGTGATGCTGGCAGGGGTAGCCCGCGCCAGTCGCCGGTTCGAAGACATGCGCTTCATTCTGGTCGGCGACGAGATGGCCATTGCGGCCGGGCTTAAGTCTCACCCGAACCTGACGGCGCATTCGGAGATCGTGCACGCCCCCGAACTGGTCGGCTCGAACGACAAGCCGAGTCAGGCGATTCGTCGTGCCAAGACGACGTCGATGGGCATTGCGATCGACATGGTGAAGCAGGGCCGCGCCGCCGCTTGCGTCTCCGGCGGCAATACCGGCGCGCTGATGGCGATGGCCAAGCTGTCGCTGCGGATGATCCCCGGCATCGATCGGCCTGCGCTCGCCGGGTTGATGCCAACGCTCGGCGACAATGACACGGTGGTGCTTGATCTCGGCGCGAATACCGAATGCGACGCGCGCAATCTGATCCAGTTCGCGGTAATGGGCGCTGCCTATGCGCGCACGACGCTCGACCTCGCCCGTCCCCGAGTCGCGCTGCTCAATATCGGCAGCGAGGACCAGAAGGGCACCGAGACGATTCGTGATGCGGCGACCGCATTGCGCGCGGCATCGCATTTACCGCTGGATTTCACGGGTTTTATCGAGGGCGACAAACTTTCGCGCGGCGATGTCGATGTCATCGTGTGCGACGGTTTTTCGGGCAATATCGCGCTCAAGACGGCAGAGGGCACAGCACGCTTCGTCGCAGACCTGCTCAAGCGCGCGTTCCGCTCCTCGGTCCGCTCCAAGATCGGCTTCTTGATCTCCAAGCCGGCGACCGAGCTGCTGCGGCATCACCTCGACCCCAACAATCACAATGGGGCGGTCTTCCTCGGGCTGAACGGTTTGGTTGTGAAAAGCCATGGCGGCGCGAATGAAGTGGGAGTCGCCACCGCGATCGCGGCGGCGGCAAAGATGGTGCGTGACGATCTGACGCGGCGAATCGCGCAGGATCTCCGCGATTTCGAGAAGAAGGCGGCATGATTCGTTCGGTCATCATTGGAACCGGCTCGGCCCTGCCGACCAGGCGTGTGTCCAACGCGGAGCTGGCCGAAACCGTCGACACCTCCGACGAATGGATCGTCGAGCGCACCGGCATCCGCTTCCGTCATATCGCCGGCCCTGACGAGACGACCGCGACGCTCGCGTTCGATGCATGCCGCGCGGCCCTCGGCGCGGCCGGGCTGGCCGCCGATTCGATCGACCTGATCGTGCTAGCCACCGCAACCCCAGACCAGACCTTTCCGGCAAGCGCCACCAAGGTGCAGGCGATGCTCGGCATCAACGATTGCGTCGCGTTCGACGTAGCGGCGGTGTGCTCGGGCTTCCTGTATGCGCTGCAAGTGGCCGACAGCATGCTGCGCAGTGGTGCTGCCCGCCGCGCCCTGGTGATCGGTGCCGAGACGTTCAGCCGTATCCTCGACTGGGAGGACCGAGCGACCTGTGTCCTGTTTGGTGACGGCGCGGGCGCCGTTGTGCTCGAAGCGCAAGAGGATGCCGTTGCGCAAGGGCGCGGGATCCTGGCGATGCGGCTGCATGCCGATGGCCGCCACAATGACTTGCTCTATGTCGATGGTGGGCCGTCGACCACGGGAACCGTCGGCAAGGTGCGGATGAAGGGGCGCGAGGTCTTCCGACATGCCGTCGTCAACCTCGCCGCGGTCATGACCGAGACGCTTGCGGCAGCGGGTCTCGAGGCGAGCGATGTCGATTGGGTCGTCCCCCACCAAGCCAATGCCCGCATCCTCGACGCGACCGCACGCAAGCTCCATCTCGCCCCCGAAAAGGTCGTCGTGACGGTAGACCAGCACGCCAACACCTCCGCCGCATCGGTGCCGCTTGCACTGGATACCGCGGTGAAGGACGGACGGATCAAGCCGGGTGACCTGATCGTGCTCGAAGCGATGGGCGGCGGCTTCACCTGGGGTGCCGCCGTCGTCCGGTTGTGAAACATCTCGTTCCACTACTGTAACTAAGCCCTTTCAGGGTGCTGCTTCTGTGTGTTACGCAGATCAGATGGCTTTGGGGAAGGGCGACGGATGGAACCTGCGGGCACTTTAACACGCGCCGATCTGGCCGAGGCACTGCATCATCAAGTCGGGTTGTCGCGCGCCGATTCGTCGAACTTGGTCGAACAGATCCTGGGCCATATGTGCGGCGCGCTTGCCAAGGGCGAGAACGTCAAAATTTCGGGCTTCGGCACCTTCGTGCTGCGCGACAAAGGCGAGCGCGTCGGGCGCAACCCCAAGACCGGCGTCGAAGTGCCGATCGCACCGCGCCGGGTGCTGACCTTCCGCGCCAGCCAGATGATGCGCGACCGCATTGTCGAGGCCGATTGAGCGACCCCGTGACGGTATCGACGGATGTGCGCGACAAGGCGGATAGCGCGTATCGGACGATCGGCGAGCTTTCGCGTGAGACCGGATTGCCACAGCACATCCTACGCTATTGGGAGACTCGCTTCCCGCAACTGCGACCGCTCCAACGTGCTGGAAACAGGCGGTATTATCGGCCCGAGGACGTGGCGCTGGTAAAGCGCATCGCGGCGATGCTCGATCAGGACGGCTATACCATTCGCGGCGTGCAGCAAGCGCTGGCTGGTAAGACCGTGGCTCCCGCCGTACCGAGCGCCAACGATGGTGACACAAGTGCCGCGATCCGCAAGGTGCGCGCTTCGCTCGTCGCGGCGCTCGCAGAGGACGCCAGCGCCTAGCGTTCGCGCGTCGCGGCGAAGGTGACCTTGGGATAGCGATCCGCGACATAGCCGACGTCCCAGGCGGTCTTTGCCATATAGACTGGGTTACCATCGCGATCCTTGGCCATCGACGAGCGGTTCAAATCCATGAACGCCTTCAAATCTGCCGGGTCCGCCGCCGAAACCCAGCGTGCGGTGTCATAGGGTGCCATTTCGAGCCCGGCATCGACCTTATACTCGGCCTCGAGTCGCGATAGCAGCACTTCGAGCTGCAACTGCCCGACGACGCCGATGATCCAGTTCGAGCCGATCTCGGGATAGAAGACTTGCGTCACGCCTTCTTCGGCCATGTCATCGAGCGCCTTGCGCAATTGCTTGGTCTTGGTTGGGTCCTTCAGCGCGACGCGGCGGAGGATTTCGGGGGCGAAATTGGGGAGGCCGGTAAAGCGCACGTCGGCGCGTTCGCTGAGTGTATCGCCGACGCGCAGCGTGCCGTGGTTGGGGATGCCGATGATGTCGCCCGGAAACGCCTCATCCGCCAGTTCGCGCTCGCGCGCGAAGAACAGGATCGGCGAGTGGATCGCGATCGGCTTGCCGTGGCCCGTAGGCGTGAGCTTCATCCCGCGTTTGAACACGCCCGAACATAGCCGCATGAAGGCGATGCGGTCACGGTGATTGGGGTCCATATTCGCCTGGACCTTGAACACGAAGCCGGTGACGTCGGCGCGGTCGGGCCGCACTTCGGCTGGCTCGGCGGGTTGCGGACGCGGTCCCGGGGCGTGGCGACCGAGCGCGTCGATCAGCTCGGCCACACCGAAATCCTTGAGCGCCGAGCCGAAATAGACGGGCGTTTGGTCGCCAGCGCGGTACGCTTCGACATCGAAGGCGCCATAGCCGCCAAGCGCCAGCTCGGCCTCGTCGCGCAACGTCTTCAGGCCAGCGGGGGTGAGTGTCGCGGCGAGCGCGGGATCGTCCATGCCGGTGAAACTGGTCGCCTTGCCGTGAAACTCGCGGCTCGGCCCCTCGGGCTGGCTCAGGCTGTTGGCGTGGAGATCGTAAATCCCCTCGAAATCAGTGCCCATGCCGACCGGCCAGCTCATCGGCGTGACATCAAGCTGGAGCATTTCGGCGACTTCGTCGAGCAATTCGAACGGCGGGCGGCCTTCGCGATCGACCTTGTTGATGAAGGTGATGATCGGGACCGAGCGCAGGCGGCAGACCTCGAACAGTTTGCGCGTCTGGGCCTCGATGCCGCGCGCGGCGTCGATCACCATGACCGCCGAATCGACGGCGGTGAGCGTACGGTAGGTATCCTCGGAGAAATCCTCATGGCCCGGCGTGTCGAGCAGGTTGAAGGTCAGGCCGTTGCGCTCGAACGTCATCACCGAGGAGGTGACCGAGATGCCGCGCTGCTGTTCGATCTTCATCCAGTCCGAACGCGCGCGACGGTTCTGGCCGCGTGCCTTCACTTCGCCCGCGAGATGGATCGCGCCGCCGAAATAGAGCAGCTTTTCGGTCAGCGTGGTCTTGCCGGCGTCGGGGTGCGAGATGATTGCGAAGGTGCGGCGGTCGGACGTGTGATTCATGGAGTGGGTCTGCTCAAACGGGGTCGGTATGCGGATCGGAAAGTCGGCTAAAGTCACACGAGTCACACCATCAGCGCTTGTTTTGCGCGGTCCGGCGTAAGCATTCGAAAAAGGCGGACGCAGGCGTCACCGCTTGCTCTTGGCAGAAGTCCGGCGGGTAGGACAGCCCTTGGGCGGCGCGGTCAGGGTTCGAGCGTGACCGCCATGGTGATCGTCTTCGCCGTGCCGGGGGAAAGCATGAAAATACCAGGCTTTTCAGCGATGTCGCCGGTGAAGCCTTGCGGGTCGGCGATGCCGTGCCACGGCTCGATACAGACGAAGGCAGCGCCGGGCTTGGTCCAGATGCCGAGCATCGGCGTGTCGGGGAAATCGATTCGCAAGCTGGGGCCGGTCGATGCCCTATAGCGGGCGCTGTGCGAGCGGAGCTGATCCCAGATCAGCGCGTCGTTGGTGAACAGATCATCGGTGAGTGCGAGCGTCCGCCCGGCGAGCGGCGACAACCGGAGGGCCGGATCGACGAGGCCGTTGGTCACCTGGCGGATCGATTCGGCCTCTTCCGCTTCGAACAGAATCCGGTGGTCTTCGCGCGCCTGGCCATAGGGCAGCGGCCAGACAAAGGCGGGGTGGAAGCCGAAGCTCGCCGGGAGCGTCCGGTCGGTCTCGCGATTTTCGATCTCGATGGTGATCGACAGCGTCGCATTGTGGATTTCATAGCTCGCGCGGAGCGCGAAAGCGCGCGGATAGACGGCGCGGGTCTCTGGGCTGTCCTCAAGCAGGAACACGGCCTTGCTGTCGCTGTGCTCGATCAGCGTGAAGGCGGTGCGGCGGGCAAAGCCGTGCTGCTTCATCGGATATTCCGCGCCATCGATCCCCAGCACATCGCCGTTCAAGCGCCCGACGATCGGGAAAAGCAGCGGCGCGTGGCCAGTCCAGAAGGCCGGGTCGGCGTTGGTCATCAGTTCGCGCCCGTCGGCGTCGCGGAGCGAGGTGAGTTCCGCGCCCAACGGGTTGATTGCGGCGGAGAGGTGGGGGGTGGCGATGTGGATGAGCTTGGGTTGGGGCATATCCATCATTCCTCGAACAAACGGTCGCAACCACCCCGACGAACGCCGGGGCCCAGAAGCGAGCGGCAGATAGCGCGCGCTGCGCCCGGCTTCCTCAACCTATCCTGCTGGGCCCCGGCGTTCGCCGGGGTGGCGGCAACGTATATTCACCCCCGCAAGCTCGCCCCCAGCTTGGCCGCCGCCGCGACGACCTTGTCGGCCACGGCTTTCAAATCCGCTTCGGTGAAGCTCTTCTCGCCCGGTTGCAGCGTAATTTCCACGCCGAGGCTTTTATGGCCGGGTTCGACGCCGGTGCCGGTGAACATGTCGAACAGCCGCGCGGCGACGATGCTGGCCTTGTCGGCGCCCTTGACCGCGCGGACCAACGCATCCGCCGCCAATGCTTCGGGCACGAGGAAGGCGAAGTCGCGGCGGACCGCTTGCAGCGCGGGCGGCGCATAGGCGGCGCGGGCGAAGCCGGTGGTGCGCTTGGCCGGGAGTGCGTCGAGATAGAGTTCCACCGCCGCGACCGGGCCGTCGAGATCGAACGCGCGGCACGTCAGCGGGTGGACCATGCCGAACGCCGCGAGCACCGTTTTCGGCCCAAGGCGGAGCGTGCCGGATTGACCGGGGTGCCAAGCGTCGCCCGCCTCCCCCATCACCTGGAGGTTGTCGACCGGTGCCCCGGCGGCGGCGAGCAACGCCAGCGCCTCGGCCTTGGCGTCGAACGCATCGAACTGGCTCGCCTTACCGTCCTGCCAGCCGCGCGCGCGGTTCTCGCCCGCCAGCACAACGCCGAGCGTCGGACGCTCGCCCTCGGCGAGATAGCGGCGGCCGAGTTCGAACAGGCGTACGCCGGGCGCGCCGCGCTTCATGTTGCGCTCGGCCGCGGCGAACAGGCCGGGGAGCAGCGAGGGGCGCATGACCTTCAATTCCTCGCTGATCGGGTTGGCGAGAGTCCAGGCGCCGCCACCGATCGCGCTGGCTTGCGCGTCGGACAGGAAGCTCCAGGTGATCGCTTCGTTCAGGCCGCGCGCGGCGGCGGCGCGGCGGACGCGGCTTTCGAGCCGCTGCGCCGGGGTCGCGGTTGGTTTCGCGACACCCGGGGTGCGCGGCAGCGGGGTCGCCGGGACCGAATCGATGCCGACGATGCGGATGATCTCCTCGACCAGATCGGCGGGGCCATCGACATCGCGGCGCGCGGGCGGCGGGAGGACGGTCCAGTCGGCTTCCACGTCAAAGCCAAGCGCAGTGAGGATGTCGCGCTGGCGATCCTCCGCGACGGCGAGACCGCCGAGGCGTTCGGCGAGGGCCGGATCATAAGCGATGCGCTTGCGCGTTACCGGCGGCGTGCCGGCATGGGTCGGTTCACTCGCGGTACCGCCGCACAGATCGAGCACGAGCCGTGTCGCGATCGCCAGGCCGTCGGCGAGGAACGCCGGATCGACGCCGCGTTCGAAGCGCGAGCGCGCGTCCGAGGTGAGCAGCAATTTCTGCCCGGTCCGCGCAATGCCTTCGGGATCGAAATAGGCGCATTCGATGATCACGTCGGTGGTCTCGAGCGAGACGCCCGATTCCTCGCCGCCCATGATACCGCCGATGTCGTGGACGTGGGCAGCGTCAGCGATGACGGTCATCGACTCGGTCAGCGCGTAGCTCTTGCCGTTGAGCGCGAGCACCTGTTCGCCGTCCTTCGCCTTGCGCGCGACGAGGCCGCCGCTGAGCTTTGCACGGTCATAGACGTGCAACGGGCGCCCGAGATCGAACATCACGTAATTGGTGATGTCGACCAGGGTGGAGATCGGGCGCTGGCCGATCGCCAGCAGGCGACGGCGCATCCATTCGGGCGATTCCCCATTGGTGAGGCCGGTGACGCTGGTGGCGAAAAAGGCGGGGCAGCCGTCTGGGTCATTGGTGCGCACATCGGGGCCGGAGCCGGTGCCGGTGACTGGGGCATAGGCAAGTGGCTTGGCGGTGCCGAGGCCCGCCGCGACGAGATCGAGCGCGATGCCGCGCGCGCCGAAGCAATCGGGCCGGTTGGGCAGCACGTTGATGTCGATCACCGGATCGGTGAGACCGGCGTAATCGGGATAGGGCGTTCCGATCGGCGCATCATCGGGCAGTTCGATGATGCCGTCATGATCCTCGCCGAGTTCGAGTTCGCGAGTGGAGCACATCATGCCGTTCGATTCGACACCACGAATCGCCGCGACCTTGAGCACCATGCCGTTCGACGGCACGACCGCGCCCGCCGGGCCGAACACGCCGAGCATCCCTGGGCGCGCATTGGGTGCGCCGCAGACGACTTGCAGCGGGCCGTCCCCTGCATCGACCGTCAGGACTTGCAGCTTGTCCGCCTGCGGGTGTGGTGCCGCGCTGAGCACGCGCGCGACCTTGAACGCGGCGAGCTTGGCGCCGGGGTTTTCGACGCCCTCGACCTCCAGGCCGATGCGGGTCAGCGTCTCGACGATGGTGTCGAGCGTGGCGTCGGTGTCGATATGCTGCTTGAGCCAGCCGAGCGTGGTCTTCATGCGCCAACTCCCTGGCTGAGCGTGGGCACGTCGAGGCCGGAGAAGCCGTAATGCTTCAGCCAGCGCGCGTCGCCTTCGAAGAAGGGGCGCAGATCGTCCATGCCGTATTTGAGCATCGCGAGCCGATCGACCCCGACGCCAAAGGCGAAGCCCTGCCATTCGTTGGGATCGAGCCCGCACGCTTCGATCACCTTGGGGTGGACCATGCCGGAGCCGAGCAATTCCATCCAGCCCTCCGAGCCGCCGAGCGTGCGGCGGCCCTTTTCCATCGTCCAGCCGACATCGACCTCGGCCGAAGGTTCGGTGAAGGGGAAATAGCTTGGGCGGAGGCGGAGCACGATGTCGTCGCGCTCAAAGAACGCCTTGAGGAACGTCTCCAGCGTCCATTTGAGATGGCCGAGCGTGATGCCCTTGTCGATCACAAGGCCTTCGATCTGGTGGAACATGGGCGTGTGCGTCGCGTCCCAATCCGAGCGATAGACGCGGCCCGGCGCGATGATGCGGATTGGGGGTTCCTGGCTCATCATCGTGCGGATCTGGACGGGGGAGGTGTGGGTGCGCAGCACCTTCGCCTCCTCGCCGTCGGCGGCCTGCAAGTAGAAGGTGTCGTGCATCGCCCGCGCCGGGTGGCTTTCTGGCATGTTGAGCGCGGTGAAATTGTGCCACTGATCCTCGATCTCCGGACCGGTCGCGACCGCGAAGCCGAGATCGGCGAAGATCTCGGCGAGTTCGTCCATCACCTGGCTGACCGGGTGAACCGAGCCCTGCGGCGCGGCTGCGGCGGGGAGCGTCATGTCGAGCGTTTCGCGGGCGAGGCGGGCGTCGAGTTCGGCGCGGTCGAGCGCGCTTTTCCGCGCGGCGATTGCAGTGGTCACCGCCTCGCGCAGGCTTTGGATACGGGGGCCTTGTACCTGCCGCGCATCGGGTGACATGCCGCCGAGGGTCTTGAGGAGCGCGGTAATGCTGCCGGCCTTGCCGAGCGCGGTGACGCGGATGGATTCGAGCCCGTCAAGGCTGGCGGCAGCGTCGATCGCCGCCATCAAATCACGTTGCAGCTGGTCCAGGTCAGACATTCAATCACCGTTCGCGCTGAGCTTGTCGAAGCGCCGTACTGCTTCGAGGATGCGGTTAGAAGGAAGAACAGGGCTTCGACAAGCTCAGCCCGAACGGAATTTTGGGTTTGTGGCCAAGAAAAAGGGCGCCGGTGTTGCCACCGACGCCCCTTTTCAAATTCACAACAGGTCGCCTCAGGCAGCCTGGGGCAGAGCCGCCTTCGCCTGCGCGATGATGCCGCTAAACGCGCCAGCTTCGTGCATCGCCAGATCGGCCAGGACCTTGCGGTCGAGCTGGACACCGGCGAGCTTCAGGCCGTGCATGAACACGCCGTAGGTCAGACCCTCGGCGCGGACAGCGGCGTTGATGCGCTGAATCCACAAAGCGCGGAAGTTGCGCTTGCGGACCTTGCGATCGCGATATGCATATTGTCCGGCCTTTTCGACGGCCTGACGGGCGATACGGATCGTGTTCTTGCGACGGCCATAATAGCCCTTCGCCAGATTGAGGATCCGCTTGTGCTTTGCGTGGGTGGTTACACCCCGTTTTACGCGTGCCATTTAATCAGTCCTCCGATTCAGCCGAGACCGTAAGGCGCCCACGCCTTAACGGTGGCCGTGTCGGCCTTGGACAGCAATTTCGTGCCACGGTTCTGGCGAATGTACTTGCTGTTATGGCTCATCAGCCGGTGGCGCTTACCCGCGACGCCGTGCTTGAGCAGGCCAGTCGCGGTGAGCTTGAAGCGCTTTTTAACGCCGCTCTTCGTCTTGAGTTTGGGCATTTTCGTCCTTTCGTTATCGCGGGCGATTATGAACGGCCTCGGCAGCCCATACCGGCCGGGCAGTTCCTCTGTACACGCGTGAGAAGCGCGCCGCTTAAGCGAGAGTCACGCCAAATGCAACAACCGAGGAACGTTACGCCGAGCGATCGGTTAAGCCACCCGATGGATACGACCGCCGACGTCACGCCAGCGGCGCCCCCGCCCTTGGCCCCACCCCCTGCCCGCAAGCGCCTGTCGCGGCCGTGGCGCATCGCGCGCAACGTCGTGATCGGCGTGGTGCTCGCGCTCTTTCTGGTCTGGTTGGTGCTGTACATCACCAAGGGGCGCTTCCTGAAAGGCACGTTCGAGCGCGTCGCGAGCGCGCAGACCGAGCGCACGGTGAGCGTCGCGGGCGATTTCCAGCTCTATTTCGATCCCATCACGATCCATTTCCGCGCCGAGGGACTGCGCGTGTCGAACCCCGAGTGGACGTCGAAGCCCGATCTCTACGCCGCCAAAGCGATCGACGCGCGAATCGCGCCTTTATCGATGCTGTTCGGCAAGCGGCGTTTGTACACGCTCGATCTGGTCGACAGCGCGGTCGATCTCGAATGGAACAAGGCGCACACCCAGAATAGCTGGACGTCGGCGCGACGACCGGCGGCAAGCCGCTCGATCTGCCGCGAATCGACCTGGCCACGGTGAGAGGCACGACGCTGCGCTATGGCGATCCTCAGATGCGGCTGCGCACCGACCTGACCTTCAACACGATCACGTCGAGCGATGCGAAGATCGGCACATCGGTGCGCTTTGCCGGGACCGGGCAAATCCGCGATACGCCGTTCACGCTCCGCGGCGCGCTGCTCTCCCCCGATGCGACCGTGGCGCGTGGGCAGAACAAGCTCGTGCTGACCGCCGACGCCGCCAACAACCATATGGACATGACCGGCACGTTGCCGAGCATCGCCGATATCGAGAACGTGCCGCTGCAGGTGACCGCGCGCGGGCGCAACCTTGCGCAATTGCTCGGCATCATCGGTGTGGCGATCCCGATGACACGCGATTACCGGGTGCGCGCGCAGATGGTGAAGGCGGACTCGACCTATGATTTCACCAAGCTGACCGGGCGCTTCGGCAATAGCGATCTGGCGGGCAGCTTCACCGTCAAGGTGATGGAGCCGAGGCTCCATATCGGTGCGAAGCTGACGACGCGGAGCCTCGACATCATCGATGCCGCGCCCTTCATCGGCTATAATCCCGACATCGTTGCAGCGAAGGGCGCGGTCGCCGCCGCCGCCTCGACCGGGGCAGCACCGGCACGCATCCTGCCCGATGCGGAACTGCCGGTCGAAGCGCTCAAGAATTTCGATGCCGATCTGCGCTACACCGTCGGCGTGGTGAAATCGCGTAACGTGCCGATTTCGGATGTCGATCTGACGCTGTCGCTCAACAACAGCGTGCTCAGACTTTCGCCGTTCACCTTCGCAATGGCGCGCGGCAAGGTGGCCAGCGACATCACCTTCAACGCCCGCGCGCGCCCGACCCAGGCGGTGTACGACATCCGCCTTTCCCCCACGCCGATGGCGCGCTTGCTTGCCGGGTACGGCGTCGACGAAGCGGGTACGAGCGGCGTGATCAAGGGGCGGCTGCAATTGCAGGGGGTCGGCGACACGCTGCACGATTCGCTCGCCACGTCGCGCGGGCGGATCGCACTGGTGATCCCCAAGGGTACGTTCTGGACGCGCAACGTCCAGTTGGCCGAGCTCGACATCGGCACCTTCGTGCAGAAGATGTTCCAGGGACGGCTGAAGGAGCCTGTCCGCATCAATTGCGGGCTGATCGGCTTCAGTGTGCGGAATGGCGTGGCCGCAGCCGACCCGATCCTGATCGACACCGAAAAGAGCGTGATCGTCGGGCGCGGCGGGTTCAGCTTCAAGACCGAAGCGCTCGACCTCGCCTTCCGTGCCGACGGCAAGCGCATCAGCATCTTTTCCGGGCAATCGCCGGTCGGGCTGAAAGGGAGCTTCGCCAAGCCGGGGATCGACGTGGTCAGTCCGCAATTGATCGAACGCGCCGGGCTGGGCCTCGGCCTGGCGATCTTCGCGACGCCGGTTGCAGGCGTGCTGGCGTTTGTCGATGTCGGCGATGCGAAATCGGCAGCGTGCGGCCCGGTACTGGCGGCACGGCCCGCGACCGCGCAACGCACGACCAAGGGCGAGGCGCGCGATGATGTCGGTCGCGGGACGACGGCCAAGGCCGAGGATGGCAAAAAGACCTCCAGCGAGCGCAGCGGCCAGCGCAAGAAGTTTCTGGGCATTTTCTGAGCGTCCCCCCTTATCCGTTCGTTTCGAGCGAAGTCGAGAAATCTGGGCAAGCGCGCGCGGCTGTGGTTTCTCAACTTCGCTCGAAACGAACGGAAGGTCGTGTGCCTTTCATCTGAAGGAGGCGCGCCGACAACGCCTGTGTTCTCTGACACGCGGGTTTCCGTGCCAAAGGCGAGACAACCGCAAACCACGCTTTGCGCCGCCGCGCGCAACGCGGTAACGCTGCACCGCAATGGACATCTACCTGCCCATCGCCAATCTTTCGGTCAACGCGCTCGTCATCGTGTTGTTGGGGGGTGGCGTCGGGTTGCTGTCGGGGATGTTTGGGGTCGGCGGTGGCTTCCTGACCACGCCGTTGCTGATCGTCTACGGCATCCCCCCGACCGTCGCCGCTGCGTCCGCCGCGAGCCAGGTGACCGGCGCAAGCGTGTCCGGCGTGTTTGCGCATGTCCGGCGCAAGGGCGTCGATTTCAAGATGGGCGGCGTGCTGGTCGCCGGCGGGCTGGTCGGGTCGGTGTTCGGCGGATGGGTGTTCCGGCTGCTGCAGGCGAGCGGGCAAATCGATACCGTCATCGCGATCGTCTATGTCCTGCTGCTCGGGTCGATCGGCTGGCTGATGGCGCACGAATCGCTGGGCGAAATCCGGCGGCAGCGCAGTGGCGAGCCACCTCGCCCGCGCAAGCGCCGCCACCATCCGCTGGTCGCCTCGCTCCCGCTTCGGACGCGCTTCTACCGCTCGGGCCTGTATATCTCGCCACTCGCGCCGCTGATCCTCGGCTTCGGAGTGGGCATTTTGACGATCCTGCTCGGCGTCGGTGGTGGGTTCATCCTGGTGCCGGCGATGCTGTATCTGCTCGGCATGACGACGCAAGTCGTGGTCGGCACCTCGCTGTTCCAGACGCTGTTCGTAACCGCGATGGCGACGATGGTCCACGCGACGACGACCAAGGCGGTCGATATCGTGCTGGCGGCGCTGCTGCTGCTCGGGTCGGTCGCGGGCGCGCAAGTCGGCGCGCGGCTGGCGAGCAAGGTAAAGCCCGAATATCTGCGTCTCGCACTCGCGGTAATCGTGCTGCTGGTGGCGGGGCGGATCGCGCTTGGCCTGGGGTGGCGGCCCGATGAAATCTATTCGGTCGAGCTGTCGTGAGGAAGCGCTGGCTTCCACTGCTGCTTGCACCGCTGTTGATGGGGCAAACCGCGTCCAAGCCGGTGCTGGTACCCGATGTGTCGCAGCGCGATATCGAGATCCAGTACAGCTTTACCGGTGCGAACCTGCTGCTATTCGGCGCGATCCTGTATCCACAGGGGCGCTTGCCCAACGACGACAAGCCGACCGACATCGTGGTGGTGGTGAAGGGACCGACGCAATCGATTCTGGTGCGTGAGAAGGACAAATTGGGCGGGCTGATCTGGGTCAATGCCAGTCGCCTGCGCTATCGCTCCGCCCCCAGTTTCTACGCGATCGCATCGTCCAAGCCGATCGCAAAGATGCTCGATGCGCGGACCCGCGCGATTTATGAGCTTGGCGTGTCGAGCTTGCAGCTTTCCCCCGCATCGAACGCGCCGCTGACCGAGCAGGACCGCTTCGCGCGCGGTCTGGTCGACCTTAAGGCGCGATCGGGCCTGTATGTCGAATCGCCGGGCGCGGTCGAGATTACCGACGACGTGCTGTACCGCGCGCGCGTGCAAATCCCGGCGCGCGTGCCGGTCGGGCGCTTTACCGCCGAAACCTTTCTGATCCGCGACGGCCGCGTGCTGGCCGTGGCGACGCGCGATATCGAGATTCGCAAGTCGGGCTTCGAGCGTTTCGTCGCGCGATCAGCCGACCGGCATGCGATCCTGTACGGACTGGTCGCGGTCGCGCTGTCGGTGCTGTTCGGATGGGCGGCGGGGCAAATCGCCCGGCGCTTTTGATTGGGCGCACCGGTGATGAGGGGGGCATCAGCCCGCTCCCCCGGCCCGGTGGAAATCCTCTGATACCCAATCTTTACCGGTCATGGGCCATAGCACCGTCTGGATAAGAGCGGGGAATGCCACGAATGACCGAAATGCAGGGCACCCAGGCTTTTTCGCACGCCGCGCCGCTGGCGACAGCAACCTGCATCGGCATGGTCTTCGAAATTGGCGGATCGAGCAGCATGGTGATGCTCGACCCGCAGGCGCTCGATATCACGATGGGCAATCCCGACCCGGTCGTGGCAAGCGCCGGTTCGGTCGGCAGCCAGATCAAGATGCGCGTCGGCGGGACTTGGCTGATCGCCAATATCCGATCGCTGAAAATGGTCGACGGGCATGACGACAGGATCGCCGCGCAAGTCGATTTCCTTGGCGAAGGCGACGAGGAAAAACTGACCGGCAAGCTGTACAAGTTCCGCCGCGGCGTGACGCGCTATCCGACGCCGGGCTGCGCGGTCTATCCCGTTTCGACCCCCGATTTGAAGCAGATCTACGCCGCCGACGACCGCGCCAATATCGAGATCGGCACGGTCTATCCCACCAAGGACATTCGTGCGGCGCTGTATGTCGATGCGATGCTGGGCAAGCATTTCGCGCTACTGGGATCGACCGGTACCGGCAAATCGACCAGCGCCGCGCTGATCCTGCACCGCATTTGCGAACTCAGCCCGCAAGGGCATATCGTTATGATCGATCCGCACGGCGAATATGCCGCCGCGTTCAAGGGCAATGGCGCGATCTACGACGTCGGCAATTTGCAAATGCCGTATTGGCTGATGAATTTCGAGGAACATTGCGAGGTGTTCGTCACATCCTCGGGCTCCGAAAAGCAGATCGATGCCGACATCCTCGCCAAATGCCTGTTGATGGCGCGCGGCAAGAGCCGCTTGGGGCAGGAGATCACCAAGCTGACGGTGGATGCGCCGATCCCGTATCTGCTGAGCGACCTGACCAATTTGATCCAGCTCGAAATGGGCAAGATGGACCGCGCGGGCGATACCGCGCCATATTTACGGCTGAAGACCAAGATCGACGAGATCAAGGCCGATCCGCGCTACGGTTTCATGTTTTCGGGCATGCTCGTTGCCGATACGATGGCAGCGTTCCTCGAGAGGATCTTCCGCCTTCCGGGCGACGGCAAGCCGATCTCGATCATCGACGTATCGGGCGTGCCGAGCGAGATCACGTCGGTCGTCGTCGCGGTGCTGAGCCGGATGGTGTTCGATTTCGCGATCTGGTCGCGCGGCGAGCCGCAACGCCCGATCCTGCTCGTGTGCGAGGAAGCGCATCGCTACATCCCGGCCGGCGACGGCGGCGCGTCGAGCGTCGGGCGGATCCTCAGCCGGATCGCCAAGGAGGGCCGCAAATATGGCGTCTCGCTCGGCCTGATCACGCAGCGCCCGTCCGATCTGGCCGAGGGCGTGCTGTCGCAATGCGGCACGATCATCGCGATGCGCCTCAACAACGATCGCGACCAAGCCTTCGTCCGCGCGGCCATGCCCGAGGGCGCGCGCGGCTTCCTCGACGCGATTCCCGCTTTGCGCAACCGCGAGTGCATCATTTGCGGCGAGGGCGTGGCAATCCCGATCCGCGTCTCGTTCGATGCGCTGGCCGAGGACAAGCGCCCGGCGTCGGACGATCCGCTCTTCTCGCAATTGTGGCGCGAGACCGGCGGCGAAGCCGACATCATCGCGCGCACGCTGAAACGGTGGCGCTCGCAGGGGCGGTAAGGGCGAGGCAGCGATTTAGCGGTAGACCAAATCGCGACCAGCCGAGCCCCGGCCGGCGTCGCCCCGCGAGGACCGACGGCGCGGCTTTGCCACGACGCGCCCGAGACGTCTACGTCGTGCCTTACGCCCCCGGCTTCACCGCGAGCAGCCCGGCGACCTTCGCCTTGAACGCGCGCAATTGATCGCCCGAGAGCGTCGCGATGCTCGAGAAGGAAAAGCCGCGCGGGTTGACGGCGACGCCGCCGCGCAACACTTCCCAATGCAGATGCGGGCCGGTCGACAGGCCGCTATTGCCCGAATAGCCGATGATCTCGCCGCGCGATACGCGTTGGCCCGACCGCGCCGCAAAGCGGCTGAGATGGCCGTAGCAGGTCACGATATTCCCGCCGTGCGCCATCTTGATGTAATTGCCATAGCCGCCGCTGCGCCCGGCATAAACGATCGTCCCGTCGGCGGGGGCGTGGATCGGCGTACCCCACGGCGTGCCGATATCGATGCCCTTGTGCATCCGCGAGAAGCCGAGCAGGGGGTGGAAGCGCATCCCGAAGGACGAGGTGACGCGCGCCATCGACACCGGCATGGTGAAGGTGCCCTGGCGCTCGGCCTGGCCGCTCGCTTCATACCAGGTGCCGTCGTTCCACTGCACCAATTGCGTCTTCTTCGCGCCGTGGTCGAGCCCGGCGAACAGCAGATTCCCGATCTGCGTCTCGCCGGTGGCGGCGCGTTTGCGGTCGATCACGAAATCGTAGCGGTCGCCCGCACCGATCTGCTGAATCGCGAACTTGCTGTTGATCGCGCGGATATAGGTTTCGACGACCTTGGCCGGGATGCCCGCCGCGCGGGCCGAGCGGTACAGGCTGCCGCCGACCAAGCCCTGGATGCGCAGCGGGGTATTGTCGATCGCGATGACCTGGCGGCTGAGCACCAAGCCGTCGCCGACGCGCTTCAACGTCAGTTCGAGATCGAAGCGCGCCCGCACCGCCAGCGCCTCGAGTGGGCGTGCGACGGTCTTGTTCGGGCGCCGGCCGAGCGTCATCGGGAGTTGCTTGCCCGGTGTCAGGTCGCTCAGCGGCACCGCGCCCGCAATCAGCGCGACGGCATCCTGCGCATCGCGGGTCGACAGGCCGGCGCGCTGCAATACGCCACCCAGGCTGTCGCCATGCCCGATCGTGGCGGTGCGTTCCTCGAACGGACGCTCGGGCGCTTCGTTGAGCGGCACGACGAGATCGTTCGAGGCCATGTGATGGCCGGTATCGGCGCCCCAGGCGAGCGGTGCGATCGTCTGCGCACGGGCATCGTCGCGCGCAGTGCCGCTGAGCGGCGCGGGCACGGCGGCGAGAATCGGATTGTCAACCGGCGGGGCGAAAGCATAGGCGGTCGCGCACAAAGCGGCGCAGGTCGCAGCGCCACGCCACCAATCGAGCGAACCGATGCGCGAGCCGAGATCGGGCACCCAATCGACGCGCATCGCGGCGGTGCGCAGCTTGTCGAATGCGGTGCTTTCGGCGACCGGCACGAGCGCACGACCGAACGACACGGCGGCAGTGCCACCTGTTTGTCCGAATCCATGATCGTCACGCAAGAACAAGGCGCCTGTGCCCCCGAAGTAACCCAAAACCGCTGCCAACCCGCCCCGCAGCGTGGAGCCCTTCGACTGTGGCCGCCAAAGCCTAAAGTCAAATTAACCGCAGTGCCGCAATCCCCCGCTTACGGCGAAGCGTTGCGACGCTACGGCGAGGTGTTGGAACCAGCCCTAAGCACCCTGTTTACACAGGGTTAATGCAGGCAGGCAGAGCGTATTTCCCCTTAAGCGGTTGCACGTGCGCCTCGGGCACGCGATGTTCGCTGTGTCATGCAGCGCCACGATGAACATAAGGTCACCGCCGTCCTCGGGCCGACCAACACCGGCAAGACGCATTTGGCGGTCGAGCGGATGTGCGGCCATTCGAGCGGCATGATCGGTTTCCCGCTGCGGCTGCTCGCGCGCGAGGTTTATGACCGCGTCGTCGCGATCAAGGGCGCGAATCGCGTAGCGTTGATCACCGGCGAGGAAAAGATCGTCCCGAAGGACGCGCGGTGGTTCCTGTGTACCGCCGAATCGATGCCGCTCGACAAGGATCTCGCCTTCGTCGCGGTCGATGAAGCGCAGATCGGCGCAGACCCGGAGCGCGGCCATGTCTTCACCGACCGCATTTTACGCGCACGCGGGCGCGAGGAAACGATGCTCTTGGGGTCGGAGGCTTTGCGACCGATGCTCAAGGCGCTGGTCCCCAAGATCGAAATCATCAACCGCCCGCGTTTCTCGACCCTCACTTATGCCGGTGCCAAGAAGATCAGCCGCTTGCCCAAGCGCTCGGCGATCGTCGCGTTCAGCGCCGAGGAAGTCTATGCCGTGGCCGAGATGCTGCGGCGGCTGCGCGGTGGCGCGGCGGTGGTGATGGGCGCGCTGTCGCCGCGCACGCGCAACGCCCAAGTCGCGATGTTCCAGGCGGGCGAAGTGGATTATCTGGTCGCCACCGATGCGATCGGCATGGGGCTCAATATGGACGTGGCGCACGTCGCCTTTGCCAGCCTCAACAAGTTCGACGGCCGCCGGCAGCGCCGCCTGACGGTCGCCGAAATGGCGCAGATCGCCGGGCGCGCCGGGCGACACCAGCGCGACGGCACGTTCGGTGCATTGGTCGAGGAAGGGCCGGGCGCGTTCACGCCCGAGGAAGTGCTCAACATCGAGGAGCACCGCTTCCCGCCGCTCGAACAGCTCTACTGGCGGCAGGGCGAGCCCGATTATAGCGACATCGCGGCGCTGATCGACAGTCTGGAGTCGCGCCCGGCGCACCGCATGTTGTGGGCAGCCCCGCAAGCGGTCGATCTCGCCGTCCTGAAGCGGATGGCGAGCGAGGATTGGGTGCGCGATCGTGTACGCTCCCCGGCGATGGTCGCGCGGCTGTGGGCGGCGTGCGGCCTTCCCGATTTCCGCAAGCTGGGCGTCGATCCGCACACCCGCTTCGTCGAACGCGTGTTCCGCTATCTGAGCGAAGGCAATGGGCATGTCCCGCACGAGTGGTTCGCCGCCGAGATTGCGCGGCTCGACACCGTCGCGGGCGATGTCGAGACGCTGGCGGGCCGCATCGCGGCGGCACGGAGCTGGGCCTATATCGCCAACCGCGCCGATTGGCTGGCCGATCCGGCGCATTGGGCGGCGCGGGCGAGTGCGGTCGAGGAACGGCTGTCCGACGCGCTACACGCGAGCCTGACGCAGCGCTTCGTCGACAAGCGCACGACGCTGCTGATGCGGCAGATCGGCGCCGATCCGCGCGCGCTGCCGGTGGTGATCGGGCCGGCGGGCGAGGTGCTGGTCGAGGATCATCCGATCGGGCGGCTCGAAGGGTTTCGCTTCATCGTCGCGGGCGATGCGCGCGCGGCGGACAAGCGTTTGCTGCTCGCTGCCGCCGAGCGCCGGCTGGGCGACGAACGCACGCGGCGCGGGGTGGCCTTGGCTGAAGCGAGCGACGCCGACCTGACGCTGGCGGCCGAGCCGGGCGCGGTGCCGACGCTGTGCTGGACGAGTTTGGGGACGCATTTGGCGGTGGCGACGCTTGGGCCGGGGCCGAGCGTCTTGCGGCCGCGCGTGCTGCTCGATCGCGCGCTCGATTGCCTGAGCGTCGAGGTGCGCGCGCGCATCGAGACGCGGCTGCGCGACTGGCTGGCGGCGAAGCTCAAGCGCGCGCTGCCCGGACTGGTCGTGCTCGACGCCGTGCAGCGCGATCCAGCCGCCCTGCCGGCGTCGCGCGCCGTAGCCGCGGCCTTGGTCGCGCAAGGGGGGTTGGTCGCGCGGGCGGAGCTTGCGGTCGCGGTCGATGGGCTCGACTCGATAGCGCGCAAAGCGTTTCGCGGGGCAGGCGTCACGATCGGCGCGCTCGACCTGTTCGATCCGCGTGTATTGAAGCCCGGTCCTGCGTGGTGGCGGCGGGCCGTGCTGGCGGCGCGGCAGGGCGGCGTGGTGACGAGCGGGGCGCCGCCTGGCGCGACGGTGCTGGAGCGCGGCGCACCGGGGGCGACGCTCGATCAGGGCTATCGCCCGGTCGGCGGGCAGGCAGTGCGGGTCGATCTGATCGAGCGCATGGCCCGCGCGGCGCACGACGCGCGCGGCGCGAACGGGCGCAAGCCATTCGTGCTCGATCCTGCGCTGGCGCTGTCGATGGGGCTGACGCGCCCGACGTTGGAGCGGCTTATGGCGGGGTTCGGCTTCCGCCCCGCAGCTGGCCCCGACGACTTGCCGCGCTGGACCTGGCGCGGGCGGCCCCCGGCCCCCGTCGTGCCGCCGCCCAAGGACAATGCCTTCGCCGCGCTCGCGACATTGGCGGGGCCGCTTGGGTTATAGCGCCGCAGACTCGATGCGGCTCGACCGCTTTTTGTGCTGTGCGCGGATCGTGAAGACGCGTGGGCAAGCGCAGGACATGGCGGAAAGCGGGCATGTGCGGATCGACGGGCGCGCGGTGAACAAGGCGGCGACGCCGGTACGGATCGGCTGCGTCATCGCCTTCGCGACCCCCGGCGGATACGTCCGCGCGCTGCGCATCGCCGCACTACCGGTCCGCCGCGGCCCCAGTGAGGAGGCGCGTGCCTGTTATGATGAGCTGATCGAAAATGCGCGCGCACCTGCCCCAAGCGTTGACGCCGCCAGCGCTCGCGCATAGCAGCATCGCTGTTCGTTGCTCCGGGAGTGTTTCAATGACCTACGTCGTCACCGACGCCTGCATCAAGTGCAAGTATATGGACTGCGTCGAGGTGTGCCCGGTCGATTGCTTCTATGAAGGCGAGAACATGCTGGTGATCAACCCCAGCGAGTGCATCGATTGCGGCGTGTGCGAACCCGAATGCCCGGCCGAAGCGATCCTGCCCGATACCGAAAGCGGGCTTGAGCAATGGCTCGAGATCAACACCGCGTATTCCGCCGAATGGCCCAACGTGACGCGCAACGCGGGCCAGACGCCAGCGGATGCCGATGCGTTCAAGGGCGTCGAGGGCAAGTTCGACAAGTTCTTCTCGGCAGAACCCGGCAAGGGGGATTGACGGGCGCAGGCGCGGCAACGCCCGCGCCGATGCGGCAACGCCGCAGCGTCCGGCACGGCCGGCGGGTCGGCAGCGCCGAACCTGGTCGACGGCTTTGCCAACGGCACCGCCCGTACCCGAATCCCGTTTCAGGCCACCGCCCAGCAACAAATCAGACGCATTTCAGCGTTAACGCTGCGCATGGGCCGCTGTGAGGGTGGTAATTTTATTACGACTGTGTTAAACAGCGTCCGACGGAAGCGCATCCCATGCGCGTTTTCCGGCACGGAGACGTTCACAACCCACACCCTGCGCGCGCTGATGCAGCCTTGCTGCCGCCGGTGCGTTGCCCCCGGTATATCCGGTCCACAGAAAGGTCTTACGGAATGGCTGCCAAGGCGCTGTCCTTCGACGTCGGCGATTATGTCGTTTACCCCAAGCACGGCGTCGGCCGTGTGATCGAACTGCAACGGCAGGAAATCGCCGGGATGCAACTCGAACTCTATGTTTTGCGCTTTGAAAAAGAACGCATGACGCTGCGCGTTCCGACCAACAAGGCCGAAAGCGTCGGGATGCGCAAGCTCAGCAGCGACAAGACGCTGCGCGAGGCGCTTGAAACGCTGACCGGCAAGCCGCGTGTGAAGCGCACGATGTGGTCGCGCCGCGCGCAGGAATATGAAGCGAAGATCAATTCGGGCGACCTCGTGTCGATCGCCGAGGTGGTCCGCGACCTGTTCCGCGCCGAGGACCAGCCCGAGCAGAGCTATTCCGAACGGCAGATCTTCGAAGGCGCAACCAGCCGGTTGGCCCGCGAACTCGCCGCGATGGAACAAGTCGACGAGCCGACCGCACAGGAAAAGATCCTCGACATCCTGCGCAAGGCGGCGGCGATCCATAACAAGGACAAGGCCGCAGCCTGACCCGGTTTGCGGACTATCCGATCGTAAAGGGGCGGCTGGCGACAGTCGCCCTTTTTCGATTGTGCGGGGTGAGATCGCCCGGGTGTGCCAGGATCGCGCGTTGCTACGCGACGCGCTGCATGCGACTATCGCGACATGGCCGAACCCGCAGAGTCCACAGCGCCCGATGCAGAATCCATTCGCGGGTTTCGGGCGTTTCTGAAGTCGCTGGGGCCTGGCCTGATTACCGGCGCGGCAGATGACGACCCCAGCGGCATCGGCACGCACAGCCAGGTCGGCGCGGAATTCGGCTATGGTCTGGCCTGGACTTTCGTCCTCAGCTTCCCGCTGATGGTGGCGATTCAGCAAATCGCCGCAGAAATTGGTCGCGTCACGGGTGCCGGCATCGCCCGCAACCTCAGGCGGCATTACCCGCGCCCGATCCTATGGGGCATGGTCACGCTGCTGCTGATTGCGAACATCGTCAATCTGGGGGCCGATCTGAGTGCGATGGGGGCGGCGTTGACGCTGCTCATCGGCGGCAACGCCGCGCTTTACACGCTGCTGTTCGGCATTCTGTGCATCGTGCTGGAAGTGGGGCTCAGTTACGCGCGCTATTCCTCGATCCTCAAATGGACGACGCTGTCGCTCTTAACCTATGTCGCGGTGGTGGCGGTGGCGCATGTGCCGTGGGCGCACGCACTGCGCTCGCTGGTCGTGCCCGAGCTGCAGTTCAACATGGCCTATGCGACCGCGTTCGTCGCGATCCTCGGCACGACGATCAGCCCGTATTTGTTCTTCTGGCAAGCGGGCCAGGAAATCGAGGAGCAGCATCGCCACCACGCCAAGCCGCTGTGCCTGACCGCCAAGACCGCCGGGCCCGAGCTCCGGCGGATCCGGATCGACACGCTCACCGGCATGGCGTTCAGCACGCTGATCTCGCTGGCGATCGTGTTCGCGACGGCGGCGACGCTGCACGCAAGCGGCGTGCGCGACATCACGACATCGGCGCAGGCGGCCGAGGCGCTGCGCCCGATCGCCGGGCAATTCGCCTTCGTGATGTTTGCCGCCGGGGTGATCGGCACGGGGTTGCTGGCGGTGCCGGTGTTGGCGGGTTCGGCCGCCTATGCCGTCACCGAAATGGCCGGGGTGGCGGGCAGTCTCGACGCAAAGCCGCTCTCTGCGCGGTTATTTTATGGGACGATCGCGGCGACCACGCTCGCCGGCTCTTCGCTCAATGCAGTCGGCATCGATCCGGCACGCGCGCTATATTGGGCGGCGGTGGTGAATGGCGTGCTGGCCGGGCCGTTGATGGTGGTGATGATGCTGATCGTGCGCAATCCACGCGCGATGGGGCGGCTGACGGTGGGGCGCGGGCAATTGCTGTTCGGCTGGGCCGCCACCGTAGTGATGATCGCCGCCTCCGCGCTGTTCCTGTGGTTCGTGGCGCAGGGCGTCGCATAAGGCGCGCATCCGGGCGTTGCGCGCACGCCGCTTGCATGAAGCGTCTTTTGGTGTATTGTAATAGCAACACACAGGAGGTCCCCATGAACGCTCTCTCGCTGCTTCTCATCGTCCCCCTTGCGGCCTGCTCGGTTGGGGCGGACACGGCGGGGCCGGGCGTCGCCGGATCGGGCAGCGGCACAACGCGGACGTATGCGGTGACGGATTTCACAGGCCTGGCGCTGCGCGGATGGGATGATGTCGATGTCCGCGTCGGCACCGGTTTTTCGGTCCGTGCCGAGGGAACGAGCAAGGAGCTCGACCGGATCAAGATCGAGCGCGTCGGCGATACGCTGCGGATCGGGCGCAAAAACCGCAGCGGGTTCGACTGGGGCGGCAGCAGCGAGGGCGTCAAAGTCTATGTCACCATGCCACGGATCATCGCCGCGACGATTGCGGGATCGGGCGACATGACGGTCGACCGGGTCGAAGGACAGCGCTTTACCGTCGATGCCGCCGGATCGGGCAGCCTCAACGTCGCGATGCTCGCCGTGCGCGAGGCAAAACTGTCGATGGCGGGGTCCGGCACCATCACGCTGAAGGGCAGCGCCGACCGCTTGAGCGTGGACATCGCCGGTTCGGGCGACGTGGATGCAGCCGGCGTAAAGGCGACCGGCGCGGCGGTGAACGTCCTCGGATCGGGCAACGTACGCGCCGACGTGACCGGGCCGGCAAGCGTGTCGATGATGGGGTCGGGCGACGTCGATCTGGGCAAGGGTGCCCAATGCACGATCAGCAAGATGGGATCGGGCCAAGTCAAATGCGGCAGCTGAGGCTTGCCTGACACGGCGAACGGGTGGATGCCTGCGCGCATGACCCGCGCGCCGCTCGTTCTCCTACCGATCGCCCTGATCTTTGCCGCCCCGGTGCACGCGGCGGAGCGCAGCTTCGTCGTCACCAGCTTCGATCGCTTGCGCGTGGACGGGCCGTTCGAGGTGCGTGTGGCGACGCGGCGTCCCCCGTCGGCGCGCGTCGAAGGCACGATCCGCGCCTCGGACGCGGTTTCGGTGCGCGTCGAGGGGACGACGCTGATCGTCAGCGCCGGTCCCAGAGGGTGGGACGAAGTGCCCGTGATCGGCCAGCCAAGCGCGCCGGTGGTCTATCTCGGCACGCTGACGCTGCGCAGCGCGACCGTCATCGGCGGCGGGCAGGTGCGGATCGACGGGCCGTTGCGCGGACAGCGGATCGACCTGCAAGTCACCGGGAGCGGCGGGCTCGCCATTGGCGCACTCGATGCCGATCAACTCAATGCCACCGTGCTGGGACCCGGCACGATGACGCTGGGCGGGCGCGGCGCGCGCGTCCGGCTGATCAGCAGCGGGCCGGGCCGGATCGACGCGGGCGCTGTGCGCGGCGATGACGTGACGGTGCGGCTGGAAGGGGCGGGCGCGATCCAGGCGACTGCGCGCTATACGGCAGACGCGATCAGCACCGGGATCGGCGCGATCACGATCTACGGCAAGCCGGCGTGCCGGGTGAAGGCGGCGGCGGGCGGACCGATCCGGTGTGGCGAGATCGCGGCGGCACCCGTCAAATAATCCCAAGCGCGGACAGTTTTCCGATCAAACCCGCGGGCATCGCATCGCCCGCCAGCATGCCGACACCAAGATCGGCAGGCGCGTCAGCGGCCTCGAGATAGCGCCAGCCCTGATGCGCGCGCTTGGGGCGGCCTTCGGTCAGCACCAACGCCGGATCGATATGGATCGCAATACGCCCGCCCTCGGCCTCGCCGAACTGCAGGATCGGGGAACGCGCCACCAATGTGTGCTTGATGATCCAGTAGAGCGAGCCGCCACCGATGATCTCTTCATGCCGCTTGGGCAGATAGCGCGTCGTCAGGAACACCGGCCCCTCTTCTCCGCGCTGTCGCAAACGTTCGGCAAGATGATCGAGGCTGGTCGCGCCGAACGCGACTTTTGTCAGGTGTAACGGCATAGCGGCGACATGGGGGCAGGCGCGCTAAGCGCCAAGCCCGAACAGTGTGGCCAACCCCAGGAACGAGAAGAAGCCCATCACATCGGTCATCATCGTGACGAACACCGCCGAGGATACCGCGGGATCGATATCGAGCCGGTCGAGCGTCACCGGGATCAGCACGCCCGACAGCCCGGCGATCAAATTATTGATCACCATCGACATCGCGATCACGATCGCAAGGTCAATATTGCCGAAGAACAGCCATGTGCCGAAGCCGATAAGCACCCCCAACATCGTCCCGTTCGCCGCGGCAATGGTGAATTCGCGCGCGATCATGCGCTGCGTGTTCGAACTGGTAAGCTGATTGGTGGCGAGCGCGCGCACGACGACGGCGAGCGTCTGTGTCCCCGCATTGCCGCCCATGCCTGATACGATCGGCATCAGCACCGCAAGCAAAGCGAAGCGCGCAATCTCGCCCTGAAACGCGCCGACCACCGACGCCGCGAGCATCGCGGTGCCGAGATTGACCACCAGCCAGGTGATGCGGGTGCGCACCGTCAGGCGGATCGGTTCGTTGATGTCGCCTTCGCCCGCGCCCGAGAGCTTCAGGATATCCTCGCCGGCTTCCTCGGAAATGATGTGGACGACGTCGTCGACCGTGATCATGCCGACCAGCCGCCCGCCGGTGTCGACCACGGCGGCCGAGATCAGCGCGTATTTCTGGAAACGCAGCGCCACCTCTTCCTGGTCCATATCGACCGGGATCAGCGTCTGTTCGCGCTGCATCACATCGGCGATGGCGATGCTGCGCGGCGTGCGCAGCACCCACGACAAAGCGACCGTGCCGACCGGCTTATGTGCCGGATCGACCACGAAAATTTCCCAAAAATCGGTGGTCAGCTCATCATGGCCGCGCAAATAATCGAGCACGTCGCCGACCGACCAATGTTCGGGCACCGCGATCAGCTCGCGCTGCATCAGGCGCCCAGCTGATTCCTCGGGATAGCTCAGCGCCTCTTCGATCGCAGCACGATCGTCGGGGTCGAGCGCGCGGAGAACCTCGCGCTGATCGGCGGGCTCCATATCCTCGATGATCGCGACGGCATCGTCGGTGTCGAGTTCGGACGCGATATCCGCGACTTCGCTCGCCGACAGCGAATCGATCAGTTCCTCGCGGACATAATCGTTCATCTCGGCGAAAACGTCACCGTCGAGCAGATCGGTGATCGACTTGGCGAGCTCGGTGCGCGCCTCGGCGGGCAGCAGTTCGAACAGATCCGCGATGTCGGCGGGGTGCAGCGGCTCGACCAGCGCGCGCGCGCTTTCGGGCACGCCGTCATACACCGCATCGAGCACCGCGCGGACGAATTCGGGCTTCAGCCGGTCGTCCCCATCCAATTGGTTGCCGAGCTGGTTGGTCTCGACCTCGGTTTCGGGAAGTTCGGTCTCGCTCATGGTGGACCTCCTTGCCCGTGACGCACGCCCGCTGTCGAAGCGTGCGGTCCTTCTAGCCGTTCGTTTCGAGCGAAGTCGAGAAACCATAGCGCCCGCGTGCAAGGTTTCTCGACTTCGCTCGAAACGAACGGCGCGGTGGGGTCGGCCGCGTTCGCTTCTGCCCCACGCGATTTGCCAGTCGCGCGCCGTCTCGCTAGGGCTGCACGTCCCCTTTCCCAGGAGTGCCACGATGGCCGATCTACCCGAAACCCTGACCCTCTCCCTCGACAGCGGCGGCGATGTCGTGATCAAGCTGCGCGGCGATCTCGCCCCAAACCACGTTGCGCGCATCGCCGAGCTGGCGAACGACGGCTTTTACGACGGCGTCGTGTTCCACCGCGTGATCGCCGGCTTCATGGCGCAGGGCGGTGATCCGACCGGCACCGGGATGCACGGGTCGGACAAGCCCAATCTCGAGCAGGAATTCTCGAAGGAGCCGCATGTTCGCGGCGTCGCCTCGATGGCGCGCGCGCAGAGCCCGAATTCGGCCAACAGCCAGTTCTTCATCTGCCTCGACGATGCGCGCTTCCTCGACGGGCAATATACCGTGTGGGGCGAAGTGACGTCGGGCATGGAACATGTCGATGCGCTGCCCAAGGGCGAGCCGCCGCGCACCCCGGGCAAGATCGTCAAGGCAAGCGCCGCCTGATCGACCGAGCCAGCCCGGAGACGGGCTGGCTTTTTTTCTGCAAGCGATCCCGCATCGCGCAAGGCCTGGGATGTTGCGCGATGGGCAATGCGACGTTCTTCGGGAAATATCGCGGGCGCGTGATCGACAATCTGGACCCGCTGTTGCTCGGGCGGGTTCTTGTGGACGTGCCGCAAATCCCCGGCGCTCTGCTCAACTGGGCGTTGCCGTGCGTGCCCTATGCCGGACCGAACGTCGGTTTCTACGCGATCCCACCGATCGGCGCGCACGTATGGGTCGAGTTCGAGGCCGGCGATCCCACCTTTCCGATCTGGACCGGTTGTTTCTGGAGCGCGGCGGACGCGCTGCCGGCCGACGTATCAGGCGGACCCAATGCCAAACTGTTCCAGTCCGACTATGCCAGGCTAACGCTCGACGACACGCCGGAATTGGGCGGCATTACGCTGCGGGTCGATACCCCGGCGGTCGAGCAGCCCCTGTCGATCACGCTCGATTCGGGCGGCATCAGCCTGACGTGCGGCGACTCGTCGATCACGCTGGACGGCATGGGCGTTCGCTTGTCGGTGACGAAAACCGTGCTCGCAGTGAGCGGGCAAGGCGTCTCTGTGACGGTCGATGATTCGGTGGTGACGATCCCGGCCCCGCACACCGATCCCGCTTGAGGCCGCGTAAGGGTTCGGCGGCCTTACAAAACCTTGCGTACCTGAAGATTGGCAGAGCGGCCGCTCCACGTCGCGCGCTCCTCGCGGCACGCCAGCGGTGCCACCTCGCGCCGGCCGACCTAGACATCGCGCAACGTCGCGCTGCTGCCGTTAACGAGATTGCCGAGATCGATCCGCAGCGTCAGGTCCGATTTAGGCTTCCACTGGCCGCAGACCGAGGCGAACCACCGCATTGCGCGACCAATGCCGCGCCGCCCGACCACATCACCCACCGCTCCAATCTCGCCTCGCGGCCAGCCCAGCGGGACCAATGGCCCAAGATTCCGGGATAAAACAGGCGTTAGACGCCCGGCTCGGCGATAGTCGCGATCAGCCAATCATGGAACAGCTTGACCGGGCGCGTCGCCAGCGCGCGCGGGCGGCACGCGAACCAGTAGCTGTACGGGCTTTCCACCGCGATATCGAACAGCCGCACGATCCGGTCGTCACGCGCATCCTCGAAATGGCTTTCGTGCATGAAGGCGATGCCGAGCCCTTGCGCCGCCGCCTCCAGCATCAGCGCGCCCGAATCGAAATGGTCGACCGCCAGTGGCTCGAGCTCGGCGAGGCCCGCCGCAGCCCGCCATGCGCTGAACGTATCGGGCATGTCGCGGTGGACCAACGCGGTCAGACCGGCGAGCTGTTCGGGCCGCACCACCGGATCCTCGCGCTCAACCAGCGTGCGCGCGCCGATCACATAGACCTGGTTACGATCGAGCCGCCGCGCATAGAGCGTCGGATCGATCTCACGCGCGAGCGCGATCACTGCGTCGAGCCCCTCACCCAGACGCGCCAGACCGTGCTGCGCAGTATCGATGTCGAGATGCAACTCGGGATGTTTCGTGCGAAGTTCGCCCAAGCGCGGAAACAGCCGTTGCGACGCGAACAGCGGCAAGATGCCGAGGCGTAGCCGCAGCACATCAGTGTTGCTGGTCATCACCTCGACCGCGTCGGACAATTGATCGAGCGCAGGTGCGATCTGCGCCAGCAGCCGCTCGCCATCGGCGTTGAGCACGACCGCCTGATGCCGCCGTTCAAACAGCGGCCGCCCGATGAAGCGCTCGAGCGCCTGAATACGGCGGCTGAGCGCCGGTGGCGAAAGTGCAAGCTCCTGCGATGCGGCCTTGATCGACCCAGTCCGCGCGACCTGGACGAACGCCTCGATCGCGGTCAGCGGTGGCAGCCTGCGCATCTGTCGTGCGGTCCTTTCTCTAAAATTCTTTGTGCAGCGCACAAAAATACCGTTGGCTCGAAAGCTATCATTTCTCCACGGCACAATGGAAGCACCGATTGCAGAAACTGCAATCGCGAACGGTTCTTTCGCACTTGCAACATAACTGGAGTGGCTGCACAAAGGGGGTGCCTTTCAGGCATCCTCTCCTAAAACTTTCAAGGCCGATCCTCCGGGGTCGGCCCTTTTTTTGTTCTTTTTCCGGCGCTTGGCATGTGTGGGCAGCGCCGCCCTATTATTCGTGGAACCGCCTCCCTATCTCGCGCACTCAGCAATGGGTTTCACGTGAAGGTAGCAGAGATGGCGGACGCCGAGGCGCCGATTCGGAAATTGCAGGTCGCCAATGCGCGGCCCGAGGATAGCGGGCGCGGACTCGCGCATTTGCCGCGCGCGATGCTAGCGGCGCTCGGCATCGGCGAAGGCGATGTGATCGAGATCGTCGGAAAATCCTCGACTCCCGCGCGGGCCGTTGCGCCGTATGCCGAGGATGAGGGGCTCGAGATCATCCGCATCGACGGGCTCCAGCGCGCCAATGCCGGGGTCGGATCTGGCGATTTCGTCGAGGTGCGCAAAGTGGAATCGAAGGCCGCGACGCGCGTCGTGTTTGCGCCCGCCCAGCAGAACCTGCGGCTCCAGGGGTCGAGCCAGGCGCTCAAGCGCACCTTCTTCGGCCGTCCGCTGACACAGGGAGATATCGTCGCGACGGCGGGGCAGCAGCGCGTCGATAACATGCCGCCGGGGGTGCAGAACATGCTGCGCGCGCCGGCCTATGCGCTGCAGGAAATCCGCCTCGCCGTCATCTCGACCACGCCCAAGGGCGTGGTGCACGTCGACGATACGACCGAAATCGAGCTCCGCCCCGAATATGAGGAGCCCAAGGAAGCGCGCCGCGCCGATGTCACCTATGACGATATCGGCGGGATGGGCCCGACGATCGACCAATTACGCGAGATGGTCGAGCTCCCCTTGCGCTATCCCGAATTGTTCCAGCGCCTCGGCGTCGATCCGCCCAAGGGCGTGTTGCTGCACGGGCCGCCGGGCACCGGCAAGACGCGCCTTGCGCGCGCGGTCGCCAATGAATCGGCGGCCGAATTCTTCCTGATCAACGGCCCGGAGATCATGGGCTCGGCGTATGGCGAATCGGAGAGCAAGCTGCGCAGCGTGTTCGAGGAAGCCGCCAAGGCCGCGCCCTCGATCGTCTTCATCGACGAGATCGATTCGATCGCGCCCAAGCGCGGGCAAGTGTCGGGCGAGGCCGAAAAGCGGCTGGTCGCGCAATTACTGACGCTGATGGACGGGCTAGAGGCGCGCGCCAACGTCGTGGTGATCGCCGCGACCAACCGCCCCGAGGCGATCGACGAGGCACTGCGGCGACCGGGCCGGTTCGACCGCGAGATCGTCGTCGGCGTTCCGGACGAGCGTGGCCGCCGCGAGATTCTCGGCATCCACACGCGCGGCATGCCGCTGGGCGACAAGGTCGATCTCGATGAGCTGGCGCGCACGACCTATGGCTTTGTCGGGGCCGATCTGGCGGCACTCGCGCGCGAGGCGGCAATCGAGGCGGTGCGCAAGCTGATGCCGCGCTTGAACCTGTCCGAAGGCACGATTCCGCCCGAAATCCTCGATACGCTGGCAGTCACGCGCGAGGATTTCCTCGACGCGCTGAAACGCGTCCAGCCGAGCGCGATGCGCGAAGTGATGGTCGAGGCGCCACGCGTCCGCTGGGACGATGTCGGCGGGCTCGACGATGCGCAGATCCGCTTGAAGGAAGGCGTCGAACTGCCGCTGAAGGACCCCGATGCATTCCGACGGCTCGGGATTCGCCCGGCCAAGGGCTTTCTGCTCTACGGCCCGCCCGGCACCGGCAAGACCTTGCTGGCGAAGGCCGTCGCGCGCGAGGCGCAGGCCAATTTCATCGCGACCAAATCGAGCGATTTGCTGAGCAAATGGTATGGCGAGAGCGAGCAGCAGATCGCCAAATTGTTCGCGCGCGCGCGGCAAGTGGCGCCGTGCGTGATCTTCATCGACGAACTCGATTCGCTGGTGCCCACGCGCGGCAGCGGGATGGGCGAGCCGCAAGTGACCGAGCGCGTCGTCAACACGATCCTGGCCGAGATGGACGGGCTGGAAGAATTGCAGTCGGTCGTCGTGATCGGCGCGACCAATCGGCCCAATCTGATCGATCCGGCGCTGCTGCGGCCGGGCCGGTTCGACGAACTCATCTATGTCGGCGTGCCCGATCGTGCCGGGCGTGAGCGCATCCTGAAGATCCAGACCGGCAAAATGCCGCTCGGCAGCGATGTCGATCTCTCGGTCATCGCCGGGCAGACCGATCGCTATACCGGGGCCGATCTGGAGGATGTCGTCCGTCGTGCGGGCCTTAACGCGCTGCGCCGCAGCCTGAAGGCGGCGGAAGTGTGGATGGTCGATTTCGAGGAGGCGCTCAAGGATTCGCGCGCCTCGGTCACACCCGAACTGGAGCGCGAGTATGAGTCGATGAAGGCGCGGCTGAAGCAGGATGCGACCGCGCTACAGCCGATCGGCTTCGTCTCCCCCGGGCAATTGCGCGCCCGCGGGGGAGATGGCTGAGGGTTCGCGGAGCGCGAGGCGAGCGTAGACGAACAGCGCGAGCATCGCCGCCCCCGCGAGCAGATACGGCAGCGAATGCTGCACCTCGTACAGGCCGACACCGATCGACGGGCCAAGCACGAACGCGGCACCGTTGATCGACGTGACCTTGCCCGCAACCGAGCCTTGCGCATTGTGGCCGACCGCGAGCGAGGCCCCGGCGGTAAAGGCGGGACGCGTGAAGCCGAAGCCGACGCTCGCCAGCGCATAGGCGCACGCGATGCTGTAGAGCGATGTCGCAAGACCGGTCAGCGCGCAGCCGGCACCTGCAAACACCAACCCGGTCAGCATCATCGTGCGCGGCCGGAGGTTCAAATTGGGGATGATGCCCCATTGCACCAACAGCGCCGCACCCGCGCCCATCATCAGCACGATCCCGGTCGGTTGCAGCGCGAGCTCGGGCGCGACGTGGAGCCGGTCGATGACCAGGAAGCCGATCGCCTGCCCCGTCATCGCCTGGCCGTGCCCCATGACCAGCCCCGCGATCATCCAGCTCCGCACGCGCGGATCGGTATAGGCGACGGGTTCGCTATGCGGCTCGGTCGCGGCGGTAATGCTCGCGCCCGAGCTTTGCCCGCCGATCGAGGGATAGGCATTGGCGGCACCATGATAGTCGGCCCAATCGCTCGCCACCGGCCGGTCGTTCGGCAGGATCTGGCGCACCGCGATCCACACGCAGATGCCGAACAGCGAAAAGATGAAGGCCGGCCCCGCCAGCCCGATCTCGATCCCGCCGAGCGAGCCGAGCAACAGATACGGCGCAATCGCCGGCCCCAGGATCGTCCCCAGCCCGAAAGCGGAACCCAGCAGCGTCAGCGCCTTGGTCCGCTCGGCCCGCGTTGTTCGGCCCGCGACCAGCGCCTGCACCGCGGGCGGCGCCGCCGCGCCGAACGTGCCATAGATCAGCCGCCCGCCGATGAAGCAGACGAACGCCGTCGTGCCGCCGATCCAGCCATTGATGCCCGCGGCGAGACACATCCCGCAAATCGCCAGCGACAGCGCGAACCCGCCCATGCCGAGCAGGATCATCGCCCGCCGGCCGTGCCGATCCGACCGGTTCGCCCAAAAGGGGGCGGCCAGCACCCATAACAGCGCCGACACCGAAAAGGCGGCGGCGACCGCGCTGTCGGGCACTTTCAGCGAGCGCCCGAGCGCCGGGAGCACCGATTGCAACGCGGTATTGCCGCCCGCGATCGTCAGCATGACCACGAACAGCAAAACGAAATCACGCTCGAGCCGCGCCGGGGGCGATGCAGCGCTCATTCGCGCGGCCCGAAATTGAGCCGCTTGGTGATGTTGAAATCGAGCACCGTCATCACGAAGAACGCAGCGGCCTGCTTCGTCCGCGTCCACCAGCCGGTGCGGGCGCGATACAGATCGGCGGTGATCCGTTCGGACTCCGCAACCTCGCCATCGATATAGGCGCGGACATGCTGCGCAAAGGCGGCATCCTCGATTCGCAGCATCATCTCGAGGTTCAGAAACAGACTCCGAATATCGTAATTGGATGATCCAATATAGACGACATCATCAAGCAGGAAGAGCTTGGTGTGCAGCTTGGTCGGCTGATATTCGTAAATCTGCACGCGTTTGCGCAGCAGCCCGGCATAGGTGAAGCGCGACGCCCAGATTGCGGCGCCATGATCGTTCTTCGACGCCAGTACGATCCGCACTTGCCCGCGCAAGCCCGCCGCATCGAGCCGCCGCAGCATCGCCGGGCTCGGCGCGAAATAGGCCGAAATCAGGTCGATCTTCATCGCGCGCTGCAGATCTGCCTTGAGCGCACGTGCCCAGGGCGACAGCCGCCGCGTTGGCCCGCCGAACAGCCAGCGGACATCCCCCTCCGGCTCGCTCCAGCTTCGCAACGCGCGGCGCAGCACGCGCAATGGGGGCCGGGACCGCGCCGACCAGCGTGCCAGCGCATCGAAATAGCCGGTGATGCTGTTTGCGGCGGCACCTTCGATCAATAATCCGAGATCGCGCCACGCTTGCTGCGCGGGCGTGCCGAAATAACTGTCCTGCACGTTGAACCCGCCGATGATCGCGCGCGCATCGCCCCGTTCGCCATCGGCCAGCGCGAGTTTCTGGTGGTTGCGCAACAGATAGCGCCGCCCCCAGCGCGGCACGAAGCGGCATACGGTGACGCCCGCCGCACGCAAAGGTTCGAAGAAATCGTGGCTGTCGGCGACTTCGCTGCCCAGCCCGTCGACGATCAGCGACACCTTCACGCCGCGCGCCGCCGCGCGGATCATCGCCGCGCGCACCATTTCGCCAGCGCGATCATCGACATAGATGTAATAGATGATGCGGAGCGAGGATCGCGCGCCGTCGATCAGCGCAATTAGCGCCTCGAGCCGCCGCGGTCCGGTGTCGAGCAGCGTCAACGCATTGCCAGCGATTGCGAAAGTGGGTTGGGCCGCGGGCTCTGCCATCGCGGCTGCTCTGGCGAGGCGGCACCGCCCGCGCAAGCCGATTTTCTTGACTCTGCCCGCCGTCCCGCCTATCTCGCCGCCTTTCCGACATTCGTCGCACAAGAAGGAAGCCGTTCATGGCGCGCGTCACCGTCGAAGATTGCGTCGACAAGATTCCCAATCGCTTCGATCTCGTCCTGTTTGCAGCGCAGCGTGCGCGGCAAATCTCGGGCGGCGCCGAAATCACGATCGATCGCGACCGCGACAAAAACCCGGTCGTCGCCTTGCGCGAAATCGCCGAGGAAATGGTCCATCCTCCGACGCTGAAGGAATCGGTCATCAACGGCCTGCAGCGCGTTCAGGTGGACGACGAGGACGTGGCCGATGCCGTCGGCTCGCTCGCCGCTTCGGCAGAGGCGCTGCGCCTTACAGCGGCGGCACCTCCGCGGAACCAGAATCTGGGTGCTGATTACGAAGGTTGAGGCCCAAGGCTAACGCGTATGCGTTAGCCGCGGATTAGCCGAAACCCGGACGGCGGGGTCTTAGCCCCGACCGATAAAGTGGCTTTGCCACGGCGCTGATCATTTCTACCTTTTCGCTCCTGAAAGCGTCGCGGCAAAGCCGCGCCGTCGGTCGGGTTCGCTACGCGACCCGCCGGCCGCGGGTCGGTCCGAGACGCGGAATAGCTGCGCTATTCCGCTGACCGACCCTTGAACCCCTGCGCCACCACATACCATTCACTCGATGCCTTCCGCGATGCCGCGGGCTTGGCATGTTTCACCGTGGCGAAATTGCGCTTCAATTCCGCGACCAACGCCGTATCCGCGCCGCCTGCAAACACCTTGCCGACAAACACCCCGCCAGGTGCCAACACGTCGATCGCGAATTCCAGCGCGGCTTCGACCAAGCCCATCGTGCGCAGCGCATCGGTTTGCGGATGGCCGACGGTGTTGGCCGCCATGTCCGACAAGACCAGATCCGGCATGCCGTCGAGCGCGGCGGTCAAGCGCTCGGGCGCGACATCGTCCATAAAATCGAGCTGCAGGATCGTCACGCCGTCGATCGGATCGACCGGCAACAGATCGATCCCGACGATCGCCGCCTTGGGCACTTGCCGCCGCACCACTTGCGCCCAGCCGCCCGGCGCGATGCCGAGATCGACGACGCGGCGCTTGCCCTTCAGAAAGCCGAAGCGTTCGTCGAGCTCGCTCAACTTGTACGCGGCGCGGCTGCGAAAGCCGTCGGCCTTGGCGCGCTTGACGTACGGATCGTTCAACTGGCGGTCGAGCCAGCGCGTCGATTGCGCGGTGCGCTTGCGCGCGGTTTTCACGCGGACGCGAAGTCCACCGCCATCCCTGCTCATACGGCGTCCCTGCTCATGATCCATTTCCCATCAGACGTCGTAAGATGCCTTCGCGAATGCCCCGATCGGCGATGCCAACCCGCTGCGCCGGCCACAAATCCATGATCGTCTCGAGGATCGCGCAGCCCGCCACGACCAGATCGGCCCGCTCATTGCCGATGCAGGGGAGCGTGGCGCGCTCACGCAGATCCATCGCCGCGAGATCCGCGCTGATCCGCCGCAGCGCAGGCGCAGGCACGATCAGCCCGTCGACTTGCGCGCGGTCGTAATGCGTTAGCCCCAGGTGCACGCTGGCAAGCGTGGTGACCGTGCCCGACGTGCCGAGCAAACGCGGCACCGCGACGTCAGCGGGCAAGCGGGCGGCGAAATCGGCCATGCTTTCCGCCACCAGCGCGCGCATCTGCGCATAGCTCGCGGCGCGCCCCGCGGCCCCGCCATCACGCCCCGGCGGGCCGTGGCCGGCACTTTCGGTCAGCGACACCACGCCCCAGGGCGCGCTATGCCAATCGAGCACCACCGGCAGATCCGGACGTGTATCGACCAGCACCAATTCGGTCGATCCGCCGCCGATGTCGAACACCAAAGCGGGGCCCTCGCCCGGTTCGATCAGCGCGTGGCAGCCGAGCACCGCAAGGCGCGCTTCCTCCTCGGCCGAGATGATGTCGAGCAGGATACCGGTTTCGGCATAAGCGCGCGCGATGAAGTCCGGGCCGTTGCTTGCGCGCCGACACGCCTCGGTCGCGACCGCGCGCGACAGCGTGACGTTGCGCCGTTTCAATTTGTCGGCACAAATCTTCAGCGCGGCGATCGTGCGTTCGATCGCGGCATCGCTCAGCCGCCCCGAACCCGCCAGCCCCTCGCCCAACCGCACGATCCGCGAAAAGGCGTCGACCACGGCAAAGCCATCGCCTTGGGGGCGCGCGATCAACAAGCGGCAATTGTTGGTGCCAAGGTCTAGCGCAGCGAAATGCCGAGGCTCGCGCGTCCGCGCCGCGCCCGCCGCCTTACCCGGGGCCTTGGGATATGGTTTGCCGTGGACCGGCGCCGAACGGGCAGGTCTCGCCTGCCGGTACGGCATATCGGGAGCGTCCCCCATGCCGTGTTACTCGCTTATTCTGTTCTGCCGTCGCGCCGCGCCGAATAGGCGCGCCGTTCGGTGCTTGGGCTCGATCCTAGCTGATGGCCCGATGGCCGGCAAGCGACGGACTTTGCTGGAGCGTGCGCGGCTCGGTTGACACTCGCCGCCCACCCCCGTAGATCGCGGCCCGGCCCACGCCCTGCTGATGCCCCGTCGTCTAATGGTAAGACTGCGGTTTCTGATACCGCCTATTGAGGTTCGAATCCTCACGGGGCATCCAGCCAGACAGCTTTTACCGTGACTCTACAGGAGTTTGCGTGTCGGCGTTGGCTAACCGCAGGGCAGAGTTAGCCAAAACCTTCACCATTGCTTCGTCGGCTAGGTCCGGACGTGCGCCGGTTCCAGCGTAACGGAGATACTCTTTCTCGGTCTTGTGACCCGTGATCGCCATGCCTTGCTCATTGGTGCAGCCAGCGTCTTTGCAGCGCCGCGCAGCCGATTTTCGCAGGCCGTGAGGCGAGCAATGGGGCAGATCGGCCGCAATGCACGCGCGCTTGAACATGCCGTAGAAACCCTTTGGCGTGAACGGCTCACCGCCCTTCGTCTCCAGCAGTGTCGATTTGCCTAAAGGCCCAGCCTCCAGCGCGTCGCGCAACGGCTGCACCACCGGAACGTCAACCGCCGTGCTGGTCTTGCTTTGGTCGAGCCGTATGCGCCCATCGGCGATCGTTTCGCGTGTCATGTACCGAACGTCGCCACTTCGTTGGGCACCGTAGAGCAGCATCGCGAACGCCAGCCGGGGCTTTGTGCCCAGCGGATGCTTGGCCTCGAATGCGTCAAGCTCGTCTTCGGTCCACCGATGATAGCCCTCGCTAACGGCCTTCGGAGGCTTGGTGTCGCGCACAGGATCGAACCCGTGCGGCACTAGCTTCGCGCGGCGTGCGATCACGAACAGTTGAGCGAACAGTTTGCGGAGACGTGCCGCCGCGTGAGGCCGGTCCCGCATCAGCGTCATTAACCGCGAAAGCCGTTCGGCGTCGAACAGTCGAATCGGATCGTCACCGAACTTGTCGCGTAGCCGCTCCAGCACGCCACGATAGATGGCCTGCGTAGAAGGTCGCAGATCCATGAAACTGTTGTCGGCGTAGTAACGCGCGATCACGTCCGCAACGCTGCCCGGTTTAACCCGCCCCGCGCCAATCGGCACGGCGTCGGCGTTCAGGCAATCCGCGTACTCGCGTTCGAAGGCCTTTGTCCCGTGCGGCTCTTTGAAATAGTGGACAGGATATCCGTTTCGGCGAAAGCGATACCGACGCTTGCCGTGGCGATCGACAAAGCTGGAGACATAGGCGAGCCGCTTATTCACAAGCCACCGAACGCATCTACGCGTGCTGCGAAGTCTTCCGAACCGACCTGCGAATCAACGTCGGTCGCGGCCATTATGATTTTGGTGCCATCCGGCCTCGCCACCATCGCGAGTCGAACCCCTGCCTTCGCCCATTGGGCAACGGCATTGATCTCGGCTTGCTTGAAGGTGTGCTGATTCCGACGAAGTCGCCCCCCGTTTCCGAGATGATCGCGCCCCCTGATTCCGAGATGATGTCGCCCCCCGGAAGCGGGGCCTTGTCGGCAATGATCGTTGTTGTTTCGTTCGGTGCTTACGTCAAGCGATCTGGCTGGTTTTCGCACGCCGCATGCTATCGCCATCGAGGTCGAGCCGATGGGCGTTGTGGACGAGGCGATCGAGGATCGCGTCGGCATAGGTCGGATCCGCGATCACCTGATGCCAACTGGCGATGGGCAGCTGGCTGGTAACGATCGTCGAGCGCCGCCCGTAGCGTTCTTCGAGGATCTCGAGCAGATCGTGGCGCGCGAGTGCGTCGAGCGGCTCCAGGCCCCAGTCGTCGAGGATGAGTAGCTGCACGCCGCCGAGCTTTCGCAGCAAGCGTTCGTGACGACCATCCCCGCGGGCAAGCGCGAGGCTGGTGAACAGCTTGGGGACGCGCTGATAGAGCACCGAGCGATCGTCGCGGCAGGCCTTGTGACCAAGCGCGCAGGCAAGCCAGCTCTTACCGACCCCGGTGGGTCCGGTGATGACCAGATTGTCGTGGGCGGCGATCCAGTCGCCGACCACGAGCTTCACGACCAGCGCGCGGTCGAGCCCGCGGGGTTTGCGATAATCGATGTCCTCGGGCGAGGCCTGATGGCGCAGCTTGGCGAACCGCAGCCTGGCGGCAAGCTTGCGATCGTGACGGACGCCCCATTCGCGATCGAGGAGGAGTGCCAGCCATTCGGGATGGGTAAGCCGATCCGCTTCGGCATTGGTGGCAAGTTCGTCGAACGCCCTGGCCATACCGGCCAGGCCCATTTCGTTCAGCCGATCAAGCGTCGGATGTGCGAGCATCGTCGTGTTCCTTTCAGTGATAATAGCGTGAGCCCCGGATGTTGGGATGATCGACCGGCGGGCTCTCAACCGGAGGCGATGACGGGATCTGGTCGAGGTTCTTGTCGAGGATCGATCTGACCGAGCCGTAGGTGAGCGCACCGATATCGAGCGCGCGCGAACAAGCCGCTTCGATCCGCTTGGCACCGAAGCTGCGCGTCATGCGCATGATGCCCATACAGGCCCGGAAGCCCTGCTCGGGATGGCGCCGTTCAACGAGGATCTTCTCGCACAGCAATGCCGTACATGGCCCGATCGCGGTCGCATCGCGCGCGATCCGCTCTACTGTCCAGTCGGCAAAGCGCCGGTGCGACGAGGGCATATGCTCCGGGATCGTGGTATGGCGGCCATTGCCCGAGCCGCGCATGTGCGCGGCGATCCGCTCGCCCTTGTGGAACAGCTCGATGGTCGCCGCGGTGATCCGCGCTTCGATCGGCTCGCGTGCGAAGCGGTATGGGACGGAGTAATAATGCCGCTCGATCTCGACGTGATAATCGAGTCCTGCGCGCCTGCGCCGCCATTCGGCGTAGACATAGGGCTCGGCTGGCAGCGGCTTCAGCGCGGGCCGGTCGATCTCTTCGAACAACTGACGACGCGTCTGCCCAACCCGGCGCAGCACGCGCCGATCGTTCAACTCGGCAAGCAACCCGGCGATCGCGGCGTTCAGTTCGGCCAGGCTGTAGAAGATCCGACGCCGAAGGCGTCCGAACAGCCAGCGCTCGACGATCAGCACGGCAGCTTCGACCTTTGCCTTATCGCGCGGGCGGCGCGGCCGCGTCGGCAGCACCGTGCTGTCGTAATGCGCCGCCATCTCGGCATAGCTGCGGTTGACCTGCGGATCGTAAAGACAAGCCTTGATCACCGCGACCTTCGCATTGTCGGGCACGAACAGCGCCGGCGCACCGCCGAACATTGCGAGCGCGCGCGTGTGCGCCGCCAGCCAGTCGGGCAGCGTCTCGGTCCAGCTTCCCTCGGCATAGGTCAGGCTGGACGCCCCCAGCACCGCCACGAAGATATGCGCGTCACGCACTTCGCCCGTCAGTCGGTCGATCACCACCGCGATCTTGTCGCCCGCATAATCGACGAACAGCTTGTCACCCGGCGCATGGTTCTGACGCATCGTAACCGGCAGCTTCATCGCCCAGCCGCGATACAGGTCGCAGAATCGGCTGTAGCGATAGCCGGTCGGATGCTCGGCGATATACTCGTCCCACAACACCTGCAGCGTGACATGCTTGCGCTTCAGCTCGCGATGAACTTGCGCCCAGTCGGGTTCGGGACAGCGGCGGTGGCCGGTCTTCTTGCCCGCATCGCGGTAGAGTGATGCCTCCAGCGCAGCATCGCCGAGCGTCTCGTCCAGCGGCCATCTCAGTCCCGCATCCGCGACACGCTTCAAGGTCGCCCGCACCGTCGAGGGCACCGCACCCACGCGCAGCGATATCGCCTTGTATCCCAGCTCCTGTTCGAACCGGTATCTCATCATCTCGCGGACACGTCGCATACTCACCCTTCCCGCCGGCATCATTCACTCCTTCGGACAGACCCAAAGGAGCGACGATAACCCTGCCGGCGATCCCGGTCCGACCCACCCCGCAAGGGGGCGACATCATCTCGGAATCCGGGGGCGACTATTTCTCGGAATCCGGGGGCGGCATTATTTCGGAATGAGGGGGCGGCTTGCCTCGGAATCAGCAAAGGTGGAACGCGCGGTCATTCGGCGGGCACCGCCACAGGCTTGGCGGGGCGGGGATTGTAGCCCTCGATCTCGCGCACTTCGTCGGTGTCCAGAACGCCGGTTTCGATCGCAATCTTGTGACTTGCCCAGCGGGTTTCAGGGTCGGAGCGCAACAGGCTCGACATATCGAACTCGATCTCCAGATCGCTGCCATAGCCGAACAGGGCGCGGTTCAATTCGGCCTCCAGGCGGCGCACGCGAGGCGTAAGCGTGAACTGTCCAAACCAGCGCGCTGCCTCCCGGCTGTTCGTGAAGGTGCCATGCGACAGGTCGCCAATCATCGGCGGCGGCACGCCATAAACGCGGGCGATTTCCTCCACCGCAAAGCGCCGGCTGTTCAACAGCTCGGCATCCTCGGGACTGACCTGCATAGGCGACCATTTGAGCATGTCGTCCAGGATCAGCGCGCGGCCCGCGTTGCTCGCACCGGAAAACCGATCGGTGAATTGCGATCGAATGCTGGTCATTTGCGCGGCTGATAAGGGATGCTCGGACGTGATGACACCGCTCGGTTGCGCCCCCAGATCGAGGAAGTTGCGCGCGAACGTCTGTTGTGAAGTGGCAGTGCGCAGCACGTCCCGCGCACGGCTAAGGCGCGATCGGCCAATCATGGCATCGTCGCTACGGTCCTTCAAATGCACCACGTCATCGGCCAGCAGGCGGCGCTTGCGGGCACCGGCACCGGGCATCGTCGGCTCGTACACGTCGAACGCGACACGCCCGCTCGGCAAGAGCTGCATTGCGACCCACGCCCACGGGATGAAGCGCATCGAAAGCACCGCGCCGGATGCGTCCCGCGTCAATTCGATCAGAGCATTGCCGTGAAGCTCCACGCTTGCGATCGCGGATTCCAGCATCGCGCCCCACACTTGATCGGGGTTCGGCCCGTAGCGGACCAGGCGCTTTAGCCAATGGTCCAGAACCTCCACGCGCTCGGCACCTTGGCGGCGGTAAACCAGCACCGGGAAGGCCGCGATATTGGACGAGATGACGTTGACGCAGGACAGCACGACAGCGAGGTTTTCGGCCTCCACCGTGCTTACGATCGCGCCATCGTGCGATGCCGCCACGCTCGCCATCGTGATCGGATGCGCAGAACCCTGCCAGCTATTTGGCTCGGCAGATCGGCGGAAAAGAGCGGGAAGCCTCACCGGTACACCTCCAGGCGGAGCCGTAGCAGCTCCATGGAATGCGCAGCGCCGCGTGCCTCGATCGTCGTAGCCTGATAGGCCGGGTGTGAGGTGATGACGCTGATTTCGTGAAGGGTCAGGTTGCGCACAGTGCGGTGCGTGCCGCGCCATTCGTCGCCACCCTTGGGCACGTTGAACCCGAACGACATACCGCCCGCGTCGCCACGTTCGACAAGCGCCAGCACGTCGCGCGCGGCGGTCGTGTCGGGCAAGTCGATTTCATACGAAAGGCCCCGGCTATCCTCGACAAGCCGCAACGTGCCCGACCGGGTGCGACCAAGCACCTTGCTGGCGTCGTGGTCGACCAGGGCGAGGATATCGCGATTGGCGAGCGAGGCCGTGACGGCACCGACCGCAATGGACTCGGTGCCGCCGTTGATGCGCGTGTCCACGCCATAAGGGATGGCGAGGCCGCGAAGGGTCCGGCCTTCCGACCGGACCTCCCCCATGGCGCGACGCTCGATCACGGCTTGATGCCCACGATCTTGGCAAGGGCCGCAGGGCGCGCAACCTGCACGTCGGCGCGAAGCCAGCCGATGAACCCGACCTGCCCATATTCGGCAAACCGCTCATTCAGCACCGTAATCTGGAGCTGCGTGCGGATGCCGACCAGAACTTGCGAGAAGTCGCCCAGGAAGGCGCTGGAGGCGTTGTTTGCCGTCCCCTGCGTCTGATTGGTCGGGATGCCATTGGTGGACAGGAACGGCACGTTGGCGAGCAAGGGCGGGGGCTGGAGCGGTTGCCCCTGCGAGTCCACAAAGCCCGCGATCACGCGATTGGAGCGCGGTGCCAGCACGATCGCGTCCACCTTGCCTTCGTTGACGGCCTGCAACGCAAACATGGCATCAAGGAACGGGGCATACCCGGCGAGCGCGCCGCCGTTCGTGCCCATCGAAACCGACTGGAGGCCGGGAGTGTTGGCGAGGCCAAGCGGTTGATTGCCGGTGCCGGTGCCGAAAAAGATCGCATCGTCCAGGCCGCGAGCGAACCCGGCTGCCATCGTGGAGCGCAGCAGCGCGTCCATGTTGGGGGTATCCTCCAGCAATTCGCGCGACACGACGAACCGCACCGCAAGGCTCTTTGCGTCCATCGACATATCGCCGAACACCGGATCGCTTTCGGCAATCAGCGAGTTTTCCGCGCGCCACGACGGCACGGGATCGCTGATAACCTTCGCCATGCGCATGGTCTTGTTCGCCATCGGCACGGTGCGAACGCCTGCCTTGAAAGCGACGTTCTCGATACGGGCGTGGTCGATCACTTCCGTTGCGAGCGGTGCCGGGAGGAATGCACCGCCAGTCGAGACGCTGCCCTCGGCAAGAGCGCGACGCTCCAGATCGTTCTTCGGCCCGCCGATCAGCGCACCGATGAACCGGCCCAGGCCGATGTCGCTGGCGGCGGAACGCTCGGCAGGGACGAAATCGGCGATGCGCTGTTCGCGACCCAACACCGGCACGCGCTCGCCATTATCGGTGCGCCACGTCTCGATGCCCTCGGCGGCGGTGTGTGAAATTGCCTCGGCGAACACGCGGTATTCGATTCCGTCGTTCGCAGGCGTGTCGGTCAACGGACGGCCTCGCGCCTCGCTGTCCTCGCGCGCTTGACGCTCCAGAATCGTTTCGTTGGACTGGAGCCGGTCCAGCTCGGCGAAATTGTCGTTTACCGCCGTGCGCTGTTCATCGGACAGCAGGCCGTCCGCGCCGCCGGGGGCCGCGATGATTGCCGACGTGGCGGAGCGAAGCTCGGCCTTGCGCTGGCGGAGTTGGTGCAGGTTCATGCTCATTTTTCCTCAATTTGGCGGGGAGCCGAAGCCCCCCGCGCGGTGAAAGCCGTCAGTTTCTCAACGATGGTGTTTGATGATTGCCGATCGGGGTTACGCGCGCTTCCACCCCTCCCGATCGGCGATGCCCAGGCGCGGGCGATTTGGGGTGGTGTCTGCATTATTCGTCTGCACCGCCAGCGATGCGCTCTTCCTCGGCAAGCCCGCGCTGAACCTCGGCCTTCAAGTTGGCGACGTTCCACATTTCGGTCCAAAGGATCGAGCCAACGCCGCCAATCTGCGAGGCGAGAGGGTTCGCATCGGTGCCCGGGCAGCAATAGCTTGCGCCATTCATCGCGTGCGCAACCGCGACGTGCTCGGGGATCGGCAAGCCATTGTTCACGGCATTTTTGAGTTGCCCCACAACGCGACACGCGACCGCCGCCGCCTGCTTCACGGTCTGCCCGCGCTCGTTTAGGCGAGCGAACAGATACAGGCCGATCAAGTCGGGGATTTCGAAAATGCGAGGCATCCCGTGAGGCGCGTTCGGGGCGCAATTGTATTCGCCCGATGCCATCACAGCGTCGAACTTTTTGCGCTCCAGACTCGCGATACGGCAGGCGGCGGCGGTGTAGGCGGCGGTCAACATGTTCGAAACTCCCTATCTCGAAACCGATATAAGAGGGTTCTGAACTATTGTCCAGACGGTGCTAGTATGTTTTTTTATTCTGCCCCCGGCGGTTCGCGCCCGTCGTGTTCGCATCCACCGGGGTCGCCGACCGGGCAACCCGGCCCCCAGCCGCCGTGATACATGAACTCGTCCTCAGCAGGGTCGCCGTCCAGCTCGTCGCCGTTCGGCTCAAGGTCGGCATCCGGCTCGGCAAGGTCCATCAAATCAATGGCGACCATCACGAACGCGGCAAGCGCGTCGCGATCAAAGCGTGAAAGGACGCGCGTGATCGCGGCGGGCGGCGGAGGTGAGAAATGAACGCCCATGTCATCAACCCTCCCGCTTCAACGCTAGGAGGGACTGGTGGAACGCTTGGTGCCGAGCGTCCGCACGCGCCAGCTCGCGCAATGCGGCGTGTAGTAGGTTTTCAGCGTCGCCGGGGTTTGGCGTGTCGATCGAAATGTCGATCAGCGATTTGAGGATCGAAAGATCGCCGCTCAGATCGTCCATCGGCGACAGGTCGAGGGCGTGAAAGTTAGGTGCGCGCGTCGGCGCGCCCGTGATAGGAGCGTGTGTAGCCATGATCGTTCTCCAGGAACGGTTGCGGTTAGAGCCGGGCGAAAGTTGACGCTTTCGTTCGGCTCGATTTGTCTGTACGGATTAACCATGACAGGCGCAATAGTCCGTACAGAAAAAAGGGGGCGGCCGCGCATTGACGCAAAGTCGATTCATTTGACCTTGCCGCCCGCCGACCTTGCCGCGCTCGACGCGTGGATTGCAGATCAGGCGCACCCGCCGTCGCGGCCTGAGGCGATAAGGCTCATCTTGCGAAAGGTTATCGGATGATTACGGTTACAGTGTTTTTAGGCTCTTCTTTTGATAACGGAGCGGAATGGGATGATTTCGACTTTCCTGCCGTCCCGCGTATTGGCGAATGTATCCGCCAACCTAGCGGTGTCTCTGATAAAGTCCGCGATGTAGAGTATTTCGTTAACGGCGACGGCATTGTGCGCGTGCGGGTTCTATTGCCTAACGCCGCAATGAAGGATGCTATGCCGACCGTCGTCTAAACCCAAGCCAGCCCTGCCCCCCGATACACCTTCGGCCCTTCGTCGGTAGCTGCCAGCCCGGTCGCCATGATCGCACTGACAATACCGTCGATTCGGTCGATCGACTTCGCTTTTGAGGGCTTTCTGTTTCCGGCTGCATCCATCTCAATCACGACATTGCCAGCCTGCCATTTCAGGATTGGCGAGCCGTTGTGCAGCATCTTGCGCTCCAGCACCGCGCGCTCGAAAGCGTCCACCGCCGCCGCATAGGACCGGAACCCCGGCACGAACTCGGACAGCGGCAAGTCGATTCCTTCGTCGGATAGCAGCTTGCCCAGATCCTCGAAGCGCCAGCGATCGAACGCGATGCCCTGCACGTCGTAGCGCCCGCGAATGTCGGCAAGCTGGTGGGCGATGGCGACGCGATCGGTTGCCCTCCCGACCGTCGTCTCGATCCACCCGTCCTCTGCCCAGCGATCGTAAGGCACCCGGTCGCGTTCGACACGTTCGCCGATCGTGTCCACCGGCACGAAATGCCACGCCAGCAGCTTGCCCGAATCCGGGAAATACAGCGCCAAGGCGGTAAGGTCGCGCGTGCTGGAAAGGTCCAATCCCCCGTAGCAGCGCTGCCCCTCCAGCTCGGTAACGTCGAACGGCTCGGCATTGGCCTCCCAATCCGCCGCGTTGAGGAACCTCCCCTCTGCCGCGACGCGCTGGTTGAGGTTGAGCAACCGGAACGCCGGTTCGAACGATGGCGAGCGCTTCGCCATTGCCGCCGCGTCGGCGAAGTCGGTTTCGTTGAGGAACTTGCCCAGCGCCGGGTTCGCCAAGCCCCACGCTTCGCGATCGTCGAGCGCGCAATCCTTCGGTGCCGCGTGGAGCTGAATATAGACCGAGGCGGCGGGTTCTGCGTCGAGCATCTCACTCCAGAAATGATGATCGTCCGCCGCCTGCGTCGAGATGGTCACGCCAAGCGCCTGCCGCCGTTTCGCCATGCCGGTGCGCAGATTGTCCCACAGCTCGCGCGAGCGCCATTGCGCCACCTCGTCCGCGATCCAGAATGATGGTGCCAGGCCATGCGCCTTGCGCGCGTCGGACGTGAGCGCCCGCCAGATCGAGTTGCTTTCGTGGTCGGTGATCTCTTTGAACTGATCGCGGATGTTCACCCGTGCCGCCATCCAGGGGACGGCGTAGATGTAGGCGCACGTCATCCGGTAAAGCACGCTCGCCTGTTCGCGATCGAGCGCCGCCGCGTAACATTCCCCGTAGGGTTCCAGCATCGGCCCCAGCAGGTGCCCAAGCGACAAACCCGCCAGCAGGCCCGACTTGCCGTTGCCGCGTGCGACCGACAGACCCGCCAAACGCACGATCCGCTCGCCCTCGGTTTCGGCATACACGCCCCGCACGAATTGTTCTTGGAAGTCGATCACTTCCATGCGCTCGCCAGCCTTAAGGCCGGACACGATCGGCAACGTACCGAGGAACGCCAGCATCCGGTCAGCAGCGGGCATTCCAGCCGTTTCCCAAGGGTGTGACGCCATGGCGGGTGCACTTGCTGCCACGGCTTTCAGGCGTGCCGCACCGGGTCCCCTAGCGCCCATCACGGCCTCCAGACTGACTACGTTTGTAAACTAACTGATTTCGAAGGGTGGGCGTCGGTCCCCTGTCTGTCAGTCCTGAGAGATTTCCCCAAGGATGCGCAGCATCGAGCGGGTTGCCATCGGCATCGCACCCCTTGCGCGGCTTGCTCGATCGGATCGCCCCTGCCTCGCTTCCCCGTGCTGTCTTTGCGCCGTGGCAGGGTGGACAGTAGCTTGCGAGGCCATCATGCGAAGGGAACGCAGGCCCGCCGTCGCTCATCGGCACAACGTGATCGACGGTGTTCGCGGGCGTGATGCGATGCGGTGCGCAGCCACGACACAGCGGCTCGATTGCCAAGTGTGCGAGACGCAGGCGCTTCCACCGTGCGGTGTTGTATGGGTACGCGCTCATTGCTCCGGCCCCATCATGGCGAGGACGTGCCATCCCTTGAGGACGCTAGCGAGGATCACGGCACGCGACCGCGTGACACGGCTCGCCTTGAGGATGCTCTCAATCTCCCGTGCGGTCAGTGGACGGCTTAGCGCGTCCAGCACGATCAGCGCGCCCTCACGTTGCGCGGGTGCCATCGCTTCGATTGTCTCGATCAGATCAGCCATGCTCGCGTTCCAGTTGCTTGGCGAGGCGGCGCATGTCGCGCTCAAGCTCGCTTCGGTTTTCAAAGTAGCGTTCGGGATTGCTCCAGTCGGGGCGGAGCTGCCCTAATCGGCGGGCGATCTCGGCAAGCCGGGGGGCGGCGCTCATTCGGCACCGCCAGCACGGCTAGAACGGATAGAACGGGTGTTTCCGTTTCGCCTCACACCCGCCCGCGCGCACGTGATACCAAAGCAGATTATCCGTTCTATCCGTTCTAGCTGTTCTAAATTGGCCTCAATCGACATCGTACGGCCCCGCTTTCAGCGCGACGCCTTGGTGGGCGCGGATGCCATTGGCGACCTTTGAGGCCAGTCCTCGCTTGCTCATCTTCTTACCGAACCCGATCGCCGTGCCGGGGTCTTCGCCATGCTCGTCGGCGTATTTCCGCCAGTCGGTGTAGAGCTTGGCGGGAAGCTCGAACGCGCCGCGCCTGATCTCGCACCGCTCGGCAAGCCATTGCCCCATCAAATCCTCGCCCGCGAAATACTCGGTCGTTGCGTCGGTCACTGCGGCGGGGCGCACTAGGCCGCTCGTTTGCCACTCACGACACCCGGCGATTGCCCAGGCGAGAATGCGCCCGTGTTCCGCCTTTAGCTTGTGTTCGAGCTGCAAATCCGGGGCGGCGGGCTTTACGTTGAAACCGAGAATGTTGAACCGTCGCCGCATGGCATCGTCGGGATTAGCGAGGCGGGGCGCGTGATTGCCCACGATTGTCAGCTTGAATTGCGGTCGGAACGTGAAATTGTCCTGCCGCATAAAGCGCGCCGTGATCGGATCGCCGCCGGTCATCTGCTTAATCTTAGCTTCTGCCCACGATCGGCCTTCCTCGGTTTCGCTTGCCGTTACCAAACGCGCGCCGTGCAACATCGCCAGCTCGGTTGAGTGCCGATCGAACTTTGAGGAGGTGAAGGTGTCCATTGCCGCCGTGACGGCATAGTCGCCAAGGATCGCCGCAAGCGTGTTGAGGAACACGCTCTTACCCGTCCCCGCCAGCCCGTGAAGAAAGATCAGCGCATGTTCGCGCGTGTCGCCAGTGAGGCAGTATCCGGTCCACAAGCGAAGGAACCGGATGGCGTCCTGATCGCCCTCCAGTGCCTCATTCAGAAACTGGAGCCACCGCGTAGGCTCGCCATGTTCGGGTGTGCATCCTGCCAGCTTCGTGATGTAATCATCCGGGCGAGCGGGAAAGAAATCGCCCGTGCGCAGATCGACGGTGCCACCGGGGGTGCCCAGCAACATCGGGTCGGCATCCCATAGTGCCGCGGTGACGGCGTGCGCACGATCGGCGCGAGCAAACCGCTCTACACCCGCCGCAAAATTGGCCTTGCCCGGTGCGCCGCGTTGCCGCGCTTCGTGGCGCGCATAGGTGAAAGCAAGGTGATCGTTATTCGGTTGCCAGCGCGCGCCATCCCATACGAACCACCGCCCCGCGTCGTGATCGAACCGGAGGGTGTTACCGTGCCGCGCTGTGAAGGCGAGCGCGATATCATCCTCGCTCGGCCCGTTGCGGCTGGGATTGCTCTTGCCCGCCGTCATGCCGCTATCGAGCGTCCGCGCGATTTCAAACGGCTCTAGGCCAGCGTCGTTCGCTGCGGCCGCAAGCGCCGATCGCGCTGCGTCCGGATCAACCTTGCCCGCCGAAACGTCCTGTCCGATGCGGAATGCCGACTTGTTGAGTTGATCGTTACGCGCGCCGCGCGGTGCAGCGCGTACCTTGCCCGCCTCGATCGCCAGCAAGCTAGGCTCGCGGAGCATGGCGAGCAACCAATCAGGGGCGGCGGCCAGATCGAACAGGCCGGGAGGATTCTCCCATGCATAGAGCGACCCGCTTGGGTGCGTCGAACCCGCCGCCACGACATAGCCACCGTCGCCACGGATATCAGCGCCGGGAAAAATGCCCGCCCGGTTGCCGATCGTCCCGCCGGGGTGCGCGAAATAGACGTGCCGCCCCTTGCCGGTGCGAACCGAGATTGTGTCCGGCAAGCCGCGCCGCGTCGCCTCGGCAACCGCTTCGTCGCTGTCCAGATCGAGGACGAACAAGCCCGACACCGCCCCGGTGGCGATACCGACATTGCTTTGCTTAGAGGCCCAGCCCGCCACAGCTTCGGGAGTCGGGCGCGCCGTCTGGTATGCTTTCCACTTGATGACGGGTTGCTTGCTCGCGTGCGGCACCGGGAATACCGAAAAGCCCAGGTCGAGGGGGATGCGCCAAGGGTCGGGGAGCGCGAACTCGCGCCGCGCGGGGATCGCGTTCATTGCGCCACCCCGCCGCTAGTGGTATGCAATTCGAACCCATCCGCCAGGTCGGGGATTGATGCGCTCGATCCGGTTGCCGCCGGGTCGAGCGTTTCGCTTTTCAGCCCCGGTGAAGGGTCGAAAAGGTTAGCCAATCCGGAACGGTCGCGAAGGGGGTTTACCATAGCAGTGCTTCCAGTTAGCCTGCGTAAGTCTCTGTAATCCTTATCTTGCGTATGCCCTCACGGGGCATCCAGCCAAGTAAATATTTAGTGGGTTATCCGTAATTTGAGCTGAGGTTTCCGAAGCCGATCGCGCAGTGCGTCGCACCGCCAGAGCGGACTACGCCGCCCGTTCCAGCCGATCACGCAATTCGGTCGGGTCAGGCCAAATGCCCTGCGGCAAAGGCAATACCCCGTTCGAGGCCACGGAGCTCAGCCAGCCCGCGCATCCGCCCCAGCAGCGAATAGCCAGGGTTCACGGTGCGCCCGAGATCGTCGAGCATTTGATGCCCGTGATCCGGCCGCATCGGGATGCTGCGTTGCTCGCGCACCGACAGGCGATGCACCGCCGCGACCACCGCTGCCATGCCGGCATCGCCCTCGAGATGCGCCGCCTCGTGAAACGCGCCATCCGGCTCGCGCTGGACCGAGCGCAGATGCAGGAAGCCGATGCGGTCGCCGAGCCGATCGACCATGCCGGGCAGATCATTGTCCGCACGCACGCCGAACGATCCGGTGCACAGGCACAGCCCGTTCGAGCGGTTCGGCACGCGCGCGAACAGGTCGGCGACATCGGCTTCGGTGCTGACGACGCGCGGCAAGCCGAAGATCGGGAACGGCGGATCGTCGGGGTGGACGACCAAGCGGATGCCGAGCTCGTCGGCGAGCGGGCAGACTGCTTCGAGAAAGGCGACATGATTGTCGCGTAATTGGGCGGCGTCGATCTTGGCATAGGTATCCACCGCGCGCAGAAATTCGGCCGAGGTGAACCCCTCCTCGCTGCCCGGCAGCCCCGCGATGATCGTCCGCTCGAGCATAGCGCGCGCGGCATCGTCCATTGCGGCATAGCGTGCCGTGGCGGCTTCTTGCAGCGCGTCGGCATACGCATCGCGCGCACCCGGGCGCTGCAGGATAAAGAGGTCGTACGCGGCGACCGCCACCGGCTCGAAGCGTAGCGCGCGCGCGCCGTCGGGCAATTCCCACGCGAGATCGGTCCGCGTCCAATCGAGCAGCGGCATGAAATTGTAGGTTACGACGTCGATCCCGCACGCCGCGAGATTGGTCAGGCTCTGGCAATAATCATCGATCAGCCGGTCCCACTCGTGCGACCGGGTCTTGATCCCCTCTTCCACCGGCAAGCTTTCTACCACGCGCCAGTCGAGCCCGGCGGCCTCGATCATCGCTTTCCGCGCGGCGATCGCGCCGTGCTCCCACACCGCGCCGTTCGGCACTTCGTGCAGCGCGGTCACGATGCCGCTTGCCCCTGCCTGGCGAATATCGCGCAGCCGCACCGGATCGCTCGGCCCGAACCAGCGCATCGTTTGAGTCATCAACACGGTATCAGCCTTCCCGAAGCGTCACAGGCGTGCGCGGGCGGGAGCGCAGCAAGCTCCACAACACCGCCGCCGCCAAAATATCAAGCACCGCCAGCGCGGCGAACAACGGGTCATAGCCAAAGGCGTCCGCGCTTTGGCCGATCAGCAGCGTGAACAGCATCCCGCCGACCCACGCCGAAGTCCCCGCCATGCCGCTCGCCGTGCCGACCGTGCGGCTGTCGAACATGTCGGCGCACAGCGTGATCAGCGCGCCGCTCAGCATCTGATGCGCAAAGCCGCCGACGCAGAACAACAGGATTGCGATGGCGGGCGATGTCGCCAGCCCGATGCACGCCGGGCCGATCATACACAGCGCGCCGACCGTCATCGTGATCTTGCGCGAGGCAACCAGCGGCACGCCGCGCTTCATCAGCCAGCGTGGCAAGACCCCCGCTGCCAGACTCCCGAAATCGGCGGCGAGGAACGGCATCCACGCCCAGAGAGCGATGCTCTTCAAACCGAGCTGCCAGACCGAAACCAGATAGAGCGGGATGAAGAAATTGAAGGTCTGCCATGCCGGCTCGGCCAGAAAACGCGGGACCGCAATGCCCCAGAAGGCGCGACTCTTGAGCAGATCGCGCCGCGTCGTGGGCTTGGCATCGACATCCTCGTCGCGCGCCGCGGTGATCGCGACGCGCTCGGCATCGCTGAGAGCCGGATGATCGGCCGGGCTGCGATGCCAAGGTGCGCCCTGTCGTCGAGGAACATGCGTCGATCCTGCAAGCGTTGCGCGCCGGTGACGCGAATGCGGCGCGGTTGGCGATGCGCGCACATCTGGCGGCGGTGATGGATCATTTGCTGTTCCGAACCGAGGAACTGGCCGTGGAAGAAGCGCGCCGTTCGCTGGCCGATACCCGACGGAGATACGCCGTAAGTACCGATTGAGCTGCACCTCGGCCCGCTGGTGTTCAGCCCGCAGAAGCCGTGCAGCCTGCGCTCCGCTCCGCTACCAGCGCAGGGCGCGCGGACCCACCACAGCGCCGAGCGCCATCGCGACTACAATCCCCAGCGAATACCACGTAAGCACGAAGGGTGCCGCAGTTTCGGGGCAATGGAAGCCATAGAGCGTCGCCGCTATGCCGCCCGCCGCCAGCCCGGCCATCGCGCCCGCCAAGCGGAGCCGCGTCGGCGCGAGGCTGTGCAGCGCTCGGAGGAGCGCGGCGAAGATCGGTAGCGCGAGCAGCACGACCGAAAGCGAGCAGCGCTGCCAGCTATGGCCGAACCAGAGCGACGGCCAGCCGTAGCGCGGGGTTGCCATCAACTGCCCAAGGGCGAGCGCGGCAAGTAGGGCGACGGGCAGCAGCAGCCCAAGCCACAGCCAGCCCAGGGCGCGCCGCTCTGGCCGTGCGACCACCGCCAAGCCGGATGCGGCGAGCAAACCGATCGACAATGTATAAGCCCATTTTATCCAGATCATGCTGCCATAGAGCGCGTGCGACAGATCGGGCCGCAACCCGAGTCCCGCCGCCACTGCCACCGCCGTCGCGACGCCCCCGATCAGCAGCGCGGCAAACACGCGCCCGCCGACCGCGCCGGGTGCTACGGGCGCGACCTGTTCGGTCAGCGAATCGATCAGGGCTTCGGTCGATCGCATCGTCATGATCCCAGCCGGGCAGCGCCCAGGGTCGCGTCACTCAACCGCCGTTCGAGCGTCTTCAGCCCGCGATGCACCGAGATCTTCACGTCAGATTCGCTGATCCCGGCGCGCGCCGCCGCCTCCGCCACGCTCAGTCCGTCGATCTTTGTCGCGCGGATCGCCTGCGCCTGTTTGGATGGCAGCGCATCAAGGAGTTTGGCGACATCCATCTGCGCACCGCTCGCGTCCTCGAAACTCCCGACCGAGAGGATGTCGGCAAAATCGTCGAGCGGCACGGTCTGCTTTCGGCGCCGGAAATGATCGATCATCTTGTAGCGCGCCACGGCATAAGCCCAGGCGGTGAACGGCCGCGCCGGGTCATAGGTCGCACGCCGCGTATGGATGGCGATCAAACTGTCCTGCACCAAATCCTCGACATCATCCTCCGCCCCGCGCAGCCGTCGCGCGAAGAAGGCGCGCAGCACTGGGGCAAGCGCCCGCAGCAGCGCGCGCTGCGCGGCGGCCTCACCGGCCAGGCCGCCGATCATCAGCGTCCTGAGTTCTGCTTCACCAGCCCGCAAGGCCATTCCGGATCGTCATTCGCGTGAGCCCCGGTTTCGGTTACGGTTCCGTCGGATCGACTTCTCGGTTAGCCTTGCGCACATGACAAGAGGGGACATCCGAATCGGTATTGGCGGGTGGACGTACGAGCCATGGCGCGGCGTTTTCTTTCCCGAAAAGTGGCCGATCAAGCGCGAGCTAGAATATGCCGCGGGTAAGCTGACCGCGATCGAGGTCAACGGCACCTATTATTCCTCGCAAAAGCCCGCGACCTTCGCCGCCTGGGCGAAAGCGGTGCCCGACGGCTTCGTCTTCACGCTGAAGGCATCACGATATTGCACCAATCGCAAGGTGCTGGCCGAAGCCGGCGAATCGATCGCGCGCTTCACCGGGCAAGGCATCGTCGAACTCGGCGACCGGCTTGGGCCGATCCTGTGGCAGTTCATGGCGACCAAGAAGTTTGATCCGGACGATTTCGGGGCATTCCTGAAGCTGTTACCCGCAAAGCAGGACGGCGTCGCGCTGCGCCACGCGGTGCAGGTGCGGCATGAGACCTTTTGCGTGCCGGAATTCGTCGCAATGGCGCGCGCCGCCGGGGTGGCGATCGTCTATGCCGATTCAGCCGACTATCCCGCGATTGCCGATATCAGCGGCGACTTCGTCTATGCGCGGCTCGAGGCGGCGGCCGAGGACGAACCGGCGGGCTATACCCCTGCTGCGCTGGATCGCTGGGCCGGGGCCGCACGGACCTGGGCAAGTGGCGGGGCGCCCGAGGGCCTGCCCTATGTCGCAGACCCGGGATCGGTCAGCCCGCGCGAAGCCTTTGTGTTTTTCATCAACGGTGCAAAGGTGCGGGCGCCCGCCGGCGCGATGGCACTGATCGAGCGCATCCGCGCTTAGGGCGTAACGGATGGGACCGGTGCCGCAACCGGAACCGCATCGACGCCCGGGGCCAGGATGGCGGCACTCTCGATCGTGTCGAGCGCACGGCGCGCGCCGATGTAGCGCCGTGCAGCACTGCTCCAGCTTTCCGCTTGCCCGGCACCCGGGGTGCGCGACACTTCCGCCAGCGCCGCCTCGACTTGTCCCGCGTCGATCAACCGGCGGGCGCGCGCCACGCGATCGACTGGCAAAGGCGAGGGCGTGCCCGCGCGGCGCAAAACCACAAGATTGCCGATTTCGAACCGGAAGCTTTGCCACCAGCCGATCGTCGCGGCACCGGTCATCAATTCCGGCGCAATCCCGTCGAGCCCGGCGCGCAAATCCTCCAGCGTCACCGGCGCGCGCGCCGCTTGCAGCACGGTGGCAACCGCGGCGGGCTGCGTGCCGCCGAAGCGACTGCGCAACTGATCCTCCAGAAAGCCGAGATTGAGCCCACGATCGAGCGCCCGCCGTGCGGCGAACGCGACCATCATCCCCTCGCTGCGCGTGGCATAAGCCGACGCACGCTGCGACTCGCGGTCGATCATGCCGGCACGCGTTTCCAGATCGCCGAGCTTGGCAGCCAGTTCGGCTTCGCGCGTCGACAGCGCCGCCAGATCGATCGCCGGGACCGGCGCGCCGGCCTTGCTCGGCACGATCACTACCGGTGCCTGCCCATTGGCACCGACTGGCACCGTCACGGTCGCGACGGGCTTAGTCTCAGCAGTACGGGCGAATTTGTTGAGCACGAACGCGGCCACGCCGACCCCGATCAAAAACGCGATCAGCCCGAGCGCGACGCCCATCCGCCACCCCATCCCGCTCGCAGGAGGTGGCGGTGCCGGGGTAAAGCTCGGCAGCACGCGGGGCGGCAGCGGCGGGGCGGGCGGCGACAGCGGGGGCGGCGGCGGGGGCAGCACCGGGGCAGGTTCGGACACCGGAGGGATTGCATCGTCCATGCTGCCTTATCGGGGCCGTTACGCAGGCGGTCAACGCCCCCGCGCAGGTTCGACGCGCGTGGCGGCGGCAAACAGTGCGGCATCGTCGGGGGTGGCGGCACTGTCGATGTCGGCCCACCCTTCCCCGGCCGCAGCGGCGATTGCCGCGCTGAACGCGGCAATCGCCACGTGCGCGCGGTCGATCCCCGCGGCATCCAGCAGTTCCGCCAGCCGCCGCGCCGCGCGCGCAGAGTGGAGCAGGGCGACCGACCCGATTGTTATCCGCAATCGTGCCGAATCGACCGGGACGGCCGCGCTTTCATAGACCGCAATACCCTGCGCGATCGGCCCGCCCGCCGAAAGCGTGCGGTCGCGGCCCGTCAAATGCAGCGCGCGCGACACACCGTGCGCCATCGCCAGCGCCGCGACTTCTGCACCATCACCGCCACCGGTCGCCATGACGTCGAACCCCGCCGCGCGCGCTGCTGCTGCCGTATGCGGGCCGACCGCGAGCACCGGGAGGGCAGTGAGCGCGGAGAGCCCCGCCCCGCCGAAGCGTAAGGCGTTGGCGCTGGTCAGGATCAGCGCGTCGAAATCGGCGGCGCTGGGCGCGCTCCATGCCAGCGGCTGGACAGCAAACAATGGCAGCGACACGGTTGCAAAGCCCGCCGCCCCGGCGCGGGCGACGGTGGCGGCATTGCCCGGTTCGGGCCGCAGCACCGCCAGCCGCCGGATCACGCCGAGAACAGCCGCCGTACGCTTTCGGGTGCGCGCGCGAGCAGATCGGCGGCGAGCCGTTCGGAAAGCGTTCCATCATCGACCGCGCCGCGCATCTCGCCCGTCACATGCGCGCTGCCATCCTCGGCGAACAGCTCGGCGCGAATGAAGACGGTGCCATCGTCGATCACCGCAAGTGCTGCAACCGGCGAGTGGCAATCCGCCACCAGCGCCGCGAGCAAGGCGCGCTCGACCAGCACGCACAGATGCGTCGCCTCATGATCAATCGCGGCGAGCCAGCCAAGGATCGTCGCGTCGCCCGCGCGCGCTTCGATCCCGACCGCACCCTGGGCCGGCGCGGGCAGCATGACGTCGGTCTCGATCCCGACGCCGACATCGGGGCGTCCGAGCCGATCGAGCCCCGCTGCCGCCAGCATCGATGCGTCGACCTCGCCCGCCGCCACCTTGGCGAGGCGCGTATCGACATTGCCGCGGAACAGCACCGTCTCGAAATCGGGGCGCATCCGCTTCAACTGCGCGACGCGGCGTGGTGAGCTGGTGCCGATCACGGCGCCTTGGCGCAGGCTGGCGATGCTCGGCGCGCCGATCAGCCGATCGCGTACATCGGCACGCGGCAGCATCGCGGCGATCGCGATCTCGACCGGGCGCGCGGTCTCGACATCCTTCATCGAATGCACCGCGAAATCGACTTCGCCTGACAGCAAAGCGCGATCGAGTTCCTTTGTCCACAGTGCCTTGCCGCCGATTTCGGCGAGCGCGACGTCCTGCACACGGTCGCCCGTGGTCTTGATCGGCACGATCTCGATCGCGCCGATGTCCCAACCGTGCGCGGTGCACAGCGCATCGCGCACCATATTAGCCTGGACGAGCGCGAGCGGCGATCCGCGCGTGCCGAGCTTCAACTGTGGTTGCGTCAAGCGATCCCTCCCTTTTGCGGCCACCTTGGCGAACGCGTCCGATTTCGACAAGCCGTGTCCGAGCGGCTAAGGGATAGCGATGGCACTCATTCTCGGCCTTGAATCGAGCTGCGACGAAACCGCCGCCGCCCTCGTTACCTCGGATCGTCGCATCCTGTCGCACCGTCTTGCGGGGCAGGAGGCGGCGCATCGCCCGTACGGCGGCGTGGTGCCCGAAATCGCGGCGCGCGCGCATGTCGAGATGTTGAGCCCGTTGGTCGCGGCGGCGCTCGCCGATGCGGGCGTTACGCTGGCCGATGTCGATGCGGTCGCGGCGACGGCGGGGCCGGGGCTGATCGGTGGCGTGATGGTCGGGCTCGTCACCGGCAAGGCGCTGGCGCACGCGGCGAGCAAGCCGCTGATTGCGGTCAACCACCTCGAGGGGCATGCGCTCAGCCCGCGTTTGTCCGACCCAGATCTGGAATTTCCCTATCTGCTGCTGCTCGTTTCGGGCGGGCATTGCCAGTTGCTGCTGGTCGAGGGCGTCGCGCGCTATCGCCGCCTCGCGACGACGATCGACGATGCCGCAGGCGAGGCGTTCGACAAGACCGCCAAGGTGCTGGGCCTCGGCTTTCCCGGCGGCCCGGCGGTCGAGGCGGCGGCGGCACTTGGGCAGTCGATCGTGCCCTTGCCGCGTCCGTTGAAGGGTTCGCCCGAGCCGCACTTTTCTTTCGCAGGGCTCAAAAGCGCTGTCGTGCGCGCGCATGACGCCAAGACGTGGGGTGTCGAGGATATCGCCGCTTCGTTCCAGGCTGCGGTGGTCGATTGCTTGATTGACCGGACCGTGCGGGCGCTGGGACAGGCGGGCGCGGTCACGGCTTTGGTCGTGGCGGGGGGCGTCGCCGCCAATACTGCCGTCCGCACCGCCCTTGCCGATCTCGCCACCGCGCACAGCCTGCGCTTCGTCGCGCCGCCGTTATGGTTGTGTACCGACAATGCCGCGATGATCGGCTGGGCGGGCGCGGAACGCTTTGCCGCCGGCCTGACCGATCCGCTCGACGTGGCGGCGCGCCCGCGCTGGCCGCTCGATCCGGGTGCGGAAGCGGTGCGCGGCGCAGGAGTGAAAGCATGAGGATCGGCGTCATCGGCGGCGGGGCCTGGGGTACGGCGCTGGCGCAGGTATTCGCAACCGGCGGTCACCGGGTCGTTCTCTGGGCGCGCGAACCCGAGGTCGTCGCCGCGATCAACGCGGAACACCGAAACCCCGTATTCCTGCCCGGCGTTGCCTTGTCGCCCGCGCTCGTCGCGGTCGGGCAGATTTGGGATATCGGCGATGTCGACGTCGTGTTCGTCGTAACGCCAGCGCAGCATATGCGCGCGATCCTAGCTGATGTTCCGTGCAATGCGCAGCCGCTCATCCTTTGCGCCAAGGGCATCGAAGCAGGTAGCCTCAAGCTCTTGCACCAAGTGGCGCGGGAAGAGGTCGATGGGTCGCCGGTTGCCGTCCTGTCCGGCCCGACCTTCGCACATGAGGTCGCGCACGGCCTGCCGACAGCCGTGACGCTAGCGGCGGAGGATCTCGCTCTCGCCACCGACATTGCGCAGGCAATCGCGCAGCCAAGCTTCCGGCCCTATGCCTCCACCGACGTGATCGGCGCGGAGATTGGCGGGGCGGTGAAGAATGTGCTCGCGATCGCGTGCGGCGTGGTCGAGGGGGCTGGGCTCGGCCAGAACGCCCGCGCCGCGCTGATCGCGCGCGGCTTTGCGGAGATGGTGCGGTTCGGCCTCGCGCGCGGCGCGCGGGCGGAGACGTTGAGCGGGCTGTCGGGGCTTGGCGATCTGGTGCTGACGTGCTCCTCGACCAGTTCGCGCAACTTCTCGCTCGGGATGGGGCTTGGCCAGGGCAAGCTCGCGGCCGACCTACTTGCCGACCGGCTGACGGTTGCGGAGGGCGCCTTCACGGCGCCGGTGCTGCGCGAGGCGGCAATGGCGGCGGGCGTCGCGATGCCGGTGGTGGAGGCGGTATGCGATCTCCTTGAGGGGTGCGAAGTGCGGGGTGTGATCGAAGCGTTGCTGGCGCGACCGCTGACGCGGGAGTGAGGCGCTCTACCCCCCCCGTTCGCCCTGAGCTTGTCGAAGGGCTGCTCTCCACTCGAACCACCGCGCAAGGGGAGAGCGGTGCTTCGACAAGCTCAGCACGAACGGGGTGAGGGGCGACCGCGCGCGAAACAACCAGCCCTCAAAAATCGATCGCGATGCCCTTGAGTTCCCAATCGCCATAACGCGTCGGATCGAGCCCGTCGGGATCGCCCTTCGCGCTTTGCGTTTTCACCGGCACCGGATCGGGTTTCGGCACCGGAGGATTGGCGCTGAGATAGGCGGGTGGCTTCACATGTGGCGGGCGAGCGGCCATGAGGGTTTCCTGAAGACGGCACGGTATAGTGCGCCCATGCCACATCGGCCCTGCCCAAGAAGAGTTCAAGCTTTTGACCCTCCCCCCGCCCCGCCGTTATATGCCCCGGCCCGAACCGATCGACCCACCCGGCGTCCCCGCACGCCGCGCCGCACTGCGCCTGCTCGATGCGGTATTGCGCCAGGGCCTGCCGCTGGAGGCCGCGATCGGGCGCGCGACGGCGGGGATCGAGCGTAGCGACGACCGCGCGCTGGCCCATGCCATTGCCGCCGAAGTGCTGCGGCGCTTGCCCGATCTCGACGCGCTGATCGATTCGGCGACCAAGACGCGGCTGCCCGATGACGCCAAGGCGCGCTTTGCGCTGCGCATCGCGCTCGTTCAGGCGCTGTCGCTTGGCACCCCGGCCCATGCCGCGATTTCGACGGTGCTGCCGCTGGTCGATGGTGGCCCGCGCAAGCTGGTCCACGGCGTGTTCGGCACGATCTCGCGCGGGGGCGATCAGCTACCCGAACAACCGACCCTGCCCGATCCGGTGGCGATCCGCTGGCACGCCGCGTGGGGCGACGATGGGATCGAGGCCGCCGAACGCGCGATGGCGGCACCCCCGCCGCTCGACCTGACGCTCGCTGATCCCGCCACCACGGCGGCGATGGCCGAGGCGCTCGGTGGTGTCTCGTTGCTCCCCGGCCATGTCCGGCTCGATTCGGCGCACGTGCCCGAATTGCCTGGCTTCGAAGAGGGAAGCTGGTGGGTGCAGGACATTGCCGCGTCGCTCCCGGCGCGCTTGCTCGGGCCGGGCCCCGGCACCGTGCTCGACCTGTGCGCCGCACCGGGCGGCAAGACGATGCAGCTCGCCAGCGCCGGTTGGAGCGTGACCGCAGTCGATTCGTCGGAAAATCGGCTGGCGCGCCTGCATGAGAATCTGGAGCGGACGCAGCTTTCAGCCGAGGTGATCGTCGCCGATCTGTTGCTCTGGTCGCCGCCCGCCCCGGCCGATGCGGTGCTGCTCGATGCGCCGTGCAGTGCGACCGGCATCTTCCGCCGCCACCCCGACGTGCTCCACCGCGTCCGCCCGTCGCAGATCACCGAACTCGCCGCGCTGCAGGCGAAATTGCTCGCGCGCGCCGCCGATTGGGTGAAGCCCGGCGGCACGCTGGTGTTCGCGACGTGCTCGCTCGAACCGGCCGAAGGGGAAGAGCAGCTCACCAGATTCCTCGCCGCTCGCCCTGATTACAGCCTCGTTCCGATCATGCAGGACGAACTGCCCGCCGGCATGACGCCAAACCCCGGCGGATGGCTGCGCACGCTGCCCGGCATGATCAATCCTGGCGGCAATGACGGCTTCTTCATCGCGCGGCTGCGGCGGACTGGCTAACGCACCGCTTGCCCGGTCGCGGTGTCGTGCTAGAGGCTATGCGCTTATGTCGCAGCTTCCCGTCCGCATCGCCCCTTCGATCCTCTCGGCCGATTTCGCCAAATTGGGCGAGGAGATTCGCGCCATCGACGCCGCCGGGGCCGACTGGATCCATGTCGATGTGATGGACGGGCATTTCGTGCCCAATATCTCGATCGGCCCGGCGGTGGTAAAGGCGATCCGCCCGCACACGACCAAGCCGCTCGACGTGCATTTGATGATCGCGCCAGTCGATCTGTATCTCGATGCCTTTGCCGAAGCCGGCGCGGATACGATCAGCGTGCATGTCGAGGCAGGGCCGCACACGCACCGCAGCCTTCAGCATATCCGCAGTCTGGGCAAGCGCGCCGGCGTGGTGCTGACGCCGCAGACGCCGGCCAAGGCGCTCGATTATCTGCTCGAAGAGGTCGATCTGGTGCTGATCATGAGCGTCAATCCCGGTTTTGGCGGGCAGGCGTTCATCGAAAGCTCGCTGCGCAAGATCGAAGCGGTGCGCAAGATGATCGACAAGGGCGGCTATGCGATCGATCTGGAGGTCGATGGCGGCATCGACCGCGTTACCGCCCCGCGCGCGATTGTGGCGGGGGCCGACGCGCTGGTTGCGGGCACGGCCACCTTCCGCGGTGGGCCGGACGCCTATGCCGCCAACATCGCGGGCCTGCGCGGTTAAATGAACGATGTGCCGCCCCCCGGAGCGTTTACGCCCGACCAGGCGGGCGGCAGCGACAGCATCGATGAAGGCAAACGCCTGATCCGTTCGGGCGGCGATAAGGGGTTGTCGCTTGCCGAGCGTTTATCGGAACGCTTTCATCGCCTGACATGGCGCACGCCGATCCACGACATTCGGCTGAAGGGGCGCCATCCGTTGAAGCTCATCGCCGTGCCTGACGATCCGTTCCTGGGCGACGTGCGGCGCGGGAATGCGTTGCTGGCGGGCACGCTTAGCTTTCGCGGGGAAAGTCGCGTGGTCGAAACGCTCGATTTGACCAAGCCCGATTTTTCCAAGGCGTTCGGGGAATATCTCCACGGCTTTTCATGGTTGCGCGACCTATCCACGGTGGCGACGCGCGCGCAAGCGACGCCGGTGGCCGAAGCGCTGATGCGGTGCTGGCTCGACGCGCATGCCGACAAGGTGAGCGAACCGGCCTGGCGCGCCGATCTGTGGGGCCGGCGCATCCTGTTCTGGACGGCACACGCGCCGCTGATCCTGTCCTCGACCGACCTCGTCTATCGCAGCCGCGTGCTCAACACGCTCGCCCGGGGTGCGCGCCATATCGATCGCGGTGCCGACAAAGTTGCCCCCGGTGCGCCGCGCGTCGCGGCCCTGTGCGGCGTGGTGGCGGCGGGCTTGCTGATTCCCGGCGGCGATGCGCGGCGCGGCGCGGTCGAAGCGGCGCTGGCCAAGGCGATCGGGGTCTCGATCTTCGAGGATGGCGGCAATGTCGCGCGCGCGCCGGCGGCGCAAGTCGATCTGCTGATGCTGCTGACGCAATTGCGAGAGGTTTATGCCGCACGGCGGCTGGAGCCGCCGGCGAGCATCGGCAGCGCGATCCAGACGCTGGTCCCGGCACTGCTCGGCGTGTGTCTTGGCGACCGGGATTTGGGAAGCTGGCAGGGCGGCGCGCCGATCGGCGTGGAACGGCTCGAGCAGATCATCCAGGCCAGCGGCGTGCGCACCCGCCCGCTGCGCCAGGCGCGCGACTGGGGGTATCAGCGGCTCGCCGCCGGATCGGCCGTAGCGATCCTGGATGCCGCGCCGCCGCCGGTGGTACGCCTGGTCGAGGGCGGTTGCGCTTCGACGCTCGCGTTCGAATTTTCCGATGGCCCCAACCGCATCGTCGTTAATTGCGGCGGCGCGCGCGTGGGCGTCGTGCAATTGCCGCCTGCGCTGGCCGAGGGCCTGCGGACCACGGCGGCGCATTCCACGCTGACCGTCGGCGACAGCAATTCGACCGCGATTCACGCCGATGGGACGCTGGGACGCGGGGTCGGCGAAGTCGAACTCGCGCGGCAGGAAAGCGACGGATCGAGCCGGATCGACGCCAGCCACGACGGCTATGCGCGCCGCTTCGGCTTCCTGCACCGCCGCCAATTGGTACTTTCGAGCGACGGTCGCGAGTTGCGCGGCGAGGATATGCTGCTCCCTGCGACGAAGCGGCGCAAGCTCGTCGCGACCGGGTTCGCGATCCGCTTCCACCTCGGGCTCGGCGTGCAGGTATCGCCCACCGCCGATGGCCAGGCGGCATTGCTGCGGCTACCCGGCGGTGGCCTGTGGCAATATCGCTGCCGCGGCGGCGCGCTGGCGATCGAGGAAAGCGTGTGGATCGATGCCGACGGCCGCCCGCACGCGACGATGCAACTCGTCGTAACCGGTGAATCCCCCGCTGGCGGCGCCAATGTAAGCTGGGTCCTGAAGCGCGCCGGTTGAAACTTGCTGCTGGACGAGGCAGGGACGCGCGCATCACTACCATCGTTCGGGCTGAGCCTGTCGAAGCCCTGGTCTCCGCAAGCGCCGCGGCGCAGCGAGCGAGCAGCCCTTCGAAGACATCAGTTCGAGCGGCATTTTGGGACCATTGCGTATGACCGACCTGCCCATCCGCCGCGCGCTTCTGTCGGTGTCCGACAAGACCGGCATCGTCGACCTCGCCCGTAGCCTGGCGCAGCAGGGCGTCGAACTGGTTTCGACCGGCGGCACCGCCAAGGCGTTGCGCGATGCCGGGCTCGCCGTGCGCGATATCAGCGATCTCACCGGTTTCCCCGAAATGATGGACGGACGCGTCAAGACGCTGCACCCAGTCGTCCATGGCGGCCTGCTCGCGGTGCGCGACGATCCCGCGCATGTCGCATCGATGGAAGAACACGGAATCGGCGCGATCGATCTGGTCGTGGTCAACCTCTACCCGTTCGAGGCGACCGTCGCCAAGGGTGCGGAGCGCGACGAGATAATCGAGAATATCGATATCGGCGGCCCGTCGATGGTGCGGTCGGCGGCCAAGAACCACGCCTTCGTTGCGATCGTCACCGATCCGGCGGATTATGCGGTGGTCGCGCTAGGGACCACCACGCTCGCCGACCGCCGCCGCTTCGCCGCCAAAGCTTATGCCGCGACCGCCGCTTATGATGCGGCGATTTCCGGCTGGTTCAACCATGTCGATCAGGGCGAGCGCTTCCCCGCGCGCGTCACGCTGCCGATGATCAAGCAGGCCGAACTCCGTTATGGCGAGAATCCGCACCAGATTGCAGCACTCTATGCGCAGGCCAGCGGCGGCGTGAACGGCGTCGCGCAAGCGCATCAGGTGCAAGGCAAGGAGCTGAGCTACAACAATTATAACGACGCCGATGCCGCGCTCGAACTGGTCAGCGAATTTCGCGATGGCCCACCGACGGTGGTGATCGTCAAGCACGCCAATCCGTGCGGTGTCGCGACCGGTGATACCCTGATCGAAGCCTATCAAGCCGCCTTTGCGTGTGACACCGTCTCGGCCTTCGGCGGGATCATCGCGGTCAACCGGCCGCTCGACGGGCCGACCGCCGAGGCGATCTCGGGAATCTTCACCGAAGTCGTCGCGGCGCCCGACGCCGATGACGCCGCGCGCGCGGTGTTCGCGCGCAAGAAGAATTTGCGCTTGCTGCTGACCGGCGATCTGCCCGATCCGGCGCGGCGCGGGCGGATGATCAAGTCGATCGCGGGCGGCTTCCTGATCCAGTCGCGCGATTCGGCCGGGACGCCCGATCTCACCGTCGTGACCAAGCGCCAGCCGACCGAGGCCGAACTGGCCGATTGCCGCTTCGCCTGGACGGTCGCCAAGCACGTCAAATCGAACGCGATCGTCTATGCCAAGGGCGGCAGCACCGCGGGGATCGGCGCGGGGCAGATGAACCGGCTCGAATCCGCCCACATCGCCGCATGGAAGGCCAAGGACGCTGCCGAAAAGGCCGGTTGGGCGACCCCGCGCACGATCGGATCGGCGGTCGCCTCTGACGCCTTTTTCCCCTTTGCCGACGGCTTGCTCGCGGCGGTCGAGGCGGGTGCCACCGCAGTGATCCAGCCTGGCGGATCGATCCGCGACGATGAGGTGATCGCCGCTGCAGATGCGGCTGGGCTGGCGATGGTGTTTACTGGCGTCCGGCACTTCCGGCACTGATCCGGCAGGTCAGTTGAAGGCGCACAATCCGGTGCAGCTGGTCCGCATATAGATCGTCCGCAAGCGCCGGAGCATAGCGGCACCGGTGGCGGGGGCGGCTTTGATCGCTGCATCGATCTTTGCGCGCATGTTGGCCCGCTGCTCCAATGTCATCGCATCCGCGCCAACCTCTGCCATTTCCAGGGTCGATTCGCGCAATAAGGCAATGTTGCCTGGTCGCAGATTGAGGTCGGTTTGCGCATCGACGGTTCCTGCCAGCAGCTGCGCCATGCCGTTTCGCATCTGCGCAGCACCTTTGACGCGCGCAGTGTCGCGGCGTTGCGCCGGGGTTAGTGTCGCGGTCAATGCGGTGGCCGCGACGAGCATCCGCTTGCTGCACAGGTCGATCGCGGCGACTCCCAGCATGCTCTCGTCCTGCACGACCAGTTCCCGTTGGCGCTGGACTACAGGGTCGAGCGGACTGCCGTCGGGACGTTTCGTCGTGTAGCCAAGATAGCTGGTGACGACGCCGATCACGCTCTGACAACTCGCCAGCATCAAGGGTAGATCGTTCGGCAAAGCGCGAATCGCCGCTCGGTCCAAACCGTTGCGGACCAACTCGTCGGGGTCGTTCAGGCGCGGTGGCATCTTGCCGCCGCGGGCCGCGGCGTCGATCTTGGCGGACAGCGCTTGTGCCGCCCCGCGCAGTGCCGCCGGATCGCCGGTTTGCGCGTGCGCAGCCCCCGAAATCAATCCCGCCGCTAGGTATGTCGCGATCAATCCCAACCGTCCAAGCATATCGCCTCCCTGCTCAAGCCAGCAACCAATTCACGCCGTGGCCGCCGTGCCCCCGGGCATTTTGCGGAACAGCGCGCGATCTTCGGGTTTGAAGGCCCATCGATACAACACGAAAAGATAGATACCGGCAATCGCGGGTTCGCCGATCGCCAGTTCGATCCATTCATATTGCGGCGGCAGCGCGGTGAAGGCCGCGCCGACGGTGCCCGCCGCCAGGATCGCCCACAGCATCGGCAAGCGCCACCCGGCGACGCGCGCCTTCAGCAGCCGTGCCAGATAATTGGATTTGATGACCGAGGTCAGCGTGACCGACACGAACAAGGCCGCCGCGGGCCCCGCCGCCTGATACGCCACCGGCCAGCCGAGCGCCTGCATCGCGTAGATCAAGCCATAGCTGAGCGCGATCTGGAACAGCAGCATTCCGATTGAGATCGCCATGTTCTCGACGCGCGCAATATAGACAAGCGCCGATTCGCACACCGCGCCAGTCGAGGCCGCGGCTTCCGCAAACAGCAGGAAGGCCAGCGCCGCAGTCCCCGCCACAAACTGCGGGCCGACCGTGCCCATCACCGCCTCGCCGGGGATCGACCCCATCAACGCAAGCCCGGTTTGCGCCGCTAAGATCCAGAACCCGACTTGGCGCACCTGACTGGCCACGCCGGAGGTATCGCCACGCGCCAGGCTGGAGGTGATCACTGGGCCAAGGATCGGATCGAAACTGGTCTTCAACTTGCCGGGGATCGACGCGACTTGCTGCGCCATCCAGTAAATCCCGACGATACGCGGCTCAAACATCAGGAACAGAATCGATCGGTCGACATTGCGCGTGCCCCATTCGAGCGCGTCGGCACCCGCGAGCGGCGCGTTGCGGCGGATCAGCGCGAACGTCCGCCCGATATGCAGCCGCCAGCCCGTCGGCGCGCCATAGCTGCGCACGAACGGCACGAACGATGCGAGCAGTGCCGCGACCATCGACAGCATATAGGCGATGACCAGCCCGTCATGCCGCGCGATCGGGTATAGCACGCCGGCCGCGATCGAGATCGTCCACGGCTCGATGATCGCCCGCGCGGTCACCGTGGCTTGCACGTTGCGGCGATAGGCAAGGGCGGCCAGCATCAGGTCGGACCAGGCCCCCGCGACGATGATGCACGGCAGCAACCGTTCGAGCAGCGTCGGGGTGCTGCCATGATACATCAGATCGGGCAGCAGCAGCAGGATGCCGCTCGCGGCGGCGGATGCGATCGCGGCGACGATCAGGCAATCCCACACGATCTGGACATGCGGCCGGTCCGTCTCGGCGATGGCGAGTGCTAGGCCGCGTTTGAGGCCGAACGTCGCCAGCAACGACGCCACCTCGACGAACAGCACCGCACGCGCGAAGGTTCCGAGCGTATCGGGCCCGTACAACCGACCGGCGATGAACAGAAACGGCAGCCGCGCGACGAGCCGCATCATGAACCCGATGATATTGGTCCGTCCGCCCTTGGCGAGCGCGTCGATTTCGTCGGTCGAACGTCCGTCGGCGGCACTTGGCGCCGCGCCGGCCCCGGACCCGGACCCGGACCCGGCATTGCTCAATGCGCCGCGCCCCACGACAACCCGGTGCCGATTTCGATCCCCAGCGGCACATCGAGCGTGATCGCTGGCTCCGCCGCCGTCGCCATGACGCGTTCGATCACCGGCTTTGCCGCCGCCACGTCACCCTCTGGCAGTTCAAACACCAATTCGTCATGCACTTGCAGCAGCATCCGGACATGCCCCAGACCGGCTTCGGCCAGCGCCGGGCCCATCCGCACCATCGCGCGCTTGATGATGTCAGCGCTAGTTCCCTGGATCGGCGCATTGATCGCGGCGCGTTCGGCCCCTTGCCGTTCGTGTTGCAGCTTGGAATTGATCCGCGGGAAATGGCATTTGCGGCCGAACAGCGTGGTGGTGAAGCCGTTCTCGCGCACCTCCTCGGTGGTGCGCGCGATGTAATTGCGGATACCGGGGAAGCGTTCGAAATAGCGGTCGATCATTGCCTGCGCTTCATCCGCCGTCACATCGAGCCGCCCGGCCAGGCCCCAGCGGCTGATGCCATAAAGAATCGCGAAGTTAATCGTCTTGGCGCGCCCGCGCGTGTCGCGGTTAACCTCGCCGAACAGTTCCTGCGCGGTCAGGCTATGAATGTCCGCCCCGTCGGCAAACGCCTGCTTGAGCGCAGGGACATCCGCCATATGGGCCGCGAGCCGGAGTTCGATCTGGCTGTAATCGGCCGCGAGCAGGACATTGCCCGGCTCCGCCACGAACGCATCGCGGATTTGGCGGCCGATCTCGGTGCGGATCGGGATGTTCTGCAAATTCGGGTCGGTCGACGACAGCCGCCCGGTCTGCGCGCCCGTCAGGCTGTAAGAGGTATGCACCCGCCCCGTCGCCGGGTTGATCTGCGCTTGCAACGCATCGGTATAGGTCGATTTCAGCTTCGACAATTGCCGCCAATCGAGCACCTTGGCGGCGATATCCTTGCCCGGCGAATCCTTGTCGGCGGCAATCCGTTCGAGCTCGGTCACATCGGTCGAATAGACCCCCGACTTGCCCTTGCGCCCGCCCTTGATCCCCATCCGCTCGAACAGCACATCGCCCAATTGCTTGGGACTGCCGATTGTGAATGGGCCACCGGCGAGCGCGTGGATTTCGACCTCGAGCGCGCCCATCTGCTGCGCGAATTCGGCCGACAGCTTGGCGAGTTGCACCGCATCGACCTTGATCCCGTGCATCTCCATTTGCGCGATGACGGCGGCGAGCGGGCGATCGACCATTTCATAGATCCGCGTCGCCTGTTCGGCGGCGAGGCGTGGCTTGAGGCGCCGCCACAGCCGCAGCGTCACGTCGGCATCTTCGGCGGCATAGCGCGTCGCGGCGTCGAGATCGATTTCGTTGAAGGTCCGCTGCGATTTGCCGGTGCCAACCACGTCCTTGAACGCGATGCAGCTATGCGAGAGATGCGTCGCCGCCAGCTCGTCCATGCCGTGGCCGTGCAGCCCTGCGTCGAGATCGAAGCTCATCAGGATCGTGTCGTCGATCGGCGCGATCTGCACGCCGCCGCTTTCGGCATAAGCGCGTGCGAGCACGATCATGTCGTATTTGAGATTGTGCCCGATCTTGAGGACGCTCGCATCCTCCAACAGCGGCTTGAGCTTCGCCAACGCCACCGCCCGGTCGAGCTGCGGCGGGGTTTCCGCAAACAAGCCCGATCCGCCGTGTCCCAGCGGCACGTAGCAAGCAAGATTGGGGTGCAACGCCATGCTCACCCCGACCAGCTCGGCGCGCGTCGCGTCGATCCCGGTCGTTTCGGTATCGATCGCGATCCAGCCTTGGTGCCGCGCGATAGTGATCCAGCGGTCGAGCGCATTTTCATCGATGACCGTCTCATAGCCATCGTGGTCGCATGGCGGATCCTCGACCACAGGGGTGATCTTGGTCGGTGCGTGCGGCGTCACGGGGGCATCGGCGACCGCCGACAATTTGGCGAGCAGCGACTTGAAACCGTGATGTTCGAGGAACGCGCGGAGCGGCGCATCGGGAATGCCCTTGAGTTCGAGATCCTCGAGCGGCTCAGGCAGCGTCACGTCGCATTTGAGCGTGACCAGCACCTTCGACAGCCGCGCATTGGCGGCTTGCTCGATCAGATTGTCGCGCAGCTTGCCCGGCTTCATTGTCGGGGCGGCGGCGAGCACGCTTTCGAGGTCGCCATGCTCCAGGATCAGCTTCGCCGCGGTCTTCGGGCCGACGCCGGTGACGCCCGGCACGTTATCGACGCTGTCGCCCATCAGCGCGAGCACATCGCCCAATTGCGCGGGCGTGATGCCGTGGAATTTCTCCGCGACATGCTCCGCGCCAAGCCGCCGGTTGTTCATCGTATCGTACATGTCGAGCCCGGGCTCGATCAGCTGCATCAGATCCTTGTCGGACGACACGATCGTGACCGCCCAACCCTGCGCCAGCGCGGCCTTGGCGTAGCAAGCGATGATGTCGTCCGCCTCCAGCCCCTCGGTCTCGATGCACGGCAGTGAGAAGGCACGCGTGGCATCGCGGATCATCGGGAATTGTGGGATCAGATCCTCGGGCGCGGGCGGGCGGTGCGCCTTATATTGATCGTACAGATCGTTGCGGAACGTCTTCGACGATTTGTCGAGGATCACCGCCATATGCGTCGGCCCGTCGGCCTTGTGCAGCTCATCGGCAAGCTTCCACAGCATCGTCGTATAGCCATAGACGGCACCCACCGGCTCGCCATGCACGTTAGTCAGCGGCGGGAGGCGGTGATAGGCGCGGAAGATATAACCCGAGCCATCGACAAGATAGAGATGCGGCATTGACGGGGGATAGCAGCGGGATGCGCTTTGCCCAAGCCCGAGTTGCGGGGGACGAGCGCCGGTGCGATGTGACATGCGGCCCCATCCGTTCGGGCTGAGCTTGTCGAAGCCCTCGGCCCGACAAACGACGCAGGACGTGGGGCACGCTGCCCTTCGACAAGCTCAGGGCGAACGGGGAAGGGAGGATACTCGTGTGCTACCCGTGGTTCGCCACCACGCTCGCCACCACCGCCTGCATCAGCGCCTGGCGTTCGGGAATCGATTTGGGCGTGTCGCCGATCATCACCGCGATCGCATAGGAGCGCCCATCGGGCGCGATCAGCAGGCCGACATCGTTATAGCCCGCAGTGCGCCGACCGAGATCCTGCCCGGTCCCGGTCTTGTGGCCGAAGCTCCACCCCGGCGGGACCGCGCCACGCATCCGTTGCTTACCGGTATGGGACGATTCCATCGTGCCGATCAGATACTCGCTCGACGCCTTCGTCAACAAATCACCGCGTTTCAACCGGGCGAGCGCGTTGGCAATCGCGATCGGCGCCGCGCCGTCGGGCGGATCGGAGATGTAGCGCTCGAACGCGGCGATCCGATCGAGCGTCGGCAGCTTCGCCCGCGCCTGCGCAAAGGCATTGCCGCGCGCGAAATCGGGCTTCCAGGTGAGACCCGCGGTCTGCGCCTGCAATAGCCGTTCCCCTGGGCCGAAGCGGATATTGTCCAGCCCCTTGCGCTGCAGGAACGCGCGCACGGCGCTTGGGCCCCCAACGAAGCGCAACAGCCGATCGTTGGCGGTATTGTCGCTCATCGTCAGCGCGCGCTGCAGCAATCCGCCGACCGTCGTCTGATACCCGTCCTCACCCTTCACCAGTGCAGCGATCGGCTGGTGGAACAGCGTCAGGTCCTCGCGCCGTACCGTCACCGGATCATCCAGCTGCAAGCGTCCCGAATCGCGCAGATCGAGCACGGTCATGGCGACCCACAATTTGCTCACACTCTGCTGTGGCAAGCGGAGATCGCCATTGCTGTCGACGGTCCAGCCCTGATCGATGCTGCGCACGGCAACGCCGACGCGGCCGTCGAACCCGCGCACCAGCGACGCGACGCTGGCGGCGAGTGCGGCCGGGGCCGTAACCGAGCGGGGTGCAGGCGGCGTCGGCGCGCGCACGGGGATGGGCGCGGAGGGCGGCGGTGCGACCCGCGCGACCTGCGGCCCGGCATCGCGAACGCAAGCGGCGAGCACGACGCTGAGCGAGACCACCGCGATCGTGCGGAACATTCGAGATCGAAGGATGTGTGTCACCGCTACTTGTCCCGCCTCCCGCGAACCCCAAGGATTCTCATGATAGGAGCAGAAGGGGGTTGAGAAGACCTTCACGCGCACCGCTGCGACGAGGCGACGGACAGACAGGCCAAGTCGATCCTTTTGGGAAGTCTCGGCTATGCCGTTGAACTAACGCGCGCTTTTACGGGACCAGAACGGTATCGCGCGCCTCGGGCAGCAGGTCGGGATAATCGAGCGTATAATGCAGCCCGCGCGATTCATGCCGCGCCAGCGCCGAGCGGACGATCAACTCGGCGGTCTGGAGCAGATTGCGCAGCTCGATCAGATCGGGGGTCACGCGGAAATGGCCGTAATAGTCGTTCACTTCCTCGGTCAGCAGGCGGATGCGGTGCTGCGCGCGCTCCAGTCGTTTGGTGGTGCGCACGATGCCCACATAATTCCACATGAAACGGCGGATTTCGGTCCAATTCTGCTTGATCACGACCTCTTCGTCCGAATCCTCGACGCGGCTTTCGTCCCACGGGCGGATCGCCGGCGGGACCGCGAGATCATCCCAATGCTCGGTGATGTGCGCGGCACACGCCTCGCCGAAGACGAAGCATTCGAGCAGCGAATTGGACGCGAGGCGATTGGCACCGTGCAAGCCGCTTTCGCTGCATTCGCCCGCCGCATACAAGCCGGGCAGATCGGTCCGCCCGTCGAGATCGATCACGATCCCACCGCACGTATAATGCTGCGCGGGCACGACCGGGATCGGCTCCTTGGTCATGTCGATCCCCAGCCCCATCAGCTTCTCGTAGATGTTGGGGAAATGTTCGCGAATAAACGCCTCGCCTTTGTGGCTGATGTCGAGATGGACATAGTCGAGCCCGAGGCGCTTGATCTCATGATCGATCGCGCGCGCCACCACGTCGCGCGGTGCCAGTTCCAGCCGGTCATCGAAATCGGGCATGAAGCGATAGCCGGTTTCGGGGATGAGCAAATGGCCGCCCTCGCCGCGCACCGCCTCGGTAATCAGGAAATTCTTGACGTCGAGATTGTAGAGGCAGGTCGGGTGGAACTGCATCATTTCCATGTTCGAAACGCGCGCGCCCGCACGCCACGCCATTGCGATACCGTCGCCGGTCGCACCGCGCGGTGCGGTTGAGAAAAGATAGGTGCGCCCCGCCCCGCCGGTGGCGAGGATCGTCGCGCGTGCCGTGTAGAGCTCGACCCGGCCGGTCGCGCGGTTGACGGCATAGACGCCCCAGACGTGCCCGGCGCCCGAATAGCGCTCCTCATGCTTTCCCGTCGCGAGGTCGATCGCGACCATGTCGGGCACCAGCGTGATGTTCGGATGGTCGGTCGCGGCGCGTTGCAGTGCCTCCTGCACTGCCCAGCCGGTCGCATCGGCGACATGGACGATGCGGCGGTGGCTATGCCCGCCTTCGCGCGTCAGATGCAAAGCCCGATTACCGACGGGACCCTCGGTCGCGAAGGGCACGCCCAATTCCTCCAGCCGAGCGATCGCTGCGGGGGCCTGGCTGACGACGAACTCCACCGTTGCGCGGTCATTGAGGCCCGCGCCGGCGATCATCGTGTCCTCGATATGGCTTTCGAAGGTGTCGCCTTCCTCCAGCACCGCGGCGATCCCGCCTTGCGCCCAGGCGGTCGAGCCTTCGTTCATCGCTCCCTTGGCGAGCACGGTGACCTTAAAACGATCGGCGAGATTGAGCGCGGCGGTAAGGCCGGCTGCACCGGAGCCGATGATGAGGACGTCGGAGATATGCGCGTCGGCCAAACTCTAATCCGTTCGTATCGAGCGAAGTTGGGACACCTCGCGCTTAAACCAGTTTCTCGACTACGCTCGAAGCGAACGGGAAAACAAGCTCACCCCACGTTCGACGCCCGCGTCAAATTGAGGAACACATCCTCCAGATCGGCCTCGCGGGTCGATACGTCCACGATGCCGTAGCCATCCGCCTGCACCGCCGCGAGCACTTCGCCCGCATTCACCTTGTCTTTTGCATAAGTGATGGCGAGCGTCCGGGTGCCCTTGAGCTCGATCTTCTGGAAACACACCGCGCTCGGCGGCACCGCGACGTCGCGATCGACCGTCACCTCGACCAATTTCTCGGTCGCCATGCCGACCAGCTCGCGCGTCGGCTTGTTGGCGATCACCTTGCCATGGTTGATGATCGCGATCCGGTCGCACAATTGCTCGGCTTCCTCGAGGTAATGCGTCGTCAGCACCACCGTGACGCCGGCCGCATTGAGCGAACGCACATAGGCCCAAAGCTGCTGGCGAAGCTCGATGTCCACGCCTGCGGTCGGCTCGTCGAGCACCAGCACCGGCGGCGTGTGGACCATCGCCTTGGCCACCATCAACCGCCGTTTCATGCCGCCCGAAAGCGTGCGGGCGTAGGCATTGGCCTTGTCCTCGAGATGCACCGCGCGCAGCAATTCCATCGTGCGGCGCTTCGCCTTGGGCACGCCGTACAGCCCGGCCTGGATTTCCAGCGTCTCGGCCGGGGAAAAGAACGGGTCGAACAGGATTTCCTGATTGACGATGCCGATCGACACCTTGGCATTGCGCGGATGCTGATCGATGTCGAAACCCCAGATCGACGCCGTCCCGCTGGTCTTGTTGACCAGCCCCGCCAGGATATTGATCAGCGTCGACTTGCCCGCACCGTTGGGCCCGAGCAGCCCGAAGATTTGTCCGCGCGGCACATCGAACGACACATCGTCCAGCGCCCGCTTGCCGCCCTTATAAGTCTTGCACAGATTGGCGATGGAGATGGCGGCTTCGGTCATGCAATTGCCCTACGCGCACGGTGCGCCAACCTCAATCCTCCCCGGCACGGGGAGGTGGCAGCCGAAGGCTGACGGAGGGGGCGTGCCGCAAGCAATCCGCCCGCGGCACGCCCCCTCCACCGTTCGCTGAATGCTCACGGTCCCCCTCCCCGTTCCGGGGAGGATTGTTCGGGGTCACGTGCGCTGCTATCGCACGCGGCATGATCGCCCCGCCCGAAATCCTCCGCGTCACCCATGCCCGCAACATTTGCGACGGCGCGACCGACATTCCCGGCGGCGCCAGCCTCGGCCATCCGCGCGTGTTCCTGGAAATCGACGAAAGCGGCTATGTCGATTGCGGCTATTGCGACCGGCGCTTCGTGCTGGTCGGCGGGCCGGCCGACGGAGTCGATCAAGCAACGCTGCACGATCATGGCGACGGCGCGGGGCGGTGAGGCCGCGCTGGCTGCTGCTGACGCCGCTTGCACTGATCGCCGCCGCTGCGGCCCCTGAAAGGACCCCGATGCACCACGCGACCGGCACGTTCGAGGTCAAGATGACGCCAGAGGCGCAAGGCGACGCGCCCGCCGACGGCTTGCCGACCAGCCGCATGGCGATCGCCAAGACCTTCATCGGCGGCATGACCGGGACCGCCACCGGCACGATGCTCGCGGCGGGCACGCCCCAGCCCGGACACCCGGCGGGCTATGTCGCGATCGACCAGTTCAGCGGCAGCGTCGATGGCAAGGCAGGCAGCTTTCTGCTGCTCCACCGCGGCACGATCGACAAGGCGGGCGGCGCCGAGCTGTCGGTGATCATCGCGCCCGACAGCGGCACCGGCGCGCTGGAAGGGATTGCGGGCACCTTCGAGATCAAGATCGAGGGCGGTAAGCACGAGTACGATCTGGCCTATACGCTGCCTGCCGCATAACCCATCCGTCACCCCGGCCCTGTGCCGGGGCCCACCGTGCAGCCAGCGCGATCGCGTGAAAATCGAACGTTGAACGCGCGGCGGGGTGGACCCCGGCACAGGGCCGGGGTGACGGTAAAGGGTGTTGGTAGCGGCGTAGCTGAAACCTCAACGCCATTTACGAAGGCGCACCCCGTCCCTATCTTCGCTTGATGACCAGCCCCACAGACCCCCGCGCCTTCCTGTATCACGATGGTCAACTCGACCCGCACGAGGCGCAGGTGCTCACCGCCGCTGCGCTCGGCAAGGCCGATGATGGCGAGCTGTACCTGCAATATCGCAAGTCCGAAGCGTTCGGCTTCGACGATGGGCGGCTGAAGACCGCAAGCTACGATACGCATTCGGGCTTTGGCCTGCGTGCCGTCTCCGGCGAGATGACGGCGTTTGCCCACGCCAATGAACTGAGCGCCGCCGCGATCCGCCGCGCGAGCGAAACGATGGCGCTGATCGACCCCTCCGCCGCGCCGAAAGCCGGCCCGCCGCGCGCCACCAACCGCCACCTCTATACCGACGCCGATCCGCTCGATCTGGTGCCCTTCGCCGACAAGGTGAACCTGTGCCAGACGATCGACGCCGCCGCGCGCGCGCGCGATCCGCGGGTGGCGCAAGTCTCGGTCTCGCTGATGGGCAATTGGAACGTCATCGAGATCGTCCGCGCCGACGGATTCGTAGCGACCGATGTGCGCCCGCTGGTGCGGCTCAACGTCAGCATCGTGGTCGAACAGAATGGCCGCCGCGAAACCGGCAGCTTCGGGATCGGCGGGCGCTATCTCTACAACGATTTGATGGAACCGGAGACGTGGAACCGCGCGATCGATGAGGCGCTGGCGCAAGCGGTCGTCAATCTCGACGCGGTCGATGCGCCGGCGGGCGAGATGACCGTGCTGCTCGGGCCGGGCTGGCCGGGGATTTTGCTGCACGAGGCGATCGGCCACGGGCTCGAGGGTGATTTCAACCGCAAGGGCACCAGCGCCTTTTCGGGCCGGATCGGCGAGCGCGTCGCCGCCCCCGGCGTCACCGTGGTCGATGACGGATCGATCGCCGACCGGCGCGGCTCGCTGTCGATCGACGACGAAGGCACGCCGACGCAGGAAAACGTGCTGATCGAGGACGGCATCCTCAAAGGCTATATCCAGGACCGCCTCAACGCGCGTCTGATGGGGGTCGCCCCGACCGGCAACGGGCGCCGCGAAAGCTTCGCGCACGCACCGATGCCCCGCATGACCAACACCTTCATGCGCGGCGGGAAGGATGATCCGTCCGAGCTGCTCAGTCGCATGAAGAACGGCATCTTCGCCAAGTCCTTCGGCGGCGGCCAAGTCGATATCGTGTCGGGCAAGTTCGTGTTCAGCTGCACCGAGGCGTACCGCGTCGAAAACGGCAAGATCGGCGCGCCGATCAAGGGCGCAACGCTGATCGGCGACGGGCCGAGCTGCCTCACCCGCGTCGAAGGCATTGGCAACGATTTCGCTTTGGATGAAGGCGTCGGCATGTGCGGCAAGGGCGGGCAGAGCGTGCCGGCGGGCGTGGGGCAGCCGACCTTGCTGGTGGCGGGGCTGACGGCGGGCGGGACGGCGATGTGAGCTATGGCGAAGCGGCCGCGCACCCGTAATCTCCAGCCGCCTCCGGCGCGAGACTATGAGAGGCTGATGCAGGAGATTTGCGTCGACTTAGGGTTCTGCGGCGGCTGGGTGGACGGGCGCGCCTCGCATGTCGACAATTACATCCCAACGTCCGGTCCGGTAACCGCTGCGCAGTTTGCCAAGTGGGTTGTCGAGGCCGAGGGAATGGACAGCAACCACTCAACGCATCAACACGCGATAGAGTCTGCCTTTATTCGGCACATGGGATCACCAATGGTTGATGCGACAACATTGAAATGGGCCTTATAGGTGAATCCGGCAGCCGCCTGGCCCGCCTTCAACTGCCCGGATTGGCGCGAGACCGTGATCGGTCTGCAACCGCACGAGCGCCCGCGCGCGCCGCGTTTGGTTTGATCGCCCGCAGTGATACGCTATCGTGCCGCTGGAGCGGCGGAGGGCGACATGGAATTCTTCAAGGCATTGAACGACGACCACCGCGCTTTCATTGCAAAGCAGCCGGTTTTCTTCGTCGCCACCGCAGCCGAGGGAACGCGGGTGAACCTCAGCCCCAAGGGACTCGATTGCTTCCGCGTGATGGGGCCCAATCGCGTCGCCTATCTCGATCTCGGCGGATCGGGCAACGAGACGCAGGCGCATTTGACGGCGGACGGGCGCATCACGATCATGTTCTGCGCGTTCGATAATCCCGCGCTGATCCTGCGGCTTTACGGCACGGGCAGCTATGTCGTGGCCGGTGAGCCTGGATATGACGCGTTCGCAGCGCACTTCCCCCGGCTCGCAGGCGCGCGGCAGGTTTTCGATATCGCGGTCGAAAGCGTGCAGACGAACTGCGGCTGGGGGGTACCGCGCATGACGGTGGAGCGCCCGCGCGACACTTTGGTCAAATTCCACGCCCAGCAGGATCCGGCCGCTCGCCTCGCCCAGATCGCGACGCGCGACCGCAGCATCGACGGACTGCCCGTGCAGGTCCAGCAGGTTCTGCCCGAGTTCGATCCACTGCCGCCGCGATGAGCCTCGTCGAGATCGGACGCTTTGCGCGCAACGAAGCGCATATGGTGATCGGCCTGCTGCAATCGGCCGACATTCTCGCCGTAGCGCTCGACGGCAATGCCAGCATCGCGGACGGCAGCCAGTTCTTCATTCCGGTCCGCGTGATGGTCGACGAGGACGATGCTGGCGCGGCGCGCGACATCCTCGCCGGGGTGCCCGATTCTTAGGCAGCCGTTCGCAACTGCACAAAAATTTACACTTTTGTAACGGAATCGGTCTCGAACCGCCGCGGAATCGCGCGCTTTCGACTCTGGCACGCAGATTGCGAGGAGGACCTTAGGACCAAACAGGGGGGTCGCTCAGTGAAGCTCGTCATAGCCATCATCAAACCGTTCAAGCTCGACGAAGTGCGTGAGGCACTGACCGAAATCGGCGTCGCGGGCATGACCGTGACCGAGGTCAAGGGTTTCGGTCGGCAAAAGGGCCAGACCGAAATCTATCGCGGTGCCGAATACAGCACCAACATGGTTCCCAAGATCAAGATCGAGGTCGTCTGCGGCACCGATCTGGTCGGCAAGGTGGTCGAGTCGATTCAGGCTTCGGCCAATACCGGCGCGATCGGCGACGGGAAGATCTTCGTGCTCGATGTCGGGCAGGCTGTCCGCATCCGCACCGGCGAAACCGACGAGACTGCGCTGTGAGCGCCGCGAACCAAACCACGACCGCGAGCGCGGTCGTCCTCAAGGGGGTATCGATGAAGCAATCGACCAAATTCGGGCTGGCCGCGGGCTTTGCCGGGGCGACGCTGTTCGCAGCCCTTCCGGCCTGGGCACAGGCCCCAGCAGCAGCCGCGCCGTTCGTGCCAACCGCCGAAATGGTCAACAAGGGCGACGTGTCCTGGATGTTGATCTCCTCGGCGCTAGTGCTGATGATGTCGGTGCCCGGCCTCGCGCTGTTCTACGGCGGTCTGGTGCGCACCAAGAACATGCTGTCGGTGCTGATGCAGGTGCTGACGATCGTTTGCGTCGCGGCGCTGGTGTGGTTCGCTTGGGGCTATTCAATGGCCTTCACCTCCACCGGCACTCCGTTCCCGAAACTGGTCGGCGGGCTCGACAAGATGTTCCTTGCGGGCGTCAGCCCCTCGACCTTCGCGGCGACCTTTTCGAACAGCGTCTATCTGCCGGAATATGTCTTCATCATCTTCCAGATGACGTTCGCCTGCATCACACCAGCGCTGATCGTCGGTGCGTTCGCCGAGCGCATCAAATTCACGCCGCTGATCATCTTCGTGGTCGCCTGGCTGACGCTCGCTTACTTCCCGATCGCGCACATGGTGTGGTATTGGGCCGGCCCAGACTTCCTGGCGGCGGCACCGAACGATAGCGGGTTGCTGTGGGGCTGGGGCGCGCTCGATTTCGCCGGCGGCACCGTGGTGCACATCAATGCAGGCATTGCCGGTTTGGTCGGCTGCCTCGTGATCGGGCCGCGGCTCGGCTACAAGACCGAGCCGATGCCGCCGCACAGCCTGGTGATGACGATGATCGGCGCCAGCCTGCTGTGGGTCGGCTGGTTCGGCTTCAACGCCGGCTCGGGCCTGGAAGCCAACGCTTTCGGCGCACTCGCCTTCATCAACACCCTCACTGCGACCGCCGCGGCCGGTGTGACCTGGGCGATCATCGAGCAGATCGTGCATAAGAAGCCATCGCTGCTCGGCGCTGTCTCCGGCGTGGTCGCCGGTCTGGTTGCGATCACCCCGGCGGCCGGCTTCGCCCACCCCGGCACCGCGATCCTGCTCGGCGCGGTCGCATCGATCGGCTGCTTCTTCTTCGTCACCAAGGTGAAGAATGCGCTGAAATATGATGACAGCCTCGACGTGTTCGGGATCCATTGCGTCGGCGGGATCATCGGCGCGATCGGCACCGCGGTCGTCGCCAACCCGGATTTCGGCGGACAGGGCTGGATCGACTATACCGCACCCGTGGCCAAGGCCGGCGTGTACGATATGGGCGCGCAGATCCTCACCCAGATGTGGGCGGTCGGCATCACGCTGGCCTGGTCGGGCCTTGTTTCGGCGGTGCTGTTCCTCGCGCTGAAATACACGATCGGCCTGCGCCCCTCGCAAGAAGTCGAGCACGAAGGGCTCGACATCACCGAACACGGCGAGCGCGCCTACAATTATTGACGAGATTGGGGGGCGCCGTTCGGGGGAGCGGCGTCACCCAAACCAGGTTCCTCCTGCGGACACCCTTAGGCCGGTGCGGCGACGCACCGGCCCTTTTTTATGTCTGCGTGGGGTCAGCGCTGCTCACGCGGCGGACGGTGCGGCAGCGCTATGCTGTTGCTATCCCCCACAAACGCCGCCCACACGCCGCCGGGTTGCCACAGCGCCTCCATCGGCGTGCGTGCCGTCGCATCGGCCCAGCCCAGCACATCGCGCCGGTAGCGATAGAAGAATGCCGACACGCGCAAGTTGAGGATGCAGTGGACATGGACGCGAGCCGCGCCCAGCGTGGCCAGCGCCGTGCAAAAGCGCTCGAAATCAGCATCGCTCGGCGCATCGAAAGCAACCGGAATGTGGGTGTAGGTCATCCCTGCGGCGGCAACGCTGAACGCTTCATCTGGCAAAGCCCGTTCGTGCGTGTGGGGTCCGAGATTGATGACATGCCGCACGCCCATCGCCGCAAGCTCGGCGAGTTCGACCTCGCTCGGTTGCCCCGAGGTCGTAATCTGCGCGTCGAGGCGCTGCCAGTTAGGGATATGGATAGGGTCGGCCATACGGGCTCCGTCAGTCAGAGGATGCCCAGGCGAGCGGCTTTCCGAGGTCGCGCTCCACGGTGGTGCCCCACCTGCTTCGCCAGTCACGCGACTGGTGCAGGATATCCGAACCCGCCGGGTGCCGCTAGGCTTTGCCTTCGGGCGGGATCTCGGCCTCCCCCCAACCCGTATCCGCCCGCTCCGTATCCGCCCGCATCCGCCGCACCGCCAACGCCGCCCCGAGGAGAAAACCGCCCGGCACCAGCGTGACCGCGGCGATCAGCCCGATCCGCCGCCAGTCGGTCTTCTCCTTGGGGTTTTGGGCACTCACCCCAGATCCGCCGTCACAAAATCGGCGCAGCGCTCGCCGATCATGATCGAGGGCGCATTGGTGTTACCCGAGACGAGCTTGGGCATGACCGAGGCATCGGCGACGTACAGCCCCTCCACCCCGCGCACGCGCAGTCGCGGATCGCACACCGCCGCATCGTCCGACCCCATCCGCGCCGTACCGACCGGGTGATAGACCGTATCGGCGCGCGCCCGGATCAAGCGTTCGAGCGCATCGTCATCGCTGAGGTCGATTGGATAGCGGTCGCGCCCCTGATGATTGCTGAGCGGCGGCTGTTCGAGAATGCGATACATCGCGCGCACCCCCGCCTTCATCACCTCCATGTCGCGCGAATCGCTGAAGAAGGCCGGGTCGATCACCGGCGCCGCCCGCGCATCGCCCGAGGCGAGCCGAACCGTCCCGGTACTTTCCGGCCGCAGCACGCAGACGTGGCACGAGAAACCATGCCCCGGCACTTTGGTCCGGCCATGATCCTCCAGTGCTGCGATCACGAAATGCAATTGCACATCGGGCGCGGGCGCGTCCGGCGTGACGGTCAGGAAGCCGCCCGCTTCGGCAAACGGCGTCGTCATCATCCCCTCGCGCTTGCGCAGCCAACTGATCAGCGCGCCGCCCATCGCCAGCGTGCCCTTTAGCGAATTGCCGACAAAGCTTTTTCCCGGCGTTTCGAACGCCGCGACATAATCGATATGATCCTGCAGGTTTTCGCCGACCGCCGGCCGGTCGACGCGCACGGCGATGCCATGTTCCTGCAGATGCGCCGCCGGGCCGATGCCGGAGAGCTGCAGCAATTGCGCGGTGCCGAACACGCCGCCTGCCAGAATGACGCCACGCCGCGCGCGGATCACCTTGGATTGCCCATCCTGCAGGTACGCGACGCCCCAGGCGCGGCCATCTTCGAACAGCACGCGCTCGGCGGTCACGCCGGTCAGGATGTGGAGGTTGGGATTGCTCGGCTTGTCGCCCAAGAAGGCGCGTGCGGAAGTCCAGCGCTCCCCGCCCTTTTGCGTGACCTGGTACAGGCCGACGCCTTCCTGCCGCGCGCCGTTGAAATCGTCGTTACGCGGGATTTGCAGGCTAGCCCCCGCCTCGATGAAATCCATGCTGCCGGGATTGGCGAAGCGCTGCTCGCTCACCCACAACGGCCCGTCGGCGCCGTGAAAGTCGTCGGCCCCGCGGACATTATGCTCGGCGCGTTTGAACCACGGCAACACATCGTCATACGACCAGCCGGGGCAGCCGAGCGCCGCCCAATTGTCGTAATCCCATTTATTGCCGCGGATATAGACCATCGCGTTGATCGCGCTCGACCCGCCCAGCCCCTTGCCGCGCGGCTGATGCCCGCGGCGGCCATTCAGACCCGGCTGGGGCACGGTCTCGTAATTCCAGTTGGTCTTGTCGGTCTGAAACGCGAGGAACGCCGGGATGCGGGTGCGCAAGCCAGTGTTGCGGCCCCCGGCTTCCAGCAAGGCGACGGAGAACCGTCCCCCGTCGCTCAGGCGTCCGGCAGCGGCCGCCCCGCCGGATCCACCCCCGACGACAACGATATCGGCTTCTTCCATTCAGTCTCTCCAGACCCGCCGGCGGTTGCCGGTCGATAGTTATCCGTCGCACGCCAGCGCGCCTTGATCGTCTCCGACGTATCGCGGCTGCCATCGTGGCTCCACCCCGGCGGCATCACCATATAGCCCAGCTTGGCACGAAGCCCCGGCGCGCGCCACACATCCTGCGCGATGCCGATCCATTCGTGGAACGCCGCCCACAGCACGTTGAAGCTGCCGAGATTCTTGACGATCCCATAGCGCGGGCGATCATCGTCGCGCTCGGGCACGAAGGTGCCGAACATCTTGTCCCACACGATGAACACGCCGGCATAATTGCTGTCGAGATAGCGCGGATTGGTCGCGTGATGCGCGCGGTGGTGCGACGGCGTGTTCATCACCGCCTCGAACCAGCGCGGCATCCGATCGATCACTTCGGTGTGGATCCAGAATTGGTAGATCAGATTGATCCCCGCGACGAAGAACACCAGGGCCGGGGGAAAGCCGATCAGGAACAGCGGCAAGCGGAACAGGAAACCGATGCTGAAAAAGCCGGTCCAGGTCTGCCGCAGCGCGGTCGACAGGTTATAATGCTGGCTCGAATGGTGGATGACATGGCTCGCCCAGAACCACCGCACGCGGTGCGCCGAACGGTGGAAGACGTAATAGGCCAGATCGTCGATCACGAAGGCGATGACGAACCAATACCATTGGTAACCGATGTCGAACGCGCGGAACTGCCACACCCACATCGCCAGCGCGAACACCGCCGCCCCCGACAGCGCGCCCGCCACCGTGCTTCCCAACCCGAGCATCAGCGAGGTCAACGTATCGCGCGGCTCATAACGGCTCCGGTCGCGCATCCGCGCGACGACCATCTCCGCCAGCACGAGCAGGATGAAGCCGGGCACGGCATATTGGACGGGGTCGGGCAAAACCATCGCCGCTACTTACACGACTGTCAGTGCCCCAATGTCAATGGGCGCAGCGATCAATGGAGCGTGACGACCACGTTTGACGCGCGCCCGACCGACGCCTCCAGCGCGCGCACCTCGTCCGCCACGACGCCAAAGAGCAAGACCCCGCCGAACGAACGCTCGCCGGTCTCGACTCGCACCCCCTCGATCGCCTGGGTCAACCCGAGCGGCGCGATCAGCCGCCGCGCCGCGATTTTGGCACCGTGGCGCTTGAGGATCGCAACTGCGCCGTTTCCCGCCACCAGGGCGGCATTGCCGTCAGTGCCAAGCAGCGCGCCGTGCGCAACGAAGCCCGCCAGCATCTGCTCGGCCGTCTCGCGCGCCTGCGCCTCGCTCACGATCCGGCTTTCGCCCAGCCGCAGCCAGCGCGCCACCAGCGCAAGGCCCAGCACGCCCGCCAGACTATAGCCGAGAACGAGCCAGTTCATGCCCCAGGAGACGCTGGCGTAGATAGGGCGTCGAGCAAAGGCCGCAAGCCGGTGAGGTCATACCCCGCCGCCGCCGCCTTCGCCATCGCGGCATCGGGATGCGCCCCCGCCTTGACCGCCGCCAGCGCCCAGAGGTTGCACGAGCGCGTGCCCGAGCGGCAATAGGCGAGCACCGGCCCTTTTGCTTCGGCGAGTACGGCCGCCATCGCATCGATTTGCGGGTGCGAGAAGCCGGTATGGGTGATCGGAATCGCGGTGTAGCTCAGCCCCGCGGCGTGCGCGGCAGCGGCGATGTCGTCCCCGCTCGGCTGCCCGAAGTCCTCGCCATCGGGGCGATTGTTGACGATCGCGGTAAAGCCCGACGCGGCGATCTCCGCCATGTCGTCAGGGTCGATCTGCGGGGCAACCGAAATGGTCGCGTCGATGGTGCGGAGGATGGTCATGTGCGGGTCTTACGCTGCGGTGGGTTAGGGCCGCAAGCGTGCGGTTCCGGGCGAAGCCTGAAGAAAGGGGTTCACGCGAAGGCGCGAAGAGAAGGAAGGGCGCGAAGCGCGATTCACATCATGGCGACGCCAGTTCGATCACGATCGGAATCCAAAGGCGCTTCGCGCAGATGTGCTGATCTTTACTTCGCGCCCTTCCTTCTCTTCGCGCCTTCGCGTGAACCCTTCTTCTTCTAAAAACGCTCAGTGCCGCCGCACCACCGCCAGAAACGCCTCACCATAGGCCTCCAGCTTGCGCGCACCGACGCCGGTGATTCGCCCTATCGCCGCGAGCGAAGACGGCCGTAGCGTCGCCATTTCGCGCAGCACCGAATCGTGGAAGATCACATAGGGCGGCACGCTTGCCTCCAGCGCAAGCTCGCGGCGCTTGGTGCGCAGCGCCTCGAACAGCGGATCGCCGGTCGGGTTCGAAACGGCTTCCCCCCGCCGACGGCGCGCGCGTTTGGGCGGGACGATCAGGTCGACGCGCTCGCCCTCCTTCAAAATGCCGCGCGCACCGGGGCCGAATTCCAGACCGCCGAAATCGTTCGCGCGCAGCGCATCGCGCAGCAGCAACGCCCGACCCACGGGCTTGATCAACGCCGCCTCTTCGGGCGACGAGGCGATCCCAAACACCCCGAGCGCCTCATGCCCGTTCATCAAGCTGCGCTCGCTCGACTGGCCCATCAGGACCTGTTCGATATAGCCCGCACCAAAGCTTTGGCCTGTGCGAAAGACGGCGGAGAGGAATTTCCTCGCCACCTCCGTCGCATCCACGCTGGCCGGCGGGTTGAGGCAATTGTCGCAATTGCCGCAGTTCTCGGGCGAATCGTCGCCGAAATGCTTGAGCAGGATTCGCCGACGGCACCCCGCCGTCTCGGCCAGCGCGCCGAGCGCCTGGAGCCGCTGCCGCTCGCCCGGCTGGCGTGCGGGTTCGACCTCGCCGATGCGTTGCCGCGCGCGCGCGAAATCCTCGGCACCCCAGAACAGATGCGCCACCGCCGGATCGCCGTCGCGGCCCGCGCGGCCGGTTTCCTGATAATAGGCCTCGATCGATTTGGGTAGCCCGGCATGGGCGACGAAACGCACGTCGGGCTTGTCGATCCCCATGCCGAAGGCGACCGTCGCGCACATCACCATGTCTTCGCTCGCCACGAAATCGGCCTGGTTACGCGCGCGGACCGACGGGTCGAGCCCGGCATGATAGGCGCGCGTCGGGCGTCCGGTTTTGGCGAGCGCCTCGGCCATCTTCTCGGTGCCCGCGCGGCTCTGAACATAGACAATGCCGGCGCCGGGCGTCTCCGCGATCAGATCGGCAATCTGGCGCGTGGCGTTGTCCTTGGGGCTGATACGGTACTGGATATTGGGCCGGTCGAACCCGGCGACGATCATCCCCTCGTGCGGAATGCCGAGCTGGTCGAGAATGTCGGCACGTGTGACGGCATCGGCAGTCGCGGTCAGCGCGAGGCGCGGGACGCCCGGGAACGCATCGAGCAACGGGCGCAGCAGCCGGTAATCGGGGCGGAAATCATGCCCCCATTCGGACACGCAATGCGCTTCGTCGATCGCGAACAAGGCGAGTGGCGCTTGCCCCAACAGGTCTCGGAAACTATGGCTCGAAGCGCGTTCGGGCGCGACGTAGAGCAAATCGAGTTCGCCCCGCCGGAAGCGCGCGATCGTCTCCATCTGGTCGGTATCGACCGAGGTCAGCGTGGCCGCGCTGATCCCGATCGCGGTCGCGGCACGCAACTGATCATGCATCAGCGCGATCAGCGGCGAGACCACGACGCACGTGCCCGGCAGCAATACGGCGGGCAATTGGTAGCAGAGCGACTTGCCCGCGCCGGTCGGCATGACGGCGAGCGTGTTCTCGGCAGCCAACACCCGATCGACGACCTGTTGCTGCACCCCGCGAAAGCCGGGAAAGCCGAAGGTGGATTGCAATATGGGAAGCGGATCGATCACGCGCCCTCTTGCGCGAAGCGGCCTGCCGGATGCAAGCGCGGCCGATGGAACGCGTAACCGACAACAGGGCCGAGGCCGAATTCGAACTCGCCATGGGTCGCCACCGCGCCGTTGCGGCGTATCAAATGGAAGGCGACACGATCGTCTTCACCCACACGATCGTCCCGAAGGCACTGGAGGGTCGCGGCGTCGCCTCAAAACTGATCCGCGCCGCGCTCGATTCGGCACGCGACCGTGGGTTGAAGGTGATCCCGCAATGCCCGTTCGTGGCGGCGTTCATCGAGAAGCATCCGGAGTATCGGGGATTGCTGAAATAGGTTCGAGCCTCGTATCGGCGACGGCAGGGATTGATGGTTAGCTGCTGTTTCCGAGATGAGGGTAGTAGGCTATGTAATCCGCGTGAGTGGAGAACACCTCGGCAAAGTCATTGCCGTCGCTGAAGAACAAGGTGAGTTCTATGTAGGGAGGATTAGACCAATCCCCTAACCCGGATTATTCATCGGGAGCGATAATCGGTGGTGGCGATCGTGGTCTAAGTCTTTGGTTTGGAGTAGAGAAAGGGTGCTTACGCCATCCCTCTGCTCCAGACAGAAAGTGCCACGACCGCCATGGCCGACGATAGTGGGTTCTCCTTCACCTTCCCAGCCATTCGTGGTCGAAAAATCACCGCCGCGTTCGACGGCGGTCGGCTGACGTCGGACGGCGGCGTGCTACTGCTCGCACAGGCCGAGCGGCGGTTGGGGATCGCGGATCGGCTCGCCGCCTGCATCGCTGATCCGCGCGATCAGGGTCGGGTGATCCACCGGGTCGCCGACATCTTGCGCGCCCGCATGCTCGCGATCTCGTGTGGGTATGAAGACGCCAATGATCTCGACGCCCTGCGGCATGATCCAGGGTTCAAGCTGGCGCTCGGCAAACTGCCGGGTGATCCGTTCGGGCTGGCCAGCCAGCCGACGATGAGCCGGTGGGAAAACGCGCCGACTACGCGCGAGTTGATCCGTCTGACCGGTACGCTGGTCGACCTTTATTGCGCGAGCTACCCCGTGCCACCTGCGGCGGTGACGCTCGACATCGATGATACCGTCGACGTCGTACACGGCGCGCAGCAGCTCTCTTTCTGGAACGGCCACTACGGCGAGCGCTGCTTCCTGCCGATCCATGTCTACGACACCGCTACCGGGCGGCCGGTTGCGATGCTGCTGCGCACCGGCAAAACGCCGTCGGGCAAGGAAGTCGCCGGCCATGTTCGCCGGCTCGTGCGACGTATCCGTCGCCACTGGCCCGATACCCGGATCACGCTGCGCGGCGATGGTCATTACGGTCGGCCAGAGCCGATGGCCTGGTGCGAGGCGAACGGAATCGACTACATCTTCGGGCTGCCCGGCAACCGCACGCTCCACGCCGATCCCGTCATCGTTCGGGAAGGCGATGCCTGCGCGACCGACCGGGCATTGCAGGGACTGGTCGAACTAAGGCGTTACGCAGAGACGCGCTACGCTGCGAAAACCTGGGGGAATACCGAACGTCGCGTCGTTGCTCGCATCGAGGCGAGCAGCCTCGGCCTCGACATCCGCCTCGTTGTCACCTCGCTTGCCGAGGGCAGCGCTGAACGGATCTATGACACGCTTTACTGCGCCCGCGGCCAGGCGGAAAACTTGATCAAGCTGCATAAAACGCAGCTGAAGAGCGACCGAACCTCCTGCTGCTCGGCCAACGCCAATCAGATGCGGCTCATCCTTCACACCGCCGCCTACTGGCTGATGTGGGCCGTGCGGCACGCTATGCCCGCAACCGCCACGCTCCGCACCGCCGAGTTCGCGACCATCCGCCTGCGGCTGCTCAAGGTCGCCGCGCGCGTCGTCGAAACCACCAGCCGCATCCGCATCGCCTTCGCAAGCGCCTGTCCCGATGCCGCGCTGTTCCGATCCATCGCGCTCAACTTGCGCACCACGGGACCATGATCGATGCGGCAGTGGCCGCCAAACGAACCCCGCCCATCAACTCCGCCCCAAACTGTGAACCCGCGATGAGACAGGCGCTTGGGACCCATGCGCCCTGCCTGCGGCTACACGACGCCTGCGCTGACCCATCGGCTGAGAAACGCTGCCGGTGAATAGATCAGGCTAAAGCAACGGTGCAGGTTCTCAGAACTCCATATCGATCTGCACTGGCGGTTAAGACCCTTCCTCGATCCTCGACAAATTCACCTTCGATTACATTTGCGTGCCTATCGAGACTGTAGTGCTCCGATGGCTCAAATGGGCCGAACGCGACACCCATAGGCGGGTCTAGGTGTTCAATTGTGGCTGTCCCGACGAGTGTCGGACCTTCGTGGAGGCTGACCTGCATAGCTTGGTATTCCACACGCGCTGAATGTCGGCAACTGGGCGCTTTAAGCCTTGGCGCTCAACGCTAACCTCACTCCGCCGCCACGGCCTCTTCCGCCCGCTCCTGCGCCTGACGGTTCCACATCTCGGCATAGAGGCCATTCTTGCGCAGCAGCGCGGCGTGGCTGCCGCGCTCGACCACTTGCCCCGCCTCGAGCACGACGATCTCATCGGCATGGACCACCGTCGACAAGCGATGCGCGATGACGATCGTGGTGCGACCGCGCTCGATCGCTTGCAGCGTGTCGAGGATCTCGCCCTCGGTCCGGCTGTCGAGCGCGCTGGTCGCCTCGTCGAGGATCAGCACCGGCGGGTTCTTGAGCAGCGTCCGCGCAATCGCGACGCGCTGCTTCTCGCCGCCCGACAGCTTCAACCCGCGTTCGCCGACGCGCGTCTCGTATCCTTGCGGTTGGCGTTCGATGAACCCAGCGATCGCGGCCCCGCGCGCGGCGTTCTCGATCTCCGCACGCCCCGCGCCCTCGCGACCATAAGCGATGTTGTAGCCGATCGTGTCGTTGAACAGCACCGTATCCTGCGGCACGATGCCGATCGCGGCGCGCAAACTCGCTTGCGTCACCTGCGAAATGTCCTGCCCATCGACGGTAATACGCCCGCCGGTCAGATCGTAGAAGCGGTACAGCAGCCGCGCGAGTGTCGACTTGCCCGCGCCCGATGGCCCGACCACGGCGAGCGTCTTGCCCGCCGGGATGTCGAGGTCGATTCCCTTCAGGATCGGCATGCCGGGGTCATAACCGAAACGCACGTTTTCGAAGCGCACATGCCCGTTCGGCACGGTGAGTGCGGCAGCGCCAGGCACATCAACCACTTCCGACGGCGTATCGATCAAATCGAACATCGCCCCCATGTCGATCACGCCCTGCCGGATCGTGCGATAGACCATGCCGAGCAAATCGAGCGGGCGGAACAATTGCGACAACAGCGTCGAGACGAACACCACGTCACCCGCCGAGAAGTCACCCCGGCCCCACCCATACGCCACGAACGCCATCCCGCCGCCGAGCATCAGATTGGTGATCAGCGCTTGCCCGACGTTGAGCCATGCCAGCGAGTTTTCGGAGGTAACCGCGGCATTGGCGTACGCCAGCATCGCCGCGTCGTAGCGCTTCCCCTCGCGCTCCTCCGCGCCGAAATATTTGACCGTTTCGAAATTGAGCAGCGAATCGACCGCATGGCTGACAGCACCGGTATCCAGATCGTTCATCCGCGTGCGCAAGGCCGCGCGCCAATCGGTCACCATCCGCGTGAACCAGATATAGACCACGACCATCGCGACCGTCGCCGCAACCAGGCCCCAGCCGAAACTGGAGCGGAAGATATTGAGCACCAGCCCTAATTCCAGCACCGTCGGCGCGATGTTGAAGAGCATGAAATAGAGCATCGTATCGATGCTCTTGGTCCCACGTTCGACCACTTTGGTCACCGCGCCGGTGCGGCGTTCGAGATGGAAGCGCAGCGAGAGTTGGTGGAGGTGCCGGAACACGCTCGCCGCCAGCCGCCGCGTCGCGTCCTGCCCGACGCGCTCGAATACGGCATTCCGCAAATTATCGAACAGGGTCGTCGAAAAGCGCGCGCCGGCATAACCGAGTACCAAGGCGATCACGATCCACACCGCACCGCGCTGCCCTTGCGCCATCCGGTCGACCGCCCATTTCAGCGTATAGGCGCTCGCATAGACTTGCGTGACCTTCGACAGCACGACCAGCGTCATCGCCCCCACGATCCGCAGGCGAAGGATCGGCGCGTCGGCCGGCCACAGATAGGGCAGGAAGCGCTTGAGCGTCGGCAGCATGGGCCGTTCGGGCGCGGTCGAGGTGGTGGCGGTATCGGGTGGCATCTGGCCCCCATGTAGGCACAGTCAAGCGCCCCTGAAAGCGCTTCGTGGAACAACCGCCTCGGCCCATCGTTTTTACACGCGAAGGGACGAGGGTATGGAACCGCTTTTCTACGTTATGGCGATCATGGGGTGCGGTGACGGCAACACCGCGTGTCAACAGACCCGACTCGAGCCTGCGCAGTACCAGTCGATACGGGCGTGCCATCAAGCGATGCCCGCCGCCCTCGCGCGCAACAGCGACATCGATTATCCGGTCGTGGCCGCATCGTGCCGGGCGACCGGCACGCGCATGGCGCAGGCCCACACCGTGGCGCGCCCGCGCGGTTGATTTTCTCCGTCGTAGCATCGTGCTAGACTGCCCCCGAGCGGGGGAACGTCATGAAAAAGTTTGTTGCCGTGGTTGTCGGTATCGCAGTCGCATTTTTGCTAGTGGCGACCAGTGATTGGATCGGCAGTTGGCTGTTCCCGATCGACAACGTCAATTCTGCCGATCCGGGCATGTTGGCTGATTACATCGCCGGAATGCCGATTGCGGCGAAAATGATCATCGCCGGTGGTTGGCTGATCGCACCGCTTGCCGGAGCGTGGTTAGCCTTGCGGATCGCTGATTGGCGGCCCGGCGGCTGGATCGTTGCAACGGTCTTTCTCGCGGCGGGGCTGATGAATCAGTTTGTCCTGCCGCATCCGCTGTCGATGCAGATCGGCGCTGTCGTGCTGCCGCTGATCGGCGGCTGGCTGGCACAGCGCCTCCACCGCAAGCCCTATCCCGGCGAGCCGTTGCTAGGTTAGTCGGCGATCTGCGGCCCTTGCGCGTATCCGACGGGCTCGCCATCTCCGCGCCAGACGCGCCACACCGGAGAGCCTGGATGACCGATTCCTATACCCCCCCCACAGTCTGGAGCTGGAACAAGGATAATGGTGGCCGCTTCGCCAACATCAACCGACCCATTGCCGGAGCGACGCATGACAAGGATCTGCCGGTCGGCAAGCATCCGCTGCAGCTCTATTCGCTGGCCACGCCCAATGGCGTGAAGGTCACGGTGATGCTCGAGGAATTGCTCGCCGCCGGACATGTGGGCGCGGAATATGACGCCTGGCTGATCAAGATCATGGAGGGCGACCAGTTCGGCAGTGGCTTCGTCGCGGCCAACCCTAATTCGAAGATTCCCGCGCTGGTCGATCATAGCGGCGCGTCACCGGTGCGCGTGTTCGAATCGGGTTCGATCCTGCTGTACCTCGCCGAGAAGTTCGGCGCGTTCGTGCCGACCGATCCGGCCAAGCGCGCCGAAGTGCTGTCGTGGCTGTTCTGGCAGATGGGCGCTGGCCCGATGCTGGGCGGCGGGTTCGGGCATTTCTACGCTTATGCGCCGGTGAAGATCGAATATGCGATCGACCGCTTCGCGATGGAAGTGAAGCGCCAGCTCGACGTGCTCGACCGGCGCTTGGGCGAGAGCGAATATGTCGGCGGCGACGCCTATTCGATCGCCGACATGGCGATTTGGCCGTGGTACGGCGCGCTGGTGAAGGGCCTGGTCTATGACGCGGGCGAATTTCTCCAGGTACAGGACTATACAAACGTCTCGCGCTGGACCGACGCGATCGGCGCGCGCCCGGCAGTGCAGCGCGGGCGGATGGTCAACCGGGTGATGGGCGATCCCGCCAGCCAGCTCCACGAACGCCACGATGCGAGCGATTTCGACACCAAGACGCAGGACAAGCTCGCCCCGCCACCCACCGACGCCTGACGCCAAAAGACGCCCGCCACGCAACGATCTTGCGCGTCTCTGGTTGATGCCGACAAATACGGGCATGGTCGGCATCGACCAGGATGACGGGAGCGTGCGTGACGGACGGCGAGGCGGCAGCGGCGGAAGCGGGCGAACCGCGGCGCCGTGCGCGTTGGCGCTGGGTCCTCGGCTTCGTGGCGCTGGTGATTTTCGCCATGGTCGGCGCGCTGGTGCTGCTGCGCAAACCGCTGGCGACGCATTTTGTCGATCAAGCACTTCGCGCCCGCGGCGTGGCGGCCCGCTATGAGATCGCGCAAATCGGGCTGCGTACGCAGCGGCTGACCAACGTCAGGATCGGTGATCCGGCCCGGCCCGACCTGCTCGCCGATTGGGTCGAAGTCGATACCAGCCTGTGGGTTTCAGGCGCGTCGGTCACCGCAATCCGCGTCGGCAAGGTGGAGCTCCGCGCGCGGCTGGCCGATGGGAAGGTGTCGTTCGGCGCGATCGATCGCTTGCTTCCCGCGTCGTCGGACAAGCCCTTCGCCATGCCCGCGGTGCATGCGGAGATCGGCGACGCGCGGGTCGCACTGGCGACGCCGTACGGCCCCATAGCGGTGCAAGTGAAAGGTGCCGGGCGGCTCGACGACGGGTTTGCGGGTATCCTCAACGCACGCGCGGCACGACTGGATCTTGGCGGGTGCCAAATCCAGTCCGCCGCCGCCGCGCTGACCGTTCGGATCGTGCAGGCGCGCCCGAGCCTGGTCGGCCCGCTGTCGCTGGCGCAGGCGACCTGTGAGGGCGTGAAGGTCGCCAATGCTCGTGCCGATATGTCGGTCGCGCTGAACACCGGGCTGGACCATTGGAAGGGCTCCGCGCGGCTCGCGATCGCGGCGGTCGACAGCGCCGTCGCGCGTGCGCGCGGCATCGCCGGGCCGGTCACCTTTGTCGGATCGACACAGGATGTGTCGGGCACGGTCGACCTGCAATCGGGTGCGTTTGCGGCGGCGGGCACCAGCGGCATCAGCACCGCGCTGACCGGCAAATATCGCTATGCAAGCGGGCTCGCCTTCGACGGGACCGCGCGCGCGCGCCGCGTCGTCGTGCCGCAGCGCGTGCTTGTCGGACTCGCTCCGTACCGCTCGATCGGGGCGGGAACACCGATCGCACCGCTTGCCGCGAAGATCGTCGCCGCAACGCAGGCCGCTGCCCGGTCGGTCGATCTGGATGCCCAGCTTTCGACCATCATCGCGGGTGCGCGCGGTGAGGTGAGCGTGTCGCGCCTCGCGCTCGCGTCCTCGTCCGGCGCGCGCGCGATGATCTCGGGCGGTCGCGGTATCCGCTTTCGCTGGCCAGATGGGGCGGTATGGATCGACAGCGCGGCGCAGATCGCCGGCGGCGGGCTGCCCGATGCGCGCGTTCAGCTAACGCAGGCGACACCGGGCGCGGCGCTGATCGGGCGCGCGATGGTCGCGCCCTACGTTGCGGGAAGCTCGCGGCTCACGCTGGCGCCGATCGATTTCAGCGCGAGCCCCAGTGGCGCCACACGGATCAAGACTCGCGTCGCCCTGTCGGGTGCGCTGGGCGATGGCCGGATCGACGCACTGAGCATGCCGATCGCGGCAAGCTGGGATGGCAAAACCCAATTGGTGGTCAATGCCGCCTGTGCGCCGCTGGCGTTCGAGCGCCTGCAGACAGCCGGTTTGGATCTGCGGCGATCGGCGGTAACGCTGTGCCCGATAGATGGCGGTCTCGTCCGGCTGGATCGCGGCACGATGCGCGGCGGTGGAAGGATCGGCCCGGTGCGACTCGGCGGCACGCTCGGCAGTGCGCCGGTCGAGCTCGTCACGAGGCGCGCCGAGTGGCGGCTGGGCGACCGCCAATTCGCCGTAACTGGAGTACACGTCCAGCTTGGCACCACCGAGCGGCTTACGCGGCTCGATGTGGCGACGCTCGGCGGCAGCTTCGGCAGCGACGGACTGTCAGGGCGTTTTGCGAGTGCAAGTGGGCAGATCGGAAACGTGCCGCTGTTGCTGTCCGAAGCCGATGGCGCGTGGCGCTTCGCGGCAGGCAGGCTCGCGCTCGACGGTGCGCTGACGGTGGCCGACTCCGCGACCGCGCCGCGCTTCAATCCGCTGGCCGCGCGTGCCGTGACCCTGACGTTGGTGAATAATCGCATCGCCGCGACCGGCACGCTGTTCGAGCCGACCCACGCGGTGAAGGTCGCCGACGTGACGATCGCGCATGACCTTGGCGCAGGCACCGGCCACGCCGACCTGACCGTGCCCGGCATTACCTTCGATGAGCGCTTCCAGCCCGACCAGCTAACGCGGCTGACGTTCGGCGTCATCGCACAGGTCGCCGGGTCGGTGAATGGCGCAGGCCATATTCGCTGGACTCCGCAAGGGGTGACCAGCGACGGCGTGTTCCGCACGCCCGGCACCGATCTTGCGGCTGGCTTCGGCCCGGCAACCGGGATCGCGGGGGAGATCCGCTTCACCGATCTGCTCGCGCTCGAAACCGCGCCGGGGCAGACGCTCACGATCAAGACGATCAACCCGGGCGTTCCGGTCACGGACGGGACGGTGCGCTACCATCTGCTGCCGAACACCCGCATCGCGGTGGAGGAAGGGCGCTGGCCGTTTGCGGGCGGCACACTGACGTTGGAGCCGACCGTGCTCGATTTCGGCGAGGCGCGGGAGCGCCGCATGACTTTCCGCGTCACAGGCGTCGAGGCAGCGCAGTTCCTCCAGCAATTCGACTTCAAGAACCTCGACGCAACCGGCGTGTTCGACGGGACACTGCCGATGGTGTTCGATGCCACGGGTGGCCGAGTCGATGGCGGACATCTGGTGGTGCGACCCGGCGGTGGGACGATCGCCTATGTCGGCGAGGTGACGCAGGAGGACGTCGGTTTCTGGGGCAATTTCGCGTTTCAGGCGCTGAAATCGCTGCGCTATCGCGACCTCGACGTGGTGATGAACGGGCCGCTGGCGGGCGAGATCATCACCGAAGTGCGCTTTGCGGGCATCGCGCAAGGCGCGGGGGCGAAGCGCAATCTCCTGTTCGACCGGCTACAGAAATTGCCGATCGTGTTCAACTTGCGGATTGAGGCACCATTCCGCCAATTGATCGATTCGGCGCAGAGCTTCTATGATCCGAAACGACTGATCGAACGCAACCTGCCGACGCTACTTGAGGAGCAGAACAAACGCGCTCCGGCATCGCCTGTGCCGCCGCCAGCGCCTCCGCTCACGCCGCCCGTCTCCATTCAGCCATCCGAAAGCAGAAAGCTGCCATGACGCAAAGTGCATCGATGCAAAGTGCATTGACGGGGGCGACGGATCGACCGACCAAGACCGTGATGAAAAGACTGACGAAGCTGGCCGTATTGGCAACGCTGGGCATGACGGGCGCGTGCGTCACCGTGTCGGCACCCGACAAGCCGATCGTCATCAACCTCAACATCAAGGTCTCACAGGAAGTGGTCTATCGGCTCGACGGCCAGGCGAAGAGTTTGATTCAAGCTCAACCAGGGATTTTCTGATGACACGCATGTTCAAGATCTTAATCGCCGCGCTCGCGCTGCTCGGCGCATCGACTGCGGCGCTGGCGCAGCGCGACCCGGCCTATCAGGCGGCGCGCACCGCAGGGCAGATCGGCGAGCAGCCCGACGGCTATCTCGGCGTCGTCGGCACAGGGACCGCGGAATTGCGCGCGATGATCAACAACATCAACATTCAGCGCAAGGCCGCTTACACCCAGCAAAGCGCGCAATCCGGGTCTACGGTCGATCAGTTCGCCGTCACCAGCGGCTGCAACCTGATTGCGCGGACCGTGCCGGGGGAGAAATACAAGGCACCCGACGGGACGTGGAAGACGCGGACCAGCGCACCGCCGGAACGGATCGCAAGCTGCATTTGAGGGGCGCAGGCCCGCCACGCGTATATTCCAATCCCGTTCGGGCTGAGCCTGTCGAAGCCCAGCGTGCAACAAACCGTGTGGCACGCAGCCCTTCGACAAGCTCAGGGCGAACGGGATGGGGTGTCGGACGCTCAATCCTTAGACCGTGCCGATCACCTGGGCTGCAAAGCGTTCCATTTCCTCTTCCTGCGGGCTCATCTGCAGCAGCAACAGGTCGAGCCCGGCCGCTTCATATTCGGCGATGCGCTCGCGTAGCTGTTCGGGCGTGCCGACCAGATTAGGGCGGAGGCCACGGTTGGAGACCGAATATTCCGCGATCTTCATCTCGCGTTCCAATTGCGTACCCGACAGCCATTGGTCGAAATTGGCATAGCCAGCCGGTAATTCGGTCACGCTGGTGATCCGCGCCAACTCGCGCTGCGCCTCGGCCTCGCTGTCACGCACGATGGCATAGGCGGCCATGCCGTAGTGCATCGGCGCCCCACCCGCGGCTTCGCGGCGCGCGGCCATGTCGGCGATCTTGGGCGCGACCGCTTCGACTGGATCGCCGTGCATGACGTAAGCGTCGCAGCGCGCGGCAATCATCGCCTTGGCCTTTTCGCTTTCGCCGCCGGCATAGACGACCGGCTTGCGCGCCGGTTTGGGGGCGCAGATCGCGCCTTCGGTCCGGTAGAAATCACCGGTGAAATCGAACCGCTCTTCGGTCCACAACCCATCGACGACCTGCAACCATTCCTCGGTCCGGGCATAGCGATCGTCATGCTGATCGAATTGCAGGCCATATTGCTTGGCCTCATCGGCCCACCAGGACGAGACGACGTTGAGCGCGAGCCGCCCGTTCGCGATCCGGTCGATATTCGCCGCCGCCTTCGCGAACAACGCCGGGTGGTGAAAATTGGGGCGCACCGCGACCATCAGCTCGATCGTCTCGGTTACCGCAGCAAGCGCGGCGGCGGTCGACCAGGCGTCGAGCGTCGGCTGCTCTATTCCCTTTATATCGTTGAGGTTCAGCTCGGCGATTAGCGTCAGGTCATAGCCGATCTTCTCGGCCCGCTGCGTCAGGCGCTTGGCATAGTCCCAGCTCGCCTCCATCCCCTCATCGGGCACATTGCGCAGCCAGCCGCCGAACACCGGCATCCAGAACCCATAGCGCATCAGCCTGCTTCCTCGATCCGGGCGATGAGATAGTCGACCAGGGCGTCGTGCGGGTCGTAGCCGAGCACGTCCACTGGCTTTGCGACGAAATTGGAGAGCGCATTGATGTCATAGAAGCGCGGAATGCCGTCGCGATCGTCGATCATCACCTCGATCCCGCCGACATCCAGATCGACGGCGCGCGCGATCGCTTCGGCGGCATCGCGGAGCGCGGGGCCGGGGTCGGTCGCAACCATCGGGATCGGCGCGCTTTCATCGACGCACGCATCCGCCGGGCACAGATCGAACGCACCGCCACCCTGAATATCGAGCGCATAGAGGAATGTGCGGTCGAGCGTCTCGATCCGCGTGACCGTGCCGCCGCGCGCGGGGACATAATCCTGCACCAGCAGCACGCCATCGACGCTCGACGGCAATTCACCCGAATCGACCAGATAGCGCAGTTCGGAGAGGTTATCGGCGCGGACGATCCCCGCGCCCGATCCGCCGATATTGGCCTTCACCACCAGCGGGAAGCCGATCGCTTGGGCGGCCGCGACGACATCCTCGGCGCGGTGCACGACGCGTGTCGCCGGGATGGCGAGGCCGAGCGATGCGATCAGCGAGAGTTGCCGCGCCTTGGACGAATCGATCGCCAGCACGTGCGCGCCGTTGACGATCCGCGCCCCACCGCGCCGCCAATGATCGAGCATGGCAGTAGCATGAAAGATCGGATGCTCGGCCGAGCGCAGGAAGCTCGACATGGCAATGCGGTTGAATACCACGCGCGCCGGGGGCGTCATGTCGGCCGGATCGAAATGTCCGTCTGGCGTCAGCGCGACATAATCGACGCCGCGCCGGTCGAGGGATGCGAACAGCGGCGTGAACCAGGCCGGGTGTTCGTACAGAATCGCAAGATCGGTCACTTCGCTTCGGCGAGGGCCGACTTGGCGGCGGCACCGGTCCAGTCCATCCCACCGCTCGAGCGCCAGACTTCCTTCCCCGACGAATCGAACAGAATGCTCATCGGCAGGCTGGCATTATAGGCGATGCTGAAGCCGAGGTCCTTATCGAGATAGGGCTGGAGTCGGGCCAGTTTCTGCTTGGCGAAGAAGGCGGTGATCGTCGGGCGATCCTTATCCTGGCTGATCGCGACGACAGGAATGGTCGCCGCCGCGGCATCGAGCGTCGGCATTTCCTTGACGCACGGGCCGCACCATGTGGCCCACAAATTGACCAGCACCGGCTTGCCCACGAAGTTGGCGAGCTTGGTCGGCTTGCCGTCTGGCCCTTCGAAGGTCAATTTCGGCGCAGCTTCGCCTTTGTGACTGCGGTCGATCTTGCCTTCGGTCGGGCCAGACGGTGCGACCGGCGCAGACGGGGCGGGGACCGCCGCTTGCTCGTTCGACGAGACTTGCTTATCGCACCCGGCCAGAAGACCCATGGCCAGGGCGAGCGGCAGGACAAAAGCGATTACCGAACGGAAAGACATCACGGGCGCATCCAATGCGATGTGGGGTGGCCGCTTCGCCGAAGGGCCGGCAGCGGTAATGCGTGCGATAAATGCCTCGATCCCGTTCGACAAGCGGCTGTGGCGGCAGGACATCGCCGGATCCAAGGCGCATGTCGCGATGCTGGGCGCGACCGGGATCGTCTCGGCCGAGGATGCCGCGACGATTTCGGCCGGACTCGAGACGGTCGCCGCGCACTATGCAGCGTATGGCGTGGCCGAGGACATGGCGCTCGAAGACATTCATATGCAGTCCGAAGCGCGGCTGGCCGAGGCGATCGGCCCGGTCGCCGGGCGGCTGCATACCGCACGATCGCGCAACGATCAGGTCGCGACCGATTTCAAATTGTGGGTGCGCGATGCCATCGACGAGGTCGATGCCGCGCTGGGCGCTTTCCAGGCAGCGTTGCTGACCCGCGCGGAAGAGCATGCCGACAGCGTGATGCCGGGCTTCACGCATCTGCAAAGCGCGCAGCCGGTGACGCTCGGCCATCATCTGATGGCGTATCACGAGATGATGCTGCGCGACCGCAGCCGTTTTGCCGATGCGCGGGCGCGGATGAATTTGTGCCCGCTCGGCTCGGCGGCGCTTGCCGGGACAGGTTTCCCGATCGATCGGGAGATGACCGCCGCGGCGCTTGGTTTCGACGGGCCGACGCGCAATTCGCTCGATGGCGTGTCCGACCGCGACTTCGCGATCGAGTATCTGACCTGCGCGACGCAATGTTCGCTCCACCTTAGCCGCCTCGCCGAGGAATTCGTGCTGTGGGCGTCGCAGCCGTTCGGCTTCGTGGCGTTGAGCGATCAATGGTCGACCGGCAGCTCGATCATGCCGCAGAAGCGCAATCCCGATGCCGCCGAGCTGGTGCGCGGGCATGCCGGGCGCATCCTTGGGTGCATGACCGCGCTGATGGTGACGATGAAGGGGCTGCCACTGGCTTATTCAAAGGACATGCAGGACGATAAGCCGCCGGTGTTCGAAGCGCACGACCTGCTTGGCCTGAGCGTCGCCGCGATGACGGGCATGGTCGCAAGCGCGACCTTCCGGACCGATCGGATGCGGGGCCTGGCCGAGGCGGGCTTTGCCACCGCGACCGATCTCGCGGATTGGCTGGTGCGCGAAGCAGGCGTGCCGTTCCGCGAGGCGCATCACATCACCGGGCGCGCAGTCGCTCGTGCCGAGGCGCTGGGCGTCACGCTCGATGCGGTGCCGCTCGCCGATTTGCAGGCGATCGATGCGCGGATCGACGAACGGGTTTACGGCGTGCTGTCGGTCGATGCCTCGGTCGCGAGCCGGACGAGCTTCGGCGGCACCGCCCCGGTGCGCGTGCGCGCGGCAATTGCCGCCGCGCGCGAAGGAGAGAGATGATGCGCGCTTTGCTCCTGTTCGGATCGATCCTGCTGCTGGCCGGCTGTGGCGCCGCGACCAATTTGAAACCGGCCAAGGGCGAAGCGTTGCCGGTCGCGCCGTATGGCGCAACGGCCACGCCGACCCCGGCCGACTTGCTCAAACCGAGCGACCAGGCCCGCCCCGCGCGCAGCGACGAATTGCTCCGACGGTCGCAAGAGCGCCGCGGCGACGAGTTCAATCTGCCGCCCCCCAATTGATTTTTCCTTCAATTCCAGGCTGACATCATGGATCACTTTTCGCTGATCGACGGCGTAATGCACTGCGAGGGCGTGCCGTTGTCGGTGATTGCCGAGCAAGTCGGCACGCCCGTCTACGTCTATTCCACCGCCATGTTCGAACAGCATGCCCGCGCCTTTCGCGAAGGCTTGTCGGCGGCGGGCGACGTTCATCTCGCATATGCGATCAAGGCCAATCCCAATCTCGCGGTACTGCGGGTGCTGGCCAAGGCCGGGTACGGTGCCGATGTCGTATCGGGCGGGGAGCTTGCGCGCGCGCTGGCGGCCGGCATCCCGGCGGCAGACGTGGTATTTTCGGGCGTCGGCAAGACCGAAGCCGAACTCTCGACCGCACTCGATGTCGGCCTGGGGCAATTCAACCTCGAGCTGGAGGAAGAAGGGGTCGTGCTGGCCGCGCTCGCGGCGGCGAAGGGGATGGTCGCGGACGCCGTGCTGCGTGTGAACCCCGATGTCGATGCCGGCACCCACGCCAAGATCTCGACCGGCAAGCGCGAGAACAAGTTCGGCGTGGCGATCGACCAGGCCCCTGCCATCTTCGCGCGGCTTGCGGCGCTCCCGGGGCTCGCGATGCGTGGCGTTGCGATCCATATCGGCAGCCAGTTGAGCGACCTCGCACCGCTCGAAGCCGCATATACCCGCGTCGGCGAACTGGTCGCGGAGATTCGCGGCATGGGATTGCCGATCGAACGTGTCGATCTCGGCGGTGGCCTGGGCGTGCCGTACCGCGCCGGCGAGGTCTTCCCCAGCCCGGCCGAACTGGGCGCGATGGTCGCGCGCGTGACGCGCGGCTGGGGCGTGCGATTGATGTTCGAGCCCGGCCGCGTGATCGCGGGCAATGCCGGGGTGTTGTTGACCAAGGTGATCTGGGTCAAGCCCGGCGTCACCAACCCCTATGTCATCGTCGATGCCGCGATGAACGATCTGGCGCGGCCTGCTTTGTATGATGCGTGGCATGATTTCGCAGCGGTTCGCCCGAGCGGCGCACGCATGACCGCCAATATCGCGGGACCGGTATGCGAAAGCGGCGACACCTTCGCGATGGGACGCGAGATCGATGCGGTCGCGCGCGGCGACCTCGCCATCTTCCGCACTGCGGGCGCTTACGGCGCGACGATGGCCTCGACCTATAACAGCCGTGCCCTGGTGCCCGAAGTACTGGTCGACGGCGACCGCTTTGCCGTGGTGGCCGACCGCATCCTGCCCGAGACGATCCTCGCCGCCGAGCGCATCCCGGAATGGCTCAAGGGGTGAGTCTCCCCCAACCTGCTCTGCACAGCTTGCCCCTGTTCGTGCGCATGGCTGGACGAGCGGTGATCCTGCTGGGTGAGGGCGAGCCGGCAGCGGCCAAGCGGCGGTTGCTGGAACGCGCGGGCGCGGCGATCGTCGGCGAAGCGGCGGAGGCAGCGCTCGCGATCGTCGCGATCGAGGATGACGCCGAAGCGCTGGCGGCGATCGCGCGGCTGAAGGCGCGCGGCGTGCTGGTCAATGCGGTCGACCGGCCCGAGCACTGCGATTTCACTTTGCCCGCGATCATCGATCGCAGCCCGGTAATCGTCGCGATCGGCACCGGCGGGGCGTCGGCCGGGCTTGCGGCGGCGCTGCGCCAACGATTGGAGGCGATGCTGCCCGCGACGCTCGGGCCGCTGACCGAACGGCTCTATGGCCTACGCGCCGCGATCCGGCTTGCATACCCGGTGCTCGATGACCGCCGTCGCGCGCTGGGTGCAGCCTTTGCGCAGGGCGGCGCGCTCGATCCACTGCGGGCCACAGCCGAAGCGGTCGGGACCTGGCTTACGACCCCCGAGGCACCATCCAATCGCCACGTCACGGTGCGGTTGCGGTCGGCCGATCCCGACGATCTTACACTGGGTGCGGCGCGCGCGCTGGCGCTCGCCGACCGCATCTATCATTTAGCCAGCATCCCGCCCGCGATCCTCGACCGCGCGCGCGCCGATGCGGTTCGGATCGCTTCGAATAGCCCACCGGCGGCGGGGGAAGCGGGGCTTACGGTCTGGATGGAGTGGGCATGAGCGGCTTTGCATATCGCGTCGCGGAAGGGAAAGCCGAACGGCTCGACATTGTACGCGCGCTTGAGGCACCGGCCGACCTGATCTGGGTGCATCTCACGACCAATAACGAACACGCACAGCAATGGCTGAGGGACGTGGCGCAGGCCCCGGATTACGTCCTCGATGCGCTGACCACCACCGAATCGCGGCCACGCTGCGATGCGCTGGGCGACGGCGCGCTCCTTAATCTGCGCGGGCGCTCCAATGAAGAAATGACGATGTCCGACCCGCTCGCGTCGCTGCGCGTCTGGGCGACGGCGGGGCGGGTGATTTCGGTCGCGCGGCGCTCGGTCACCGCGATCGACGATGTCGTCAAACTGGTCGAGGGCGGCATGGTGCGCGATCCCGGCGATCTGATCGCGGAATTCGCGAGCGCGATCACCGAGGAACTCGACCCCGAAGTCGCCGATCTGGGCGATCGGCTCGACGATTGCGAAGCCGAGCTTGCGGCCGACAAAGTGTTCGAACTGCGTCGCGGCGTGACCAAGGTGCGGGTTGCCGCGATCGGCTATCGCCGCTTCCTGCAACCGCAGCGCGCCGCACTCGAAAAGCTCGCGTCGCTGCCGTGCGCGTGGCTGCACGACGACGACCGGCTCCACCTCAATTCCGCCGCCGACCGTGCGGCGCGAATGGCGGAGGAGCTTGAGGCGATCCGCGAAAGATCGGCGCTGATGCACGAAGCGCTGACCGATTTGCGCGCCGAGCAGATCGATTCGCGCTCGCTGCTGATTTCGATCGTCGCTCTGATCTTCCTGCCACTGACGTTCCTGACCGGGCTGTACGGCATGAACGTGGAGGGCCTGCCGTTTGCCAAGGAGCCATGGGCGTTCGACGTGATCGGCGGTATCTGCATTGCAGTATCGGTCGGCATCGTCGGATACTTCAGCGTGCGGCGCTGGTTCGGTTGATGCTTTAGCCTAGCGGCTGAGCCGTTCGACCTCGTCGCTCAGCGCCTGGATCGAGGCGACGAGCCGCTGCCGGTCAGCGCGGGTGGCGGCGAGTTGCGTCTTGGCTTCGCCTAATTCCACCGCACGCGCGGCGATGCGGGCGTCGAGATTGGCGTTCGACCGTTTCAGCTCAGCGATCCGGCGCGCGCGCGCCAGCGTCCGCGCGATGCGCGCGGCGAGCACGTCGAAATCGAACGGCTTGGCGACATGATCGTCCGCCCCGGCGGCCAACGCCTCGACTGCGGCCGCGGGATCGCTGCGCCCGGTCAGCATGATCACGGGCAAATCGATCGTATCGCGGTTACTGCGGAGTTCGCGCAGCACTTGCACGCCCGCCAGACGCGGCATCACCATATCGAGCAGCACCAGATCGAACCCGCGCGCGGCGATGAGATCGAGCGCCTCGGCGCCATTGTCGCTGAGCACCGTAAGATAGCCGAGATGCCCGAGCCGCCGCCCGAGCACGGTGAGATTGGTACGGCTGTCATCGACCACGAGGATGGTGCCGAGCGCGCGGCGCGGTGTGGTCGGGTCGGGAGGAGGAAGATCACGCATGCCGCGCACTCTAGACCCCGCGACGTCACAATTTGGTTAACGACGCGGAAACTCTTTTTTTCAGCCGGCTACCCGGCGCGGACCGCGCGCCACGCCTGGCCGATCTCGTCAAGCGTCGCTGCCACCTCGCGAAACGGGCGCGGATCGTTGCCGATGCTCGCATTGACCACCGTCTGGCGCGCGCCGGCGTAGAGATTGGCGAGCGCCGGGGCGACGCTGCCACCCGCTTCGAAATCGAGCCCCGCCTCGAGCGCGAAGAGGATCGCCGTCGCGCGCGTCACCTTGTCGCTCTTCATCGCATAATTGCCGTTTTCGGCGGCCCATGCCGCCCCGCGCAGCGCGCGGATCGCTTCGTCATAGAGCAATTGTACCAGCGCCGGGCCATCGGCCTCGGCGGTCTGCCCGCCGAGCTCGATCTGGCGATAGGTCGCCTCCGGGTTGCGGCCGAACGCCGTGGCATAGGCGGCGGTCACGCGCTGCTCTTGTTCCACTGGGCGATCTGGTTCGTCAGCGCGGTCTGGCTCGCTTTATAGGCGGCAACGCGCGCGTCGGAGGCGGCATATTGCTTGGTCAGGCGCTCTTGATACGCCGTTGTGTCGGTCGCAACCTTGGCCTCCGAATCGGTCACGCGCGTCTTGGCAGCGGTGTAAAGCGCGGCACTGCCGACCAGGCCGATGCGTTCGGTCTTGCCGTTGACGGTCACCGCCTTGTCGACCGCCGCCGTCGAGATCGCGTCGAGTGCCGCCGCGATCCCGCCGCCGCTTGCGCCGGTGCCATCGGCGAACAACGCCTCGACCCCGTCGGGATTGCTGGCAAGCACCGCGGCGAGCCTGGCCGAATCGACGCTCAGCGTCCCGTCACGGTTGGTCGACACGCCGATCGCCGAAAGGTTGGTGGGGGCGCCCGCGGCGGCGTTGGTCGTAAGCGTGGTCAATGTCAGCCCGCGCAGCGCACGCGATAGACCGGTCGCGTTATAATCCTTGCGTAACGGGCCAGTTGCCGAATCGGTTTCGCTCTTCAGGATCGCCTGGAGCTGATTGAAGGTATCGACAAAATCGGTCACCGCCTGCGAAAGACCGGCGGTCGGCGTGCTGCTGCCGAGCGTCACGGTCTTGCCGACCGCAGCACTGGCAAGGTTGAGCTTCACGCCGTCGATCAAGTCGGTCACGGTATTGCTCGCACGCTCGACCGCGACGCCGTCGAGCTTCAGCTGGGCATTCTGCGCGGCGCTGCCGATCGCGGTCGCGCCTTCGCCGACGCCGACGTTCAGTTGCGCGAGGCCCGGGGTGTCGCCGCTCAGCGTGAAGGCCTGGACGCTGCCGGTCGCGCCTTTCAACGTCAGGCGCGCGGTGCCGTCGGCATCGGTGACGACGCTTGCGGTTACGCCGGCCGCTTTGGCGTTGATCGCCTTGGCGACGCCGTCGAGCGTTTGATTGCTGCTGTCGATCGGAATTTCGATCGCCGAAGCGGGTCCTGCCGTAAAGCCGGTGAGCGCGCCATTGCTAACCGTGCCGGTGCCGAAGGTCAGCGTCAGCGTGCCGGTGCCGATGGTCGTCGTGCGGCTGGCGAAGGGCGTCGCGGTCGTCGCGATTTGCGGTGTGGCGAGGCGCGTGACCTCAATCGAGGCCGACAGGCCTGATAATTTCGCGCCGGGCAAGGCGCTTGCGGTCAGCACAGCGGAATCCGAACTGGTCGGTTGCGTGACGAGGCTGCCGCCCTTGACCAGGCTCTTCAGACCCGCCGCAAAGCCGGTGATCCCGCTTTGGACCTTGGCGACCGACGAAATTTGCGCGGTGAGGGTGTTTTCCTGCTTGGTCAGCGCGGCATTCTTGGCGGCGAATTGCGCCTGCACCAGCGACGATACCAGCGATGCGGTATCCACGCCCGATCCGGCGTTCGACGCGGTCAGGATCGACTGGCCGAGATTGGTCCCCGTCGCGCTGGTCGTCACCATGGCTTTGATCCCGTTACAAAACTCAGATGATAGAACGACCGAAACCCGCGCATCTTTAGGATTCCTTCACGCCATTTTCGTCGAAACGCGCGGTCGGCGGCACCAGCACCGGCGGCGGCGTGGTCGCGGGCGTACCGCCTGCCTCGGCGTTGAGCCCGAAGACGAAGGCGAGGATCGTCGCGAGCGCAACGTACAGATCGTCGCGGACCTCCTGCCCCTCGCGGCTGGTGTAATAGACGGCGCGGGCGAGCGAGGGATATTCGAGCACAGGCACGCGGTTTTCCGCGCCCAGTTCGCGGATCGCCAGCGCGATGACGCCGCGCCCCTTGGCGACGACCACCGGCACCTGGTCTTTCCCCCGATCATAGCGCAGCGCGACCGCAAAATGCGTCGGGTTGGTGAGGATGACATGCGCCTCGCTGACCGCCTTGCGCATGTTGCGCGTCGCCATCTCGCGCTGACGCTGCCGCATCGCGCCCTTCGCCTCGGGCGATCCTTCGGTTTCCTTATTCTCGTCCTTGATCGCCTGTTTCGACATGCGCAGCTTGCGCAGCAACTGGATGATCTGGATCGGCACATCGATGCCAGCGATGATCACCAACCCGAACGCCATCGTGAACAAGACGCCCATGAAGGTGCCGCCGAGCGAACCAACCGCGGTGCCGATATTGGTCGAGGCGAGGCCGATCGTGCTGCGCGCCACTTGCCCCAGCATGTACCAGCCGATGCTGCCAAGCAGCACGACCTTGAGCAACGATTTGCCAAGCTCGATCCAGCCTTGCGGCCCGAAAATGCGTTTCAGCCCCGACCCCGGATTGATCCGCGATGCCTTGGGCGCGAGCAAGGAGCCGTTGAAGCCGAGATGCCCGAGCCCGGCCTGGCTGAGAATCGCTGCTACGAAAGTCACCACCAGCAACGAACCGAGCGCCGGGGCGAGCTTCCACCCGCTTTGCGCGAGCGCGCGGAAGGGCGAGAAATCCTCCACGTCGCGGTGATCGAAGGCGAAGCTCGACGCCATCACCTCCTTGCAGGCCCCAACGAGGCTAGGCCCCATCACACCAAGCCAGCCACAGCCCGCCAGGATCACCAGCGCCGTCGCGAATTCGCGCGATTTGAGAATGTCACCTTGTTCGGCCGCGTCGCGTTTGCGCTTTGCGGTTGGTGCTTCTGTTTTTTCGCCGAAATCCTCTGACATCAGCCTAGCACTAGGCTTTGCGTGGCGGCGAGCGCCTCATCGATGATGACGAGCAGATAATCGCCCATCGCCGGGAAGCCGAGCGCAAGCGCGACGACGCCGACCGCGAGGCTGGCGGGCAGGCCGACCGCGAACAGGTTGAGCGACGGGGCCGAACGCGAGATCATCCCGACGATCAGATTGAGGCACAGCAGCAGGAATCCGACCGGCAGCGCGAGCAGCAGCCCAGCGAGAAAGGTGTATCCGCCGAAGAACGCGATGTTTTCGAGCTGTTGCGGCTTAAGCCACGCGCCACCCGGCGGCAGCGCATCATAGCTTTTCACAATCATCTCGACGAGGATCAGATGGCCGTTGACGCTGAGGAACAGCAGCGTGAGCATCATCGAGAAGAATTGCCCGAGCGCCGGGGTCGAGCGGCCGTTCTGCGGATCGATCGCCGAGGCGAAGCCGATCCCCATCGACGTGCCGATCACTTCGCTCGCGATCATCGGTGCTGCAAAGGCGATCTGCAGGATGAAGCCCATCGCGAAGCCGACCAGCGCCTCGGCCGCCACCGCGAGGAAGGTGTTGAAGGCGAAGACATGTTCGGGCGGGGTCACCGGATGGACGGCGAGCACCAGCACGCCGATCGCGCCTGACAGCGTGACGCGCACCGTCAGCGGGATCGACACCGCGCTGAACACCGGGGCGGCGATGAACGCTGCGCCGACGCGCACCATCACGAAGATCAACGCCCAAAGCTGGGGCTCGACCGACAGGCCGAAGCCGAGGGGGCCAGCCGCGCTGCCCACTTCAGCGAACCAGATCCGGGATCCGCTCGAAAATACCGATCGTGAAGTCGCTGATCAGCCCGATGATGAGCCCACCGAAAATCAGCAGCGAGACCGCGACGACGATCAGCTTGGGCACGAACGACAGGGTCTGTTCGTTGATCGAGGTCGCCGCCTGGATCATGCCGGTGATGAGCCCGGCGAGCAGCGCCGGGATCAGGATCGGGGCGGAGGCGAGCGCCAGCACCCACATCGTCTGATTGGCGATGGTGAGGAAATAGTCTGCGTCCATGTCAGCACTCGCCCCCGTTCGCCCTGAGCCTGTCGAAGGGCATTGCGCCAACCGTAGCGGGTCGTGGGTGGAGAGGAGGCTTCGACAGGCTCAGCCCGAACGGGTGGGGAATGACGTCCATGCCGCTAACTCACGAAACTATTGGCAAGCGAACCCATCGTCAGCGCCCATCCGTCGACCAGCACGAACAACAACAGCTTGAACGGCATCGAAATGATCGTCGGCGACAGCATCATCATGCCGAGCGACATCAGCACCGTCGCGACGACCAGGTCGATCACGATGAAGGGCAGGAACACCAGGAAGCCGATCTGGAACGCGGTCTTGAGTTCGCTCGTCACGAAGGCCGGGAGGAGCACCGAAAAGGGGATGTCCTCCGCCTTTTGATACGGCCCGCTCTTGGCGATTCCAGCGAACATCGTGATGTCCTTTTTGCGCGTCTGCTTCGCCATGAATTCGTGCAGCGGGATCGCGCCCAATTTAATCATGTCGGTCGCGCCGATCCTGCTCTCGGCATACGGCTGGATCGCGGTTGCGTTGATCTTGTTGATCGTCGGCGCCATCACGAAGAACGACAGGAACAGCGACAGGCCGATCAGCACTTGATTGGGCGGGGTCTGTTGCAGGCCCATCGCCTGCCGCACGATCGCCAGCACGATGATGATCCGCGTGAAGCTGGTCATCATCAACAGAATACCGGGCAGGATCGTCAGCAGCCCCATGACGATGAGGATCTGCAAGCTGAGCGCCATCGGCGCGTCGCCGCCGCCGAGTTCCTTCAAGGCCTTGTCCGCCGCATCGCCGACGCCGGGCGTGGGAGCAGGGAGCGGGACGGTCTGGGCGAGTGCCGGATGCGCGACGATCAGCGCGAAGACGATGCCGAGCAGGACCAGGAAGAGTTTGCCCCAAGGCGAGGTGCGCTTCTCCGGCTGGCGGATCAGCGCCGGGCCCGAGCCCTTGCGGACGATCTTGACGCTCACGCCGCGTCGCTTCCGCGATCGATCAGCGTGACGCCGGTGCGGCTGACCGAGACGAGCAGCTTGCGCCCCTCGAAATCGATCACGGCCAGGCGGACGCTGGGCGAGATCATCATCGTTTCGTTGACCTTGAGCATCCGGTTGGCGGGTTGCCCCGGCATCCGTGATTCAAGTTTGCGCCAGGCGTAGAGGCACCCGATCATCAGGCCGCAGACGAGCGGCAGCAGCACGACCAGCTTCAGGACATAGGACCACATCATCGCCGTCAGGCCCGCTTTTCAGGGGAAACCAGCTCGGTCATGCGCACGCCGAAGCGGTCACCGACCATCACCACTTCGCCGCGCCCGATCAGCGTGCCGTTGACCAGCACGTCGAGCAATTCATTGGCCTGGCGGTCGAGCTCGATCACGCTCGATTCGCCGAGCGCGAGCAATTCGCGCAGCGTGAGCGAGGTCGAACCGATCTCGACTGTCAATTTGACGTCGACATCCTGCAGCAGCCGGAAGTTGGCCGCGAGGCTCGCATCGACCGGAAACCCACCCGTCATGTCGTTCATTGGAAATTGCCCCCGAGGTCGGTATTCAGTTCGTAGGAAATACTGGTGAGCTTGATCGCGGCCTTGCCGTTCGACGTGCCCACCGTGCCTGCGCCGAGCCGGTCACCGCCGACCATCACCGGAACATCACCGCCGACGCTGATCGGAATCACGTCACCCGGCTTCAGCTCCATCAGCATGCTGAGCGAGACCATTGGTTCGGCAAGCACCGAGCGCACGCCGAAGCGCACGTCCATCACCGCGCGGGTGAGGCCGTTGCGCCACGCCGGATCGGGCTCGGCGGTCTTGCCGTGCACCTTGCCGGTGAGCGACGGGCCATGCGGCTTGAGTGCTGCGACGGGATAGAGGAGATCGAGAAATACCGGCTTCGCGGTGCCGGCTGCAATGCCGAAACGCGTAACCACGACCGCATCCTCGGTATCGAAATCGGGGATCAGCGCCGGGTTCACTTCGACATGGCCGGGGACGAAACTGATCTTGGCGAGCGGTTCCCACGCCGTCCGTATCGGTTCGGCGAGCATCGTGCCGAGCTGCGCGATCATCGCTTCGGCAGCCGGCGTGAATTCACTCGGCAGATCATGCGGCGCATGGCCGGTGCCGCCAAAGAACAGGTCGAGCAATTCCATAACGAAGCGCCCGTCGAGCACGGCGAGCGTCTGGCCGGTCGGCAGGGTTCCCCCATTCGCACCGACCGCCGACATCGCCATTGGCAGCCACGCGGTCAGCCCGGCGGGGCGTTCGGCGCGATAGTCGGCGAGGCGCTGCACGACGAGCGGTTCGGCCCAGCAGCGCACTTCCTTGCGCAACAACGGTTCAAACACGCCGCGCACGCCGCGTGCGAGGCGTGCCGACAGATGCTGCACGGTGTGCAGATCGCCGAACGGATTGAGATTGGTCGCCCCCAGCCCGGCATGCTCCGCCGCGCGCCGGGGACGTTCCCGCCGCTCGTCCGCTGACTGGCCGCTGCTGCGCTTAAGGCCTTCGTTAACCATGCCTCACTGAACAACGAAAGTGGTAAAGTAAACGTTACCAACGCCCCCGAAACCTTCCTTTTCCTTCAGCGTATCGTTGATCGCCTTGGCGATCCGGCGCTGCAGCATCTGCTTGCCATTGCTGGTAAAAACCTGCTCCTCGGTGGTGTCGCCCAGCGCCATCAGGATCGACGATCGCACGGCGATTTCGTTGGTCTTGATGTTCTCGATGACGGTGTCGTCATACGGCGTGGAGACGGCGATGCCGATCTGGACGAAGTGCACGCTGTCCTGCAGGTTGGAGGTGAACTCCTTATCCATCGCATAATAATTGGAGGCATATTTGTCGCCGCCGGTCCCGGTCGGCGGCTTATGCCCACCACTCGATTCATGGCCCTCGCCCTCGCCTGATCCGGCGCGCTTCTGCTCGACCTTGGGGACGAGCCGCGGCCCCTCGGCAACGGCAGCGCCGCCATGCCCGCCGAGCATCCCCGCGTTCATCGCATAGAGCGCGCCGCCGGCACCGCCGCCGAGCACAGCCACGGCACCGACGGCGATCAGCACGATTTTCATCGCGCCGCCCTTTTTCTTCTTGGGCGTGTCCTCAATGGCAGTCTTGTCACTCACGGTCTTGCTCCTTCATGTCAGGCGAGGCGGTGGTCGGGGGTGGAAAGCGCGGTGGCATCGGCCAATGCCGAAGCAGGCGCGGGTGGCCGGGCCGGGCGCGGCGGCGGTGCGGTGCCGCCGCCGCCGGTTCCGGTCGAGACGCTGGTGTCGCCGATCCGCACCCCGCGCGCAGCGGCAAGTTCGGTCAGGCGCGGTTGCGCCTCGGCGATCAGGGCGCGCGTGGCTTCGTGCTCAGCGGTGAAGCGGATGTGGACGCGGTCGCCCTCTTGCCGCACCGCGACGTCGATACTGCCCAGCGCATCGGGAATGAGCCGCACGCGCGTGTCGCCGGCATCGGCAGTGTCGCGCAGCATTTCGATCCGGTCGATCATCCGCTGCAGCCCGCTATCGGCGGTCAGATCGAGCGCCGGGTTCGCGGTCTGGGCGGCGGCGTGGACGAGCGCGCGTTCGCGCAAATCGACCGGCACGGCACCGGCGAAGGACATCGGAAGCTCGATCTGGTCGCGTCCCTCGCCGGGCGCGGTGCGATCGCGCCACGACCCGGCAAGCGCGCGGGCGGTCGCAAAGACCTGACCGGCGGGCTGCGGCAGCGTGCTGACGGCGATTGCTTGCGCCGGCGTATCGACCGGGGCGGATGCTCCTACCGACACGTCAGGCGTCACGTGCGGGACATCGGCCATCGGTTGCGAAGCAACGCTGCTCGCTGCGGAACGGGGCAAGGGAGACAGCGCATCGAGCACCTTCGGCGGCAGCGCTTGCGGCGTCGGTTGCGCGTCAATCGCCGGGGGCATCTGCCCGGTCACACCGTCCTGAACCGGCAGAGTTTCGCGCGGCGGGGTCTCCGGCACAGCACCGCGCGCAGTGGGCTGATCGCCGGTCATGGGCGGCGCGCTTGGCGCAATCGCGGTCGTGCTTCCCACGCCATCGGGCGTCGGCACGGTCGCCACGGCGGGAAGCGGCGCAGGCAGCGGCAGCGCGGCCAGCCACAGGTTTTCTGCCGCCGGATCGGCCGCAGCGGAGTCATCGTCGCCCGCGACAGGCAAATCCTTGCCGGGTTCGGCAGCGGCTTGCCGTTCGGGAAGGAGCGGGTTCGCCGCTTGCGGCTCCAGCGCGGCCTCTTTGGCATCGAGAAAAGCGCCCAGCGTCCGTGCGAACTGAGCCCCTGGCGTCACGGCACCCTCGGCCACCACGACGGGTGGCGGCGCGGGCGGGGCACGCGGTGGCAAAGCGGACGACAGGTCGATCATGCAAACTCCAGCGGGGCCCAACACGGGCACCCGTCCGAGTTTCAGCAAGGATCATGCCGGATTTTGCGCGACGGCGGCATTGCTTCCATCGCGCGGATCGCCTTGACCACGGCGTCGGCCTCGGCGCGGGCGATCAGCTTCTCGATCGCGCTCTGGTCGCGCCGCGCCTCACGCGTTGCTTCCGCGGCACGTTCGACGACGGCTTGCGCCGCGCGCAGCCGCCCCTCGGCGGCTTCGGCGGATTGGTGCAAGCGCTCGCGGAAATGCGCCGCAGCGACGAGCGAGAAGGCAGCGACGGGTGCCGGCGCTGGCGAGACCCCTGCGACGAGCTGCGCGATCCGGGATTTGAGCATCGCCTCGCTCGCCGCGCGTTCCTGTGCCCGCGATTCCTCGGCCTGGACGAGTCCGAGCTGCAAGGTGCGGACGCGCAGGATGCGGTCGAGTTTGGATTTAGCCATCCGCGAAGACGCCGATCAGCTCGGCCGCGGCATCATCGAGCGTGACCATTTCGTCGGGATCCTGCTTGATATATTCCATCACCGCCGGGTGGCAGGCGATGGCGGCATCGATCGCCGGATCGGCACCCGAGCGATACGCGCCCATCAGCACGAGATCGCGATTTTCCTCATAGGTGGCGAGGTGACGCCGCAGCACGCGCGCGGCCTTCAAATGCGGCGTGCCGACGATGTCGCTCATCACGCGGCTGACCGAGGGGCCGATGTCGATCGCAGGGTATACGCCGCGCTCGGCGAGCTGGCGCGAGAGCACGATATGCCCGTCGAGGATCGAGCGCGCGCTGTCGACCACCGGATCGTTACCGTCGTCGCCATCGGCGAGCACGGTGTAGATCGCGGTGATCGATCCGCCGGTGTGGACATCGACGCCCGCCCGCTCGATCAGATTGGGCAGCATCGCGATTGCCGAGGGCGGGTAACCGCGCGCGCTGGCGGGTTCGCCGAGCGCCAAGCCAATCTCACGCCCGGCATGGGCGACGCGCGTGAGCGAATCCATGATCAGCAACACCTTCTTGCCTTGCGCACGAAACGCCTCGGCAATGGCGTGGGTGCGGAGAGCCCCACGGATGCGCAGCACCGGCGAATGGTTGGCGGGGACCGCGACGACGACGGCGCGCTTGCGTGCTTCGCCCGCGACCTTGGTTTCGAGGAAGTCGGCAACTTCGCGGCTGCGCTCGCCGATCAGGCCGATCACGATGACATCGGCTTCGGCCGCGCGCACGATCATGCCGAGCAGCACCGATTTACCGACGCCAGACCCCGCCATGATGCCAATGCGTTGACCCTGACCAACGGTGAGCAAGCCGTTGATCGCGCGTACCCCGACATCGAGCGGTTTGAGCACGCGGCCGCGATCGAGCGGCGATTGCATCTTGCCCGCAAGCGGCCAGCGCGCCGCACCGCGAATTGGTCCCAAGCCGTCGATCGGCTTGCCCGCGCCATCGACCACGCGGCCGAGCATGGCAGGCCCGACCTCGGCCTCGCCCGGCGCGCCGAGCGGACGGACGGGGGCTTGCGGAAGGAGTGCCGCCGCCCCGCCGAGATTCATCAACAGTGTGCGGCCATTGCGGAAACCGATTACCTCAGCCTCGACGCCTGATGCGCGGTCGCCGACCTGGCAGACGGTCCCGACCGGCAGCGTGAGGCCGACCGCCTCCATCAACAGACCATCGAACGACGCAAGCCGCCCAGATACCTTAGGGCGCGGCGTGAAATCGGGGAGGCCGAGCGAATCGAGATAGTCGCCGGTGAAGCGGTTCAGCATGACGGGGCATGCCCTTCCGGTTCGCCCTGAGTTTGTCGAAGGGCAGGTGCCCCACGGGCTTCGGTACGCGTGGTGGACGGTGCTTCGACAGGCTCAGCACGAACGGTCGAGAGTGCGTTCATGCGCCCGGCACCGCAACGCGGTCGATCGCTTGCGCCAATTGTTCGAGCCATTCTTCCGGACCGTCCTCGACGATCGTCGAGGCGCTTTCGAGCACGAACGCACCGCGCGCGACGCGCGCATCGGCGATCGCGAAAATCTGGCGCGGCAGCGTGCCCTCAAGCAAGGGAAGATCGTCGGGATGAACGCGCAGCATCGCCGATTCTGCGGCATCGCTCAGCATTTCGGCGGCAGCATCGATCCGGCGTGCGAGGATATCGGGCGCAATGCCGACTTCGCCGACGAGCCGTGTGACGAGGAACAGCACCGTCTGCCGCAAGCGCTGCGCCACCGCGTCGCGGTCAACCCGGTCGTCGGCTTGCAAGGCGGCGGTCAGGGACGCGAGCAAGGCGCGGTCGCGCTCCCCGGTCGCGGCGATCTCCGCCAACGCGGCCTCGACGCCCTCGGCATATCCCGCTGCATGCGCCGCCACGACGGGATCGACGAAGCTGGTCTGTGGCGCGGCGGCGTCGAGCGGATCCCAGCCTGCGGTCGGATTCACAGCCGGGTTGGCCGGTGCGAAGTGCTTCGGGCCGGCCTCGCCCTCCCCTTGCGGCGCGAAATGGACGGGCCCCCGCGTCGCGCGTTCGCGCAGGTCGGCGACGGCAAAACCGCCAACACGCGGCGCAAACGCGGCTTGCAGCGCCTCCGCGACGCCATGGCCCCGCGATGAAAAACCGGCTGTAAACTCAGACATAATCGTCGTCACCGCCGCCCATTTGGATCGTGCCGTCCTTGGCGAGATTGCGTGCGATCTGGATGATCACCTTTTGCGCATCGAGCACTTCGCTGAGCTTCATCGGCCCGCGCGCCTCCATCTCGTCGCGAATGCCATCGGCGGCGCGGCTCGACATGCAGCCGAGGAAACGGCTGCGGATGCTCTCGTCGACGCCCTTCAGCGCGCGCGTGAGAATGTCGCTGTCGATATTGCGGATCAGCGTGCCGAGATTCTTGTCGTCGAGCTCGAGCAGATTGTCGAACACGAACATCGCCTCTTCGATCGCCTTGGCGACTTCGCGGTCGATCTTGAACAATTTGGGCATGACGCGCAGCTCGGTCGCCTTGCGCCCGCTCGACAGGATCTTGGCCGCATCGCGCGTGCCGCCGAGCGTGACCCCGGTCTGCGTCTGGCTCGACGTGGTGCGGTTGGCGAGCATGGTTTTCAGCGTGGCGACCGCCTCGGGCGTGATCGGCCCAAGCCGCGCGAGGCGGTGGAGGATGTCGGGCTGCACCGCATCGGGCATCAGTTCGAGCACTTGCGCGCCGACCGCGGGATCGAGATTGGCGATCAGCACCGCGGCGATTTGCGGATGCTCTTTCTCGATCATCGCGGCAATTTCCCCGGCGTCGAGCCAGTCGAGCAGATCGATCTGGCACGCCTCCTGCGCCGGCACGATCCGCGCGAGCACGCTGTCGGCCTTTTCCTGACCCAGCGCGCGCGTCATCACCGCCTCGATCCGCGGGCGCGGGTCGAAGCCGATCGCAGTTCTTTCACGGGCTTTTCCGACGAAATCGTCGAGCACATGCTCGACCTCGATTTCGCTGACATCGGCAACCGCGAACATCGCCTTGCCGAGCTGACGCACTTCTTCGGGATCCAGCTTCTGCAGGATTGCAGCCGCCTCTTCCTCGCCGACCAGCATCATCAGCACAGCGGCGCGTTCGACGCCGGTATAGGTTCGGCCCAGGGAATTGGTCGGAGCGTTCATGACTTGATCATATCCCGTACGGCGAGCGCAGCGCGCGCCGGATTGTCGCGGGTGAAGCCGCGCACCATGCCGATCCGGTCGTCATAACCGCGCGTCTTTTCGAGCGCGTCGATGCTGACGGGCTGGTCCCCGGGCGGGGGCGGCATCTGGCCACCGCCTTGCGATTCGGCGACATAATCGCGGCCGAGCGCGGCGCGGGGCTGCGGCGCAGGCTCCTCGCGCTTCTTGAGCACCGCCTTGGCGAGCGGGCGGATGCCGAGGAACAGCACCAGCAACGCAATGACGATCGCCGTCACGTTGCGCGCCACCACGGGCAGCCACCCGGCTTCATACCAGGGCTGCTTTTCATCGAGCGCGGTGGCCCCAGCAAATTTGCGGCTGATCACGGTGACGCGGTCGCCACGGCCTGGGCTGAAGCCGACCGCGGTCTGCACCAGCGAGGTGATCTGCTGGATTTCGACCGTGCCGCGCGGCTTGCCCGTGTCGGGATCGCGCAACAGCACTGCAACCGACAGGCGCGTGATCGTGCCCGGCGCGGTACGGCTGACCGACACTTCCTTGCCGAGATCATAGGCCCGCGAATATTGGTCGCTCGCCTTCAGCGCATCGCTGACCGCACCCGCTGCCGCCGCGACGACCGGCGCGACCGCACCCGGTGTCGTCGCTCCGGCCACCGGAGTGGCACCAGGCGTCGGCGTTGCTGCAGGCTGTGGTGCGGACAGCGTCGAGGCGGGCGGCGGGGTATTCGACAGCGCGCCGGGGATACCGCCGGGGGCCGCCGTTGCCGGATTGCCATTGCCGGTCCAATTACCCTGTTCGACCCGCAACGCGCCTTGCTTGTCATAGCTTTCGCGCGTCGCCTGCGTTTCGTTCAGATCGACATCGGCCTGCACTTCGGTGGTGAAATTGCCCGCGCCGATCAAGGGCGTGAGCAATTGCACGACTTGCGCGCGATATTTATCCTCGACCCGGCGCTGAAACGCGATGCGTTCGTCGCTGGCGATGCCGAGCTGGCTTTCATGCGCGCCCTTGGTCAGCAAGCCGCCCATCTGATCGACGATCGTCACGCCCTCGGGCTTCATGCCGGGGACCGACGAGGCGACGAGATTGACGATCGAGGAGACCTGCGCGTCGCCGAGGCTGCGCCCGGGCTGCAATTTGACGATGACCGACGCGGACGGTGCTGCATTGTCGCGCACGAAGACCGATTGTTCAGGCGTGGCGAGATGGACGCGCGCCTCGGCCACGGCATCGATTTCCTGGATCGAGCGGGCAAGCTCGGTCTCGCGCGCCTGGCGCAAGCGTTCGCCCTCCACCGCGCGCGACACGCCCATCGGCAGATTATCGAGGATTTGATAGCCGCCGGGTGCCGCTTTGGGCAGGCCCTGCCCGGCGAGCAGGATGCGCGCGCGCGAATAATCGTCTTCGTTGACGGTCAGCGCGCCGGTGCCCTCATCGATCTTCGACGTGATGTTGGCCTGCTGCAACGCGGCGGTCACCGACGCTTTGTCGGCATCGGCCAGCCCCGCGAACAGCGTCTTCTGGTTCGGCGTGGCGATCATCATCCAGGCGAGTGCCGCCGCCGCGACCAAGCCGACGAGCAGCACCATCGGCAAACTGCGCCGCACCGCAGGTTGCGCGAGCAAGCCCTGCAACTGGTTGAGGGGGTTGGCGAAGCGCTCGGGCACCAAGGCGGCGACTCCGGACTGCGGCGAGGGGGTGAGGGCGTTGCTCATTTGGGGTGTGTCCTCATCATCTGCAGGGGCCATCACGGAGCGGATTTTGCCTCACGGGGAGGCGCGAGAAGGGAGCGATGGTTTGCCATCGTGACCGACGAGCAACGCTGCCGTGAGGCAAAAGGCGCCCGCCCCGCGGGGGTTGCCCGGAGCGCCACACCGGCTGCGTCACACCACTTGCGCGTAGCTCTGCTACGCGACGGCGCACCGTTCCTTGCCGGTGTGGCGCTCCGGGCAATGCTGGCCCCTGCAGATGATGAGGACACACCCCCATTATACCGGCATGCTCATGATGTCCTTGTAAGCGGACAGGAGTTTGTTGCGGACTTGCAGCGTTGCCTCGAAGCCGACCGACGCTTGCTGACGCGCCATCATCACTTTCGCGATGTCGATCGTCTCGCCGCGTTCATAGGCTTCGGACAGGCGACCGGCCTCGACCTGGCCCTGGTTCACGCTCTTCAGCGCGTCTTCCATCGTCGCGGCGAAGCTGGACGGCTTGGCTTGGGTCGCTGCCGGCCCGTCGCTTGCACCAGCGCGCGCGAGTGCCTGGTTGCGTTCGAGGATTTGCGCGCGGAGCGCCATCACGCGGTCGACGCTCATCGCGCCGCCACCACCACCGATTCCGTCGATGCTCATGCCCATACACTCCGGTTGGCGGTCCGATTGGCGGTGGTCACGATGTCATCACCCTGTTCGCGCGCCTTGGCGAGGCGGTAGCGCAGCGTGCGCTCGGAAATACCGAGCCGCCGCGCGGTTTCGACCCGGCTGCCGTTGCACGCCGCCAGCGTTTCGCGGATCGCCTGGAATTCGTGCATCTGCACGATGTTGCCCAGAGTTGCGGGGGGCGTCGCGGGTGCCGACTGATCATTCGCCGCGCTCGCTTGCAACGCGCTCGGGCGATCGAACACGATGTGTTCGGCCGAAACCGTATCGCCGCCTGCAAACAGCAGCGCGCGCTGCACGACATTCTCCAGCTCGCGGACATTGCCCGGCCAATCGTGGCGCAGCAGCAAATCGATCGCCGACATGTCGGGCCACGGGATCGTCTGGCGCTTGCCGGCGTGGCGCAGGATCAATGTCGCGGCGAGCGCAGGGATATCCTGCGGGCGCTCGGCCAGCGGCTTGGTCGTCAGCGGGAACACCGACAGGCGATAGTAAAGATCGGCGCGGAAGCGGCCGGCCGCGACTTCGTCCTGCAAATCGCGGTTGGCGCAGGCGATGACGCGGACGTCGATCGCTTGCGGGCTGGTCGCGCCGATCGGCACGACTTCACGTTCCTGCAGCGCGCGCAGCAGTTTCGCCTGAAGCTGGAGCGGCATTTCGGCGATTTCGTCGAGCAGCAGCGTGCCGCCGTTCGCGGCACGGAAAAAGCCTTCGCCGCCCGAGGATGCGCCGGTGAAGGCACCTTTCTGATGCCCGAACAGCATCGCTTCGAGCATGGTTTCGGGAAGGGCGGCGCAATTGATCGCGATGAACGGCCCGGTTGCGCGCGCCGAATTCAAATGGATCGCGCGGGCTAGGACTTCCTTACCAGTGCCGGTCAGGCCGTTGATCAGCACTGTAATGTCCGCCGCGGCGACGCGTTCGGCCAGCGCGTAGAGCGCGAGGCTCTCGGGATCGGCGGCGGTCGGCATTTCGGGCTCGGCGAGCAGTGCGCGGACGAAGCCAGCGCCAACCGCGGCATCGGCGGAACCGAACGAAACGCGTGCCGGGCTGCCGTCGCGCGAGGGAATGATGCAGCGTGCGTCCGATCCGATCACGACGGTGCGCGCGGCCGCCGGCGGAGTTTCCCCCTCCGCCACCAGATAGAGGTCGCCGCTGCGTGCCTTGGTGTCGGCACCACCACCGATCACGAAACCTTGAGCACGAAGCGCCGATACCAGCGGATAATGCTGGCGCAGAATGGCGGCGGATGGAACGATCGAACGCATGGAATTCCCCCTGTCGAACGGGGAATGCGGCATCTTTGGTAAACGAGCCGTTAAACATGCTGCCGCAGCGGCAAAGAATTTCCGCATCCGGCAGCGTGGCGTGCCGCAATCCGCTATAATAGGCCCGCAAAACCGCGAAAAACCGACGTGGTTTGCAAAAGTGCTTAATCTCCAGATCAGCCGGTCGTTACCACCTTTGGCGGCTCGGCTCTCCGATAGGGGGCGGCGGGATTGCCGGACCATAATGGAGATAGACCCATGACTGTTATCGGAACCAACGTCGCCGCACTCCGCGCGACCAACGCCTCGAACTCGGCAAGCGCAGCGCTGCAGACCAGCATCGAACGCCTCTCGACCGGCAAGCGCATCAACTCCGCGAAGGACGACGCCGCCGGCCTCGCCATCGCATCGTCGCTGACCTCGCAGATCAAGGGTCAGAACCAGGCGATCCGCAATTCGAACGATGGCATCGCACTGTCGCAGACGGCAGACGGCGCGCTCGGCGAAGTCACCAACATCCTGCAGCGCGTCCGCGAGCTGTCGGTTCAGTCCGCATCGGGCACCTATAGCGACGACGACCGCACTAACCTGCAGGCCGAAGTTACCGAGCTGACCGGTCAGCTGACCGACATTCAGAGCAAGACCAACTTCAACGGCGTTTCGCTGCTCAGCAAGGCTGCTGCAACGGTCAAGATTCAGACCGGTTCGGCAGGCACGGATACTGTCACCCTCAACGTCGGCGGCATCGATCTCGACGATGCGATCGCATCCGACATTTCGACCTCAGCCGGTGCCACGGCAGCGCTGACCGATCTCGACACGGCGCTGAAGGCAGTGGCCACGACCCGCGCTTCGCTCGGTGCCGGCCAGAGCCGTCTGAGCTCGGTGGTCAACAACCTGACAACCAATGTCGCCAATTTGACCGACGCGCGCAGCCGGATCGAAGACGTCGACTTCTCGACCGAGACGACCAGCCTCGCCAAGGCGCAGATCCTCAGCCAGGCGTCGACCGCACTGCTCGCCCAGGCGAACCAGTCGCAGCAGGGCGTGCTGAAGCTGCTCGGCTAAACGAGACCGGCCCTGGCACCCGCCCCCCTATAAGGGTGTCGGGGCCGAGCGGGCTATCCCTGGCTCCCTGGCGAGGGACGGTCTAGCAAGAACCCCGGTGGCCCGATCGGCCACCGGGGTTTTTCGCGTCGGCGTGGTTACCCCGGCATCGCGAAGCGAGCGGCTCCGCAGGATTACCGCTCCAGGACTAGCGTTTCCTCCATCGCCCGATATCGCCCCAGGTTGGCGCGCGCGTGCCAACGGACTTGCCCATCAGCGCATCCTTCGGGCTACTCACCGGGTCGAACAAATGGCACGCCGGCAGCGTGGCGGGATCGAGACCACTCACTTGATTCCAGGTCTTGGCCGGATCGGGGCGAACGGGCGCGAAGCTGGTGTAATTCTGGCTGACGATCGGCGCATTGGCGGGGGCGAGCGGATAGCCCGAGAAATAGAAGGATTGTGGCACTTGCTGCGCGCTGCCGTCTGCCTTGAACCCATAGCCGAACAGGATCGCCTGGTCGGCGGTGCGATCAGGGCTGGCCCCGGTCTGCACCACTTTGCCGCCATCGGCCGCGATCCAGAACGAATAGCCCTGCCCGCCCGGGCCGATCCGCGCGCTGTCGCCCGCGCTATACGGCAGATGCGATATGAAATCGCGCCGCGGCGGGTGGTTGGCAGGCGAGAACAGGCACACCGGCGGCATGCCCTTTGGCCGATCCTGCGGATAGGTGACGAAAAAAGCTGTGTCGCCGAGCGAGATGAACGAGCAGGTGAAATGGTTCGAGATGGGGAAGATCGGCAAGCAGCGCTTGTCGTAATGCTCCATCATCGCGCCCTCGCCCGAGCGTCCGCGCCACGTCGAATCATAATAGGTCGCGCCGTAGGATATCTCGTAATCACGCCCCGGACGCAGCGGGAGCGGCGGCCGACCGCGATAGGGCGGGCCGTATTTCTGATAGCTGTTGAAGACCCGGTACATCGTCCACTTCGCCGACCAATAGGCCGGATAGACCGGATCGGCGGGCGTGCCCGGCGCGCGCGGATAGCGGCAATCGGGCGATTGGCACGGGCTGACCTTGGGATCGTTATGGACGCCGTAGGTTTCGTAGGTCTGCGCACTGCCGAACGACGCGGCCAACCCAAGCCCCGCCACGGCGACCATTCGAACGATAGGCTTCAGAGCACCGATCATCGCGCTTGTCCTCGCTAAAAGCCGAGGATCCCTGGCTACGCCCGCTGCCAAGCGGACACAATCGGCGATTCGCCCGGATTGGTCCTTTCACCGCCCGCCGGGCCGTGACCGCCGCCGATAAATTTGCCACATTCCAAACGGGTGTTGGGGGGAAGCCGCAAATGATGATCGTTGCTATGCGTAATCGGATCGGTGCGGCCACACTGGCGGTCGTAAGTTGCACCGTCGCGGCGGGTACGGCTCAGGCGCAAAGCGCGACCGAGTCGAGCGACCCCGCACCGATCGTGGTGACCGCGTCGCGCACCGGCTCGGATGGCACCGCGGCCCCCGCAACGATTTCGGCCGAGACGATCGCGCGGCTGCAGCCGCCCACGCTGCTCGATGCGCTCAACGATGTCGCAGGGGTGCGCGCGGTGTCGACCAATGGCGTCGGCGGGGGCAGCTTCGTTTCAGTGCGCGGCGGCGAGCCCAATTTCTCGCTGGTGCTCCTCGACGGCATCCGCGTGCACAATGCGACCAACAGCCAGGGCGGTGCCTTCGATTTCACCTTGCTCGACCCCGCTCTGGTCGCGGCGGTCGAGGTCGAGCGGGGGGCTGCTTCGGCGGTGCACGGGTCGGATGCGCTGGCCGGTGTGATCAACATCCGGCTGCGCGACCCGCGACGCGCGTCCACCGACGTGAGCGGCCGCGTCATGGCGGGCAGCGACAGCGAGCGCGGCGGTGGCGTCACGCTCGCGCACGGCTGGAAGAGCGGCGGGCTGCTGCTCGGTGCCGCGGCCTATGACAGCGGCGCAAGCGACGCCGGATCCGACGTGCAGCGTGGGCAAGGCATTGCGCGGCTGCGACAGCGGATCGGCGGCTATGACGCGGCGCTGCTCGGCCTGTACGCGACCAACGCGCATCGCGCCTTTCCGCAGGATAGCGGCGGTCCGCGGCTGGCGGTCAACCGCGCGCAGGAGACGGGCAGCGGTAGCGTGTGGACGCTCGGCGCGTCGCTGCGGCGCGGCCCGGAGGCGGCGGTGCGGCCCAATCTGTCGCTCAGCTGGTCGCAGCAGACCGACCAGTCGGCGACCCCCGCGATCCGCCCCGGGATCCTGTCGGCGGTCCCGGCGATCACCGTGCGCAACCGGCTGTCGCGGGTAGAGGCGATCGCGGATGTGACCGCGACGCTTGGCCCGCTGACCGCGACGGTCGGCGGGGCGCTGCTCGACGAACACGGCCGCAGCACCGGCACGATCGATTTTGGCTTCCCGCTGCCGACCGACTTCCGCATCGATCGGCGGACGCTGAGCGGTTTTGCCGAAGGTATTTTGCGTCCCGGTCTGGGCTTCACGCTCACCGCGGCGGGGCGCTACGATGCGGTTCGCGGCGGTCCGCGGGTATGGACCGGGCGCGGTGGGATGGGGTGGCAGCCGGCGGCGCATCTGCCGGTGCTGTTCGCGCGCTACGGCACCGGTTTCAAGCTTCCCAGCTTCTATGCGCTCGGCAATCCGCTAATCGGTCGGCCCGGGTTGCGGCCCGAGCGCAGCCGCAATTGGGAGGCGGGCGCGGAATGGACGCGCGGCGGACACCGTTTGCATCTGGCCTATTTCGATAATCGCTTCCGCGACCTGATCGATTTCGACCCGCAGAGCTTCGCGCTGGTCAATCGCGACCGGGTGACAATCAGGGGCATAGAAAGCGACGCGACGCTGCGTGCCGGGCGCACGATCGACGTGTCGGGGGCGCTGACCTGGCTCCACATCGACAGCCCGACGCCCCTGCGCAACCGTCCCAACTGGCAGGGAAATCTCCGGCTCGCCTGGCGTCCGTCGCGCCGAATCGAGCTGAACAGCGCGGTGCGCTTCAACGGCGATTATGCCGACAGCTCGGTACCGACCGGGCTGGTCGCGACACGCGGCCGGGCGCAGGCGGATATCGGTGCGCGCTGGACGGGTTCGGGCGGGGTCGCGGTGAGCGCGGTGTTGCGCAATCTCGCCGACAGCCGGGCCGAGACGGCGGTGGGCTTCCCCGAACTCGGGCGGCGATTGCTCGTCAGCGTAGTGGTCGGCGCGCGCTAGGCCTAAAAGTCGGTACCGAGCGTCAGCGCCGCGCCTGAACCTAGCCGGGCATCGCCCGCCACACGTTGCCGCCAATCGAGCATCACGCGCACCCTTTGCTGGCCGAGCGGGAGCGATACGCCCACCGACGGACCAAGATCGAGCCGCGCCGCGCCGCGCTGCGCACCGCCCCACACCCCGGCGCCCAGATCGATCGGCACGCCGCCGACAGTCGCGAGCGGGTGCGCAATGCGTACGGCACCATCGGCATAGGGCTCGGTCACCGCGCGGCGGATCACACCCGCCTGACCATAAGCCTCCAGCCGGAAATCGCGCGGCAACGCGACCGGGCCGATACCGCCGACCATGCCAAGCGCAGGGCCGCTGCGCCCGCCATCCACGGCGAAGCGCTGTTCGGCGACCACACGGATGGGCAGGCGCGTCGGCTGCCACTCCACGCCGATCGCCGCCTCGCGCAGGCCGCGCCCGAGCGGAGATGTGACGCGACCCGCGAGCGCGATGCGATGCTTGCGATCGAAAAGATACGCGACCCGAGCACCCGCTTGTGATCCACCGAGCTGGCCGCCCAGCCCCCCGGTGCGATCCCCGCGCCACCGCGCGCAACCACCCAGGCACTGCGCGACCAGCGCGACGGTGGCCGCAGCGACGGTGCGGGCGGGATCGGGCGCGGGATGCCCGGCAGCAATGCGGCGGTATCCTCCACCGGCACGGGATCGCCGAAGCGCACTAGCCCAAGCAAGGCGAGCGCGACGCGGGTGGGATCGGCGGCGCGGCGCGGTGCGAGCGCTATGGCGGCGCGCGAGCCGGGGGGCCCCGGTGTCCACACCAAGCCGCGCCCTGTCACGGCGCTGGGGTGCGCGTTCTGTGGGGGCTGCGCAGCAGCGATCGGCGGCGGGGCCACTGCGCGCAATATCGCTGCGGGCGAATCGAGTTGCGGCCACAGCATCACGACGCGCAGGCCGATCCATCCGCCGAGCACAGCGCCTAGAAAACGCAGCGGCCTGCCTTGCCCTGGCATTACGCCTCGCTTTCTCGGCGCGCGACGACATCGTCGGGAAAGACATGGTGTGTCTTGTCCCAGGTCAGCGCTCCACCGCGCAGCGATCGGGCATAAGCGGTCACCGCCCGGCGCGCCGCGAGCAAGGCGACAAGATTGGCAACGAGTGCACGCGGCAGCGACCACAATGCCTCGCGCCAGCCATAGGCAAAACCGGTGAAGAGCGCGCGCGAGCCGAGCCGCCAGCCGAGCAGCGCCGCGTTGACGCGCAACAGCAACTCCATCGCTGGCGATACTGGCGGCGCGGGCACGCCCGCCACCGCATGCGCCACGAGCGAAGCGCCCCATGCCACCAAAGCGACATACGCCACCGCCAGGACCAAGACCGCAAGCGGGGCGCGGCGATCGCGCATCCGCATCCAATGCTCGCGCCAGTCGAGCGTTCGGGTCCAGCCGATCCGGTCCCATCCGGCGAGCGCGATCCCCGTCATCCACCGCGCCTTTTGCCGGACCGCCGCGTCGAGCGTCGACGGGAAGTAAGCGCGCACCGCGACCAAAGGTCCGCCCGGTCGCTCGCGCACGCGCGCCAGCACGCCACGCCCGCCGAGGCCCGCGATATGCAGCCCCAATTCGTAGTCCTCGGTCAGCGATCCGGCATCGAACGGCAGCCCAGCCTGCGCCAATGCGATCCGATCGAGCATCGCACGGTCGATCGCGCAACCGACCCCCGCCAGTGGCAATCCCGCACCAAGCGCTTGGCGTACAACCAGACTTTTGGCATGTGCCTCTGCAAATTCGTCTGCATAATGGCCCGAGATCAACGTCGCCGCCGGATCGATCAGCGGCAGTACCGGGACCTGCACGACGGCATGGTCGCCGATCAGCGCATCGAACACGCGGAGTTCGCCGGGATGCACGACATCTTCGGCATCGTGCAGCACCACCGCCGCCGCGTGCCCCCCACCGCGCGCCTCATCCCGTTCCAGCGCGCGCCACAGCGTGTTGAGGCAATCGGCCTTGGTCGTCGGCCCATCGTGCGCGCCGATCACGAGCCGAACGCGCAGATCATCCGCCGCGACATCGGCCACCGCAGCGATCGTCGCACGATCATTGGGATAGGTGCCAACGTAGAGCCGATAATCAGGATGATCGAGCCGGGCGAGGGTCGCGCGGAGCATCGCGCCGATTACCTCGGCCTCCTCCCAAGCCGCCACGAACACCGCCATCCGGCGCGGCGTGGGGGCATAGGCCTCCAGCAGCGCGGGAACCGCCAGCGTCCGCCGCGCCCGCCACGTCCAGCACCATGCGAGATCGACTGCCAGATCGTCGAGCCCGCCGATCAAAAAACCGATCGCGGCGAAGTACATCGCTTCTCGCGAGACCGCGTCGAGCGCAGCCAAAGCCCACTCTGCCCCCACCGCACATCGCTCCCCTCGACCGCACCCCCGAGTCGATCTAGACAGTCTTCAACATCTGCGACGGTCGCGCAAATTTGCGGTAAACTGCTCCGTTCGTCGCTATACTTGCACGGTTCGTCGCGGTATAAGATCGTTGTTACTGTTTGGGAGGGCATGATGAAGCTGGCGTACCGAATCGCACTGCTTGCCCTTGCCGTCGCGCCGATTGCCGCATTCGGCGATTCGAGCCCGCAAGTCATCCTCGCCACGCCCGGCGTCGGGGACGGCGCGATCGAACGCTTCACCACGCGCTTCAACCAGCCGATGGTGCCGCTGGGCGATCCGCGCGCGGCATCACCCTTTGAAGTATCCTGCGCGGTGAGTGGACAGGGGCGCTGGGTCGATCCGCAGACTTTCGTCTATGATTTCGCGAGCGGCCTGCCGGGCGGCACGGTCTGCAAATTCGCGCTGCGCGACGGATTGAAGAGCGTCAGCGGCTATGCCGCCACCGGCCAGCGCGAATTCACCGTCGATGCCGGTGGCCCGGTTGCGCGGGCGGTCTTGCCGGGGCCGGATTCGAGTGAAATCGAGGAAGACCAGGTCTTCCTCGTCGCGGCGAATTTGCCCGCTACTCCGGCCTCGGTCGCTGCCAATGCCTATTGTTCGGTCAAGGGGATCGGCGAGAAGATCCCGGTCGACGTGCTCGCGCCCGATCTGGCGGGCAAGATCCTGGGTGAACTCGGCACCGATAGCTGGACTGTGCGCAGCTTCCTGGAGAACGGCGGCTTGCCCGCCGCGATCCCCGCGCCTGCCGACCGTGCCAAAGCCTATGCCGGCGTGACCGCGCTGCGTTGCCGTCGCCCGTTGCCGGCCGGCACCGACATGGCTTTGGTATGGGGCGCAAATATCGCAGGCGCGGGTGGCAAGACCGCAGGCACCGATCAGCGCTTCGATTACACCGTGCGCCAGCCCTTCACTGCGAAGTTCGAATGCAGCCGCGTCAATGCCGCCGCCGGATGCAACCCGGTCGAAAAGGCGTGGGTGCGCTTCTCCGCGCCGATCGCAACCGATCTGGCGAAGCAAATCCGCATCCAGACCGCCGATGGCAAGCTGCTAACCCCAACAATCCTCGATTCCGAAAACGATGGCGAGCGCGGCGACACGAAGACCAATGCAACCGTCTCAGCGGTCGGTTTCAAGGCCCCATTGCCCGAGGCACAGACGGGCAAGCTCACACTGCCCGAAGGCGTGAAGGACGAAAGCGGGCGGCCACTCTCCAACGCCGCGCGCTTCCCGCTCGACGTGCGCTTCGGCGCCGCGCCGCCGCTGGTGAAGTTCGCCGCGACCTTCGGCATACTCGAATCGAAGCAGGGCGGCGTCCTGCCGGTGACGGTGCGCAATGTCGAACCGGCGTTGCAGGGCCAGAACCTGACGATCGCCGGACAAGCCTTCCGCGTCGATGGCACCGACGGCACGATCGCCGAATGGCTGCGCACGGTCGACAAGGCCGGGCAGAATGACAGCCATGAGGAGAAACGCGGCAAGGAATCGGTAACGATCAACGACACCGGTGCGACCGCGATCCTCGGCAAACAGGGTGCCGCGTTCAAAGTCGGGCTACCGGGCAAAGGCAAGGATTTTGAAGTCGTCGGCATGCCGCTCGGCGGGGGCAAGCCGGGCTTCTACGTGGTCGAACTGGCAAGTCCCGTGCTGGGGCAAGCGCTGCTCGGGCGCAAAGCCCCGCGCTATGTCGCTGCCGCCGCGCTCGTCACCAATATGGCAGTGCATTTCAAATGGGGCCGCGAGAAGAGCCTCGCCTGGGTGACTGCGCTCGACACCGGCAAGCCCGTCGCGGGCGCGGCGGTGCGGATCACCGATAGCTGCACCGGCGCAAGCCTTGCGCACGGCACGACCGACAAGAGCGGCGCTGTCTACGCACCTCCCGGCCTCCCCGCGCCCGAAACGTATGGCGATTGCAAATATGGCCAGGCACCGCTGATGATCTCGGCACGCGTCGGCGACGATTTCAGCTTCACGCTGACCGAATGGGGCCAGGGCATACGGCCGTATGATTTCGACTTGCCCTATGGCTATTCGGCGCGCGGTGAGACGCTCCACACCGTGTTCGATACCGCGCTGATCCGGCAGGGCGAGACGGTGCATATGAAGCACATCCTGCGCACCTCGGTCGGCGCGGGCTTCGGCCTGGCTCCGGCGGTTTCCGGCACGCTGCGGCTGCAACATCGCGGATCGGATACGCAATTCGATTTGCCGCTCAGCATCGATGCGAACGGCATCGGCACCAACGAATGGACCGCGCCTGCCGGCGCGCCGATGGGCGATTACGACCTTTCTGTGATCGCCGACGATCGCACGATCGAGACCGGGCAAAGCTTCAAGGTCGACGAATTCAAGCTGCCGACGATGCGTGCGAGCGTGACCGGGCCGAAGGACGCCGCGATCCGCCCCACCACGCTGCCGCTCGACCTTTTCGTCGGGTATCTCTCGGGCGGGGGTGCGTCGAACCTCGCGGTCGATATGCGCGTCGGCTATTTCGGGCATGATTCCAAACCCGACGGCTATGAAGGCTATAGCTTCGGCGGCAAGGCGATTGCCGAGGGCACGCGACCGCTCAACGGTGACGGCGAGGAGGAACAGACCCCGCTCCCCCCAACGCAAATGCTGCCCGCGACTTTGGGCGGTGACGGCACTGCGAAGCAGACGCTGAGCATCCCGCAAGGCCTCGATGGCACGACCGACATGCTGGTCGAGATGGATTATCAGGATGCGAATGGCGAAGTCCTGACCGCGTCCAAGCGCATCCCGATCTATGCCAGCGGCGTGCAATTGGGCGTCAAGACCGACGGCTGGCTGATGAAGCAGGACGATCTGCGGCTGCGGTTCGTGGCACTCGACACCAATGGCAAGCCGATCGCCAACCAGTCGATCACGGTCGCGCTCTACAGCCGCCAGATCCTTACTGCGCGGCGGCGGCTGATCGGCGGCTTCTATGCGTACGACAATCGCATGAAGACGACCAAGCTCGCGCAAAGCTGCACGGCGACAACCGATGCGCAGGGGCTGGCGACGTGCAAGCTCGATCCCGGCATTTCGGGCGAAGTCTATGCGGTGGCCGTCACCAAGGACGCCAACGGTAACGAAGCGCGCGCGACGCAAAGCGTGTGGCTGGCCGGCAAGGACGATTGGTGGTTCGGCGGCGACAATGGCGACCGGATGGACGTCATCCCCGAAAAACTGTCGTACAAATCCGGCGACATCGCGAAGTTTCAGGTGCGCATGCCGTTCCGTCAGGCAACCGCGCTCGTCACGGTCGAGCGCGAGGGCGTGCTCGCGTCGTACGTCACCGAACTCAGCGGCACCGATCCGGTGGTCGAAGTGAAGATGCCGGGCAGCTATGCGCCCGACGTGTTCGTCTCGGTAATGGTCGTGCGCGGGCGGACCGAGAGCGGCTTCTGGACGTGGCTGCACGGCGTTGCCCGCTCGGTCGGGCTCGCCAGCGATCCGCCCGAGGGGCAGGAACCGACCGCTTTGGTCGATCTCGCCAAGCCGAGCTACCGCATCGGCATCGCCAAGGTGAAGGTCGGCTGGGAAGCGCATCAGTTGAACGTCGCGGTCAAGGCCGACCGCACGCGCTACGCCGCGCGCGACGTCGCGCAAGTCGATGTGCAAGTGAAAACCCCCGATGGGAAACCAGCGCGCGGTGCCGATCTTGCCTTTGCCGCGGTCGACGAAGCGCTGTTGCAGCTTGCGCCCAACGATAGCTGGGACGTGCTGACCGCGTTGATGGGTGAACGCCCGCTGTCGGTCATCACTTCGACCGCGCAGACGCAAGTCGTCGGCAAGCGGCATTATGGCAAGAAAGCCGTCGAAATCGGCGGCGATGGCGGCGGCGCGGCCGACGGATCGGGCCTCAACCGCGAGAATTTCAAGCCGGTCATCCTGTGGCAGGGCCATGTCGCGCTCGATGCCAATGGCCATGCGCGCATTCCCGTCGCACTGTCCGACGCGCTGACTTCGTTCAAGCTGGTCGCGATCGCTACCGATGGCGCGCAATTGTACGGCACCGGCATAGCGAGCGTACGCACCGCGCAGGATCTGTCGATCTTTGCAGGTCTCCCGCCGGTGGTGCGCAGCGGCGATTTCTATGCAGCAGGGTTCACGCTGCGCAACGGATCGGACAAGCCGATGACCGTCACCGCGACCGTCGACGTCACCCCGGCGATTGCGCAAGGCAAACCGCTGACCGTCATGATCCCGGCGGGCGGCGCAGTGCCGGTCGCGTGGAATCTGACCGCGCCCGCCAATCTCGACCGGCTGCGCTGGCACGTCAGCGCGAAATCGTCGGACGGCAAGGCGGTCGACCAGATCACCACCGATCAGGCGGTCCAGTCGCTCTATCCGGTCGAAGTTTGGGCGGGCACGCTCGCGCGCATCGGCGCCGATACCACGATCCCGATCCAGCCGCCGATGGGGGCGATCGCGGGCCGCGGGACGGTCGATATCCGGCTCGACGACACGCTCGCGCCGCCACTCGAAGGGGTGCGGGCGTTCATGGCGCGCTATCCCTACGATTGCTTCGAACAACGGCTGTCGCGCGCGGTCGCGCTGGGCGATGCCGCGCAGTGGCAGGCACTCGCGGGCGAAATCCCGGCCTATCAGGCGGAGGACGGGCTGTTGCGCTACTGGCCGTCGGGGAGCCTGAGCGGGTCGGAGGCGCTGACCGCTTATGTGCTGGCGATGACCTCGGATGCGGGGCTGACGATCCCGGAAGGCCCGCGCGCGAAAATGATCGAGGGGTTGAAGGCGGTGCTCGACGGGCGCCTCCGCCACGAGGACTATGGCGATGTTCGGCTCCAGCGCGTTTACGCTTTCAACGCACTCGCCCGCGCAAATGCCGCGACCCCGGCGATGCTCGGGCAATTGAGCATGACGCCCAAGGAAATGCCGACCGCGTTGCTCGCCGACTATGTCGTCTCGCTCGATCACCTCTCGGGTCTGGCGAACGGCGCCGCGCTGAAGGCGGCGGCTGCCGACACGCTGCGCACGCGGCTGGTCTATGAAGGCACGCGGCTCGATCTGTCGGACAGCAGCAACCAGCCGTGGTGGCTGATGTCGTCGGGTGACGAGGCGTCGATCAAGGCTGTGATCGCGACGCTCGGCCGCCCCGGCTGGCAGGATGACGCGCCGAAGATGATGGTCGGCGTCGCTTTGCGCCAGTCCAAGGGCCGGTGGGACACGACCACCGCCAACGCCTGGGGCACGATCGCCGCGAAGAAGTTCGCCAGCCTTTATCCGGCAAGCGCGATCGTTGGATCGACCACGATGAGCCTCGGCGGGCAGACGATCAGCAAGGCGTGGCCGCTGGCGACGACCGTACGCTCGGCGAGCTTCACGCTGCCGGCGATGCTGACCCCGCTCAAACTGTCGCACGCTGGCGCCGGGCCATGGGCGAACGTGTCCGTCTCGGCGGCGGTGCCGCTGACCAAGGCGCTGTTCGCGGGCTATGAGATGCAGCGCAACGTCGAGGTGGTACAGGCGCGGACCAAGGGCGTTCTCACGCGCGGGGATGTCGTGAAGGTGACGATCACGGTAAAGGCAAGTGCCGAGCGCAATTGGGTGGTGATCAACGATCCGATCCCGGCAGGCGCGACGATCATCGGCGATCTCGGCGGGCAATCGCAGATCCTGGCAGGTCAGGCCTCGGCCGGGCCGGGCAGCAAGTTTCAGGCGCGCGATGCCGATGGCAAGCTGTGGGAAATCCAGGCCGGTGTGGTCCCAGCCTATGTCGAGCGGCGCAACGATTCGTGGCGAGCCTTTTATGGCTGGGTTCCACGCGGGGCGTTTAGCGCGTCGTACATGCTGCGCCTCAACGGAGCGGGCCGCTTCAGCCTGCCGCCGAGCCGGGTCGAAGCGATGTATTCGCCCGCGATCCGCGCGCAACTGCCGCTTGCGCCGGTAACTGTGGTGCAGCGCTAGTCTCTGCCTTCCCCTGAGGCCCCACCCCGGCGAAGGCCGGGGCCCAGTAGCGAGCGATTTGAGTGTTCGAGCGGAGCGCGTTCTTCCAATGGCTAGCGCAACTGGGCCCCGGCGTTCGCCGGGGTGGCGCGCGGCTGTGGGCGCGCCTTGAGACCGTGAACGTTAGAATCGGCAACGGCGCGGCTGCGATCTTGTCCCGCCTCCGGACCAAACGCGGCCTCACCCTCTCCGCCCTCGCGCTCGCCATCCTCGCCTTCCTCGCGATCGACTACGCCACGCTCCCCCCGCCACTCCCAGCCTACGCGCAAGTCCGCAGCGCTTGGCACCCGTCCGAAGCGTGGCTCTACGACCGTAACGGCGCGCTGATCGACAGCGCGCGCGTCGATTTCACCGCGCGGCGGCTGGGGTGGACCGCGCTCGACCACGTCTCGCCGGTCACCCGCGAAACGATCGTCGGGGTCGAGGACAAGCGCTTCTTCAGCCATGGCGGCGTCGACTTGCTCGCACTGGCCGGTGTCGCGCGCGACAAGGCACGGGGCGAGCGCGCACGCGGCGCGAGCACGCTGTCGATGCAAGTCGCGGGCTTCCTCGCGCCCGATCTCGCTGCGCCCGGCAAGCGCCATTTCTGGGACAAGCTCCGCCAGATGCGCGCGGCCTGGAGCCTCGAAGCGGGCTGGTCGAAGGACCAGATCCTCGAGGCGTACCTCAATCTCGCCGGGTTTCGGGGCGAGGCGCAGGGCATCGGCGCCGCCGCCCTCGGCCTGTTCGGCAAGACCCCCGATGCGCTCGCGCGTGACGATGCGGTGCTGTTGGCGGCACTGCTGCCCAATCCGCAGGCCGACCCCGCCGCCGTCGCGCGCCGTGCCTGCGCCGTCAGCCACGAAGCCGATTGCGCGCGCTTTGCCGGCGAGGCGGCATCGATGCTCGGCCCGGCGCGTAGCCTCGCGCTCGATCCCGGCCTCGCACCGCATCTGTCGGATCGGTTGCTGACCAAACCCGGCCTCAAGGTCACCACCACGCTCGACCGGCGCATCCAGACGCTGGCGATCGTCGCGCTGAAACGGCAATTACAGGGCCTTGGCGGCACGCGCGCGCGCGACGGTGCTGCGGTGGTGATCGACAATGCGAGTGGCGAGGTGCTGGCCTATGTCGGCGGCATTGGCGGGGCCTCGACCGCGGCGTCGGTTGATGGCGCGAATGCCTATCGCCAGGCGGGATCGACGCTCAAACCGTTCCTCTACGCGCAGGCGATCGAGCGCGGCTACCTCACCCCCGCCTCGATCCTCGATGATTCGCCGGTGCAACTCGACACGGCGTCGGGCCTGTACGTGCCGCAAAATTACGACCGCGGCTTCAAGGGGCCGGTGTCGGCGCGCACCGCGCTTGCCGGATCGCTCAACGTCCCGGCGGTGCGGACGCTGCTGCTCGTCGGGGTCGAGCCGTTTCGCGATCGGCTGTGGGACAGCGGTTATCGCGGGCTGGTCGAGGATGGCGCGTATTACGGCTATTCGCTGGCACTCGGTTCAGCCGAAGTGACGTTGCTCGAACAGGCGAACGCCTATCGCAGCCTGGCGCAAGGTGGGCGCTGGTCGCCGCTGCGGCTCACGCTCGATGCCCGGCGCGAGGCTGGTCGCGCCGTCACCACCCCGCAGGCCGCATGGCTGGTCGCCGACATGATGGCCGACCCCAACGCCCGCGTCGCGACTTTCGGGCTCGATTCAGCACTGCGCCTGCCCTTCTGGGCGGCAGTCAAAACCGGAACATCGAAAGCCATGCGCGACAATTGGTGCATCGGCTTCACGCAGAAATACACCGTTGGCGTGTGGGTCGGCAATCTCGAAGGCGATTCGATGCGCGCGGTGTCGGGCGCAAGCGGGGCGGCCCCAGTGTGGCGCGACATCATGCTCGCGCTGAATGCCGAGCAACGTGGCAGCGCACCGCCGCGCCCCGCCGGGGTCGAGGCCAAGGCGATCAGCTTTGCGAACGCAATCGAGCAACCCCGCACCGAATATTTCCTGACCGGCACCGGCCAGGCGCGGATCGCCTTCGCGCCGCCCGAATCGCGCCGCCCGCGCATCACCAATCCGGTCTCGGGCAGCGTCTATGCGATCGACCCCGACATTCCGCCCGACCGGCAGCGACTGTCGATCGACGTATCGGGAGCCGCCACCGCGCACCGGCTGTGGCTCGACAAGACCGACCTCGGCGCGGCGGATTCGAGTCCCGCGATCATCGCCGCGCCGGGCGTCCACCGCTTGCGGCTGACCGATGTCGGCGGCCACGTGGTCGATCAAGTACTGTTCACGATCCGCTGAAACGACCAACGGCCGCGCTCCCATAAGGAACGCGGCCGCTGCCCGTGACGAAACGCTGAAGCTTAGCGGTAGAAGCCGCGATTGACGTCGATCACAACGCCACGCCGCGTATCGACCAGGATCACGTCATTGTAATGCCGGATCCATTGCTGGCCGTAAGCCGGACGACGTAGACGATAGCGCCACGGATCGGCGATGACATAGCGCTGACCGTAATAGCCGCTCGAAATCCGCAGACCCGGACGGAACGCGTTGTAGCGGAACGGCGCGTTCCAGTTTCCGCGATTGAAGTTGACGGGATTGCGATCGCGCCAGCCGCGCCAATCGTTGCGACCATAAGCGCGGTTGCGGTCGCGGACGTCCTCGCGCAGTTCCTGGCGTGCATCGCGCACGTCTTCGCGCTGATCGCGGATGTCGCGGCGGTCGCCGGTGCGACGGGCGTCGCGCAGATCGCGCTGTTCGGACCGAAGATCCTGCCGGTCGCGGCGCACTTCGGCATTCGATTGCGCGCTTGCGGCAACGGGTATCAGCGTTGCGGCCATCAGCGCGGTAATAATGAATTTCCGCATCATATCCTCCATCTGTGGCCGACCGGTTGAGAAGGTCGAACCATGCAGAGGGTTATGGCGCCGCGCCCCTGAACGGCGCGCGAACGCCGCCGTCAGGATTCGGTCAGGGTTGTATCAAAGTGTCTCAGCCCATGTGGAGGCCAAGATCGTTACGGCGTGTCGCGACCGCCACCGGTGTTATTGCCGCCGCCCTGCTGCCCGCCGCCGCCAACCGCGCCGACCGTGCCGATATTGCCGAACAATTCGTCGAAGAAGCTGCGCTTCTTGCCGAGCGTCGGCGTGGTCTTGCTCGACGGACTGATCGACGCGACCTGCTCCACCCCCGAACGGCGTACCGCCGACACGACACCGCTTTCGTCGAAGCTGATGCGCAGCGTCATCTGGTCGCGCACGCGCGGATTATTATACGCGAAATTGCGCGCGTCGCGGGAGATGTAATACCAATCGCCCTGGTTGAATTCGGACGTGAAGCTGGGCTTGCCCAGCACCGCGAGCACCGACTGGCGCGTGTCGGTGCCGGCCTGAACCGAGTTTACGAGATCGGGATCGACGACATAGCCCTGGTGCGACCGGAGCGGCGCGCATGCACTCGCGCCCAACCCAACCACAGCGAGCAGGGCGACAGCCGTCATCTGGCGGACGGACTTCAGACGCATCGACACTCTCCGTTCAGGGCACGCAACCGTGGTAGGCAATTCTGGGCAGGCGATTCTGGCAACAACGCATTGCATCGCCGACCGTCTGCCTCAATATGCCGGGAAACGCGGCCAAACAAGGGCGCGACCATGATGTGACCAAGGACAAGTGGATTTTGGGCTGGTTCGACAGACTTTTGGGCCGCGAGCGCGACGCGGTCGCCCTGGCATTGTACGATGGCGTGATTGCATCCGCGCGCGCGCCGCATTGGTATGAGGCGGGCGGCGTTCCCGATACGCTCGACGGGCGTTTCGACATGGTCGCCGCGATCCTGGCGCTGGTGCTGCTGCGACTGGAGGGCGACGCCAGCGCGGGCCCGGCAAGCGCGCGGCTGACCGAGCGCTTCGTCACCGACATGGACGGCCAATTGCGCGAAAGCGGGGTCGGCGATATCGGCGTGGGGAAGCATATCGGCAAGATGATGGGAATGCTCGGCGGGCGGCTGGGGGCCTATCGCGACGGACTGGCTGCTGGCGATCTCGAGACGGCGCTGGTTCGCAACCTCTATCGCGGCGTGACGCCGGCGCCCGCGGCGCTCGCGCATACGCAAGCCGCGCTGTTCGCGCTCCGCGATGCGCTGGCCGCGACGCCCGCCGCCGCGTTGATCGACGGGCGGATGCCCTGATGTCGGGCGAGCCTACCCCGGAATTCTCCCGGATCGAGCGAATCGATACGATCGGTGCGGGTGCGCGCAGCATTTCGATCACCGCGGACGAGACCGAGCGCGCTGCGCTGGCGGCGCGCTTTGGGCTGCTGGCGGTCGATCGGCTCGAGGCGCGCTTCGCCGTACAGCGCGACGCCAGCGGGATCGTCGCGCGCGGGCGGGTCGAAGCGGCGGTGGTCCAAGCCTGTTCGGTCACCGATGATCCGCTGCCGGTGACGGTCTCCGAGGAGGTGGCGCTGCGCTTCGTGACCGAGCGGGAGGCTGCGGCCGAGGAAGAGATCGAACTCGACGGCGATGCGCTCGACACGATGGCCTATGATGGGAATGGCGTCGATCTGGGCGAGGCGGCGGCGGAGACGATGGCGCTGGCGCTCGATCCCTTCCCACGTGGGCCGAATGCGGCGGCGGCGCTGCGCGCGGCGGGGGTGATCAGCGAGGAGGAAGCGAAACCGGCGGGCGCTTTGGCCGGGTTGAAGGGCCTGTTCGGAAAGGATTAATCCTCGTCCGGCCCAAGCGTTGCATCGAGATCGCGCGGGCGGACGAAACGGGCGAGGTGCGCGCCACCGGGTGCCAGGTCGCGCCAGCCCCCTTCGAACGTGATTTCGGCGATCGTCGCGGTCGGATATTTCACCTCCAGCGCAACGCGCGGCGGATCACCCGATTCGGGCACCAGCCACAAAGCGAGATCCTCCAGCCCCGGATTGTGCCCGACCAGCAGGACATGCGCCGCTTCGGCCGGAGCCTCCTGTACGACATCGAGCAACGTGACCGCCGACGCCAGATAGATCCGCCGGTCCCATAGCGGCGCGAGAGTGCGACCATAGCCGATTTCGACCTGCTCGAGCGTTTCGACCACACGCACCGCCGGCGACGCGACCACATGATCGAACATCGCGTTACCGCTGCGCAAGTAGCCGCCGATCAGCGCCGCCGCGCGCTTCCCCCGAGCGTTCAGTCCGCGATCGAAATCACGCTGCGCCGGGTCGTTCCAATCCGATTTGGCATGGCGGAGCAAGGTGAGCGTCTTCACGTATTCGTCTCCGTCGCCGCAGTCGCGCGCGCCTCATGCCCCGTTTGTGTAACCGAGGGAAGCGCCGCTGCACGCGGAACAGCTTCATCGAGCGTGACGCGCCGGATCGAAACGCCAGGCGGAAACGCCGTCAGCAGCCGCGAGGGCATCGCAGCGGAGAGCAGAACGAACGCGCCATGATCGTCGGCGCGGCGAATTAGCCGCCCGAACGCCTGGGCGAGCCGCGCGCGTACGATCCGGTCATCATAGGCGCTACCGCCGCCGGCCAGCCGCCGCGCGGCGTGGAGCACGGTCGGCTTGGGCCACGGCACGCCCTCCAGCACGACCAGCCGGAGCGAGCGGCCCGGTACATCGACGCCGTCACGAAGCGCATCGGTGCCGAGCAACGACGCCGCCGGATCATCACGAAAGATATCGACCAAGGTGCCGGTGTCGATCGGATCGACATGTTGCGCGTAGAGCGGCAGCCCCTCACGGGCGAGCCGGTCGGCGATCCGCGCATGGACCCCGCGCAACCGCCGGATCGCGGTGAACAGCCCGAGCATCCCGCCGCCGCTCGCCACGCCCAGCCGCGCATAGGCGTTGGCGAGTGCGCCCATGTCGCCGCGCTTGACGTCGGTGACGATCAGCACCTCTGCCTGAGACGCATAATCGAACGGCGATTCGGCGGCGAACCGGCTCGCCCCGCGCAGCAGATGGTTGGCCCCGGTGCGCGCCTCGGCCACGTCCCAGCCTTGCTCGCTATCGGCGCCGCCGCCCCGAAGCGTCGCCGAAGTGACGAGCACGCCATGTGCTTGCTTCAGCACGGTTTCGGCAAAGGGCCGCGTCGGATCGAGCCAGTGGCGGTGCAGCCCGATATCATAGTCGCGCCCCTCGACCCGGTCGACCGCGAGCCAGTCGACGAAATCGCCAGCGATAGGCCCGCCGATCCGCGCCAGCAGCGACAGCCAGGCCGCGACCGTATCCGCCCGCCACGCGAGCGAGGCGACCGCGCCTTCGATCCGGGCGCGTGCGGGGCCGTCCATCCAGTCGGGCGCTTCGTCGAGCACCGCCTCGAGCCGTCGCCCGAGCGCGACCAGCGGACGGACCAGCGCATCGAGCGCCTCCGCCGCCGGGCCCGCCGCCTCGATCAACGCGGGATCGGGCTCGGCCAGTTCGGTTTCGAGGCCATAGCCCGCCTCGCCCTCTTTCTCGGCACGGGCATAGGTCAGCCCGCGCACCGCGGCGAGCAGCGCCTCGATCGGGCCGAACGGCGCGCCTTCACCGATCCGCTGGAGCCAGCCGTCGCTGGCGAGCGCCTGCGCCGCCGCTACCGCGTCGGCAATCGCTCGCCCGCCGCCCTCGTCATAGCTCGCGACATCCGATAGCCGCGCCGCGAGCCCACGCCGCCGCCCGCGCCCGCCGGACTCAGGACCGATCACCCAGCGGCGCAGCTCGATCGTCTCGCTGCCGGTCAGCGCGGTTGAGAACATCGCGTCGGCGGCATCGAAAATATGATGCCCTTCGTCAAAAACATAGCGCGTCGGGCGCGTGGTCGATTCGCGGCCGCGCGCGGCATTGACCATCACCAAAGCGTGGTTGGCGATGACCAGATCGGCCTCTGCACTCGCCCGGCTGCTGCGTTCGATGAAGCACTTCCGGTAATGCGGGCAGCCGGCATAGACGCATTCGCCGCGCCGGTCGGTCAAAGCGGTCGCACCGTTGCGGCGGAACAACGTCGGCAGCCAGCCGGGCAGATCGCCCCCGACCATATCGCCATCGGCGCTATACGCCGCCCAGCGCGCGACAAGCTGCGCGAGGACCGCAGCACGCCCGGCGAACCCGCCTTGCAACGCATCCTCAAGGTTGAGCAGGCACAGGTAATTCTCGCGGCCCTTGCGCGTCACCACCTTTGCGCGGCGCATTGCGGCATCGGGGAAGAGGCGGGCGCTTTCCTGCCCCAATTGGCGTTGCAGCGCCTTGGTGAAGGTCGACACCCACACCGCGCCATCGGCCTTTTCCGCCCAGAGCGAGGCGGGCGCGAGATAGCCGAGCGTCTTGCCGATGCCGGTGCCCGCCTCGGCCAGCACCATGTTGGGCGCACCCGCCGTCATGCGCGGCCCGAATGCCTCGCGCGCGGCCTGGGCATAGGCGCGCTGGCCTTGGCGTTGCTCGGCCGCCGAACCGGTCAGCGCGGCGAGGCGGGCCTGCGTTTCCGCCGGATCAAGCGTCACGGTGCGCGGTTGCGGGCGGGGCGCGCCTTCAGACCATTCGGGCAGTTTCGAATAGAGCCAGCGTTCGGCCACTTCGGGTTTCTTCAACCGTTGCGCCAGCACCGGTGCCCAGGTCCAGCGCAGCCGGAACAAGGATTGCGCCGCCGTCCATGCGCCTTCGCGCTCGGGCCAGTCGCTGCCCGGATCGGTCATGCCTAGCAATGCGGTGGTCGCGGCGCGCAGGAAGCTCGCCACCTCGGCATCCTCGCGCGGGGCAGGCAGCCCGGCAACGCGCGCGAGGCCACGCGGCGTCGGCACCATGAAGCGCGCCGGACACAGAAACGCGAACAGTTCGAGCAGATCGAGCCCCGACAAATCGGCATAGCCCAGCCGCTGCCCGATTAGCGCGGCGTTGAGCAGGATCACCGGCGTATCCGCCGCAATCCGGATCGCCTCCCCCCTGCCGATCGGCCGCGTACCGGTCTCATCCGCGATCCAGATGCCGCTGTGGCTGGCGTGGAGGGCGGGGTAGGGGAGCACGGGTTGGAACGTGTTGGTCACGCCCAACCTATCGCGCGAGCAGAACGAAATGGCAACGCGTCACCGTTGCGCCGGATCGAGCAATTGCACCAGCAGCCGATCAGGATGCGCCCGGTTAAGCCCAACCGGCGCTGCGCGGTCGGCGGGTGGGGCGAGCGTGCCAAACAGGCGATCCCACAGCGGCACCAAATCTCCATAGTTACGATCATGGCACGCGCGGTCCGGCGCGTGGTGCGCGCGGTGGAAGCCGGGGGTGACCACGATCCGATCAAGCATACGCTCGATCGGTCGCGGCAGCGCGATATTAGCGTGTTGCCATAGGCCAAGCGCGAACAGCAGCGTATCGACCGCGAGCACGACCGTGACCGGCGGGCCGATCAGCAACACCGTCGCCGCCGCGACCGGCGCGACGATCAGCAATTCGATCGGGTGATTGCGCAAGGCGGTCGATACATCAACCGCGGCATCGGCATGGTGAACGCGGTGGACGCGCCAGATCCACGGGATCGCATGGCTCGCCCGGTGCACCCAATAGGTTGTGAAACTGCGCGCGAGCAGCAGGAGTGCGAACAGTACAATCCACGGCAAAGCGACTGACTGGCCGAGTCCAATCCCCTTATCCCCGGCAAGCAGGGCGGCGGCGAGCGTCGAGACCGGCAACATGCCGCTCATGCCGATCGTCAGCAGACCGAGCCCGAAATTGGTGACGAGTCGTGCGTCGGTGGTGCCCGGTGGCCGCGTACCCCGCGAGGCGGGAATCACGGATTCCAAAAGCGCGAGCGACACGAAGCAGATGGCGAGCGCTGCCGCCCAAATCCAGCTCACCTGCCCCACCTGCAAATTCCTTTTGCCTGGCACCTTGCGTGCCACTGCCGGGATGCTACGCTGCCCGCCTGACCACAAGGGGGGAATTTTCCAATGTTGCGTAACCATGCTTTCACCGCCGCCGCTTTCACGCTGCTGCTGACCGAAGCTGCTCCCGCCTTCGCCGGTCTTCCGGCCACTCCTGCCCCCATTGCAGGCGTCGGACTTGGTGCCGTCGCGCTGATCGGTCTCGGCTACCGCGCACTCAAGCGCCGGGCGCAGCGCTGAGCGCGGCCCACGCCGCACCGTACGATTTCTCGCTTAACAGTCTCGCCGTTGATCGCGCCGTCGGCTTTGCGGGCGTCGGCGTGTTCGCTGCGATCAACGCGCTGGCCGACACGATCCTTGGGTCGATCCACGAAGCCGGCTTGATCGATGCCATCGTATCGCTGGCCGGGGTCAGCGCGGTACTGTGGTTCGGCCTGTTCGCGGCGCTGCGCATTGCGGTTGAGCCCGGTGCTTCGGCATGGCGGCGCGGCGATGGCATCGTGCTAGGCATTACGGCGCTGTGCGCGCTGCTACCCGCAACGTGGACGGCGGCAGTTGGCGTATTTCTGCTCGGTGCCTATCTCGTGCTGACCGCGCAGGACGGGCGCGCGCGCCGCATCTCGCTGGTTTTGCTTGCGCTCAGCGGAACGTTGCTCTGGGGCAAGATCGTCCTCCTCGCCTTCGCCCCGATTGTGCTCGCGGCGGACGGGCAAATCGTCGGCGCGATCGTCGGGACGGGTGCGACGGGCAATCTGGTCGGGTTTGTCGGCGGCGGACAGTTCGTGATCGGCGGGCCGTGTTCTTCGGTCCACAACATCTCGCTGGCGCTCTTGCTGTGGAGCTGTGTTGTCGCCTTACTCGATTTGACGATCGACCGCCGGCTGATCCTGGTCGGCGTGGCGGCAATGGCGGCGATGTACGCGCTCAATCTCGCGCGGCTGTCGGCGATCGCACTGTTCCCGGCGGATTTCGAATGGCTGCATCTCGGCACGGGCGCGACGCTGTTTGGCTGGGCCGGGTTGCTGTTAGCCGGGCTGATCACCGGGGCCGGAGCCTATGATGCGCTCGCCCGTCGCGCTTAGCATCTGGGCGGGCATCTTCGCACTGGCGACGATCGGGTCGCTCGCGGTGAAAGACGCGCTTGCCTCGGCGCCGCAAGTCGAACTGTCGGGCAAGACCAACGCCGCGATTGCCGCCATGTTACGCGGCCAGGGCTTCGCAGTGCGCGTCGAGCCGCACCGCTTCCAGAGCTGGATCTTTTTCGGGACACGCGGCGCATGCCGGATCGCCGCGCGCGACGCGGTCAACGCTGCGCATTATGCCGAGGCGTTTCGCGAACAAATGGCGCGGATCGGGTCGGTCCGCTATCTCTATCGCGGCAATCGCACGGTTGGCCCGCCCGAATTAACAGCGTTGCTCTATCGTCTTGTGCCGCGCAGCCTCGACCGATTTGGCGTTCATATATCGCGCAGTGTTCCGATTGCAGTGGCGACCAGCGCCGGCTGTTCCGGCGGCGATTTCGGGCTCGCGCACATCGCCGTCGCACCCTGACACCGGAACTCGCTCTGCCCCTAGTATAACCCAACCCGTGACGAACCGCGCCCACCGCGCTAGACGCTCCCGATGACCACCGATTTCCGCACCGCCGCTCTCGATTCCAAAGCCTGGCCTTATGAAGAGGCGCGCAAGTTGCTCAAGCGCTATCCGGAGGGGAAACCCGCGAGGGACGGGCAGCCCGCACCGATCATCTTCGAGACCGGCTATGGCCCGTCGGGGCTGCCGCATATCGGCACGTTCAACGAAGTGCTGCGTACGACGATGGTGCGCCATGCCTTCCAGACGCTGTCCGATGCGCCGACGCGGCTGATCGAGTTCAGCGACGATATGGACGGGTTGCGGAAAGTGCCGGACAACGTACCCAACCAGGCGATGCTGGCGACGCATCTCGGCAAGCCGCTCAGCCGCATTCCCGATCCGTTCGAGAAGTATGAGAGTTTTGCCGCGCACAACAATGCGATGCTGCGCGACTTTCTCGATCGCTTCGGCTTCGAATACGAGTTCATTTCCTCCGCCTCGCAATATGAGGCGGGCGTGTTCGATGATGCGCTGAAGGGCGTACTACGCCACTATCAGGCGATCATGGGGGTGATGCTGCCGACGCTGCGCAAGGAGCGCGCCGCGACCTATTCGCCGATCCTGCCGATCAGCCCCAAGACCGGCGGGGTGTTGCAAGTGCCGGTCGAAGTGGTTGATGCGGACGCTGGCACGATCCGCTTCACCGACAGCGATGGCGAGGTGCTCGTGCAATCGGTGCTGGGGGGCCACGCCAAGCTGCAATGGAAGGTCGATTGGGCGATGCGCTGGGTCGCGCTCGGCGTCGATTATGAGATGTACGGCAAGGATCTGATCGATAGCGGCGTGCAATCGGGCAAGATCGCGCGCGTGCTCGGCGGACGCCCGCCCGAGGGGCTGATCTACGAGATGTTCCTCGACGAGAAAGGCGAGAAGATTTCGAAGTCGAAGGGCAATGGCCTGACGCTCGACCAATGGCTTGAGTATGGCACGCAGGAGAGCCTGTCCTTCTTCGCGTACCGCGAACCGAAAAAGGCCAAGCAGCTCCACATCGGCGTCATCCCGCGCGCGGTGGACGACTATTTCCAGTTCCGCGGCACCTATGCGGCGCTTGCCGTGGAGCAGAAGCTCGGCAATCCCGTCCACCATATCCATGATGGCGCGGTGCCGTCCGACGTGCCGCCGGTGACGTTCGGCTTGCTGCTCAACCTTGCGGGCGTGCTCGGCGCGAGCGCGACGGCGGAGCAGATGCGCGGCTATCTCAGCAATTACGTCGCGGGCGAGATCACCCCCGAGCTCGATGCGCTGATCGGCCATGCGCTGGCGTACAATCGCGATTATGTCGCGCCGACGCTCAAGCGCCGCAAGCCCGAGGGGATCGAAATTGCCGCACTCGAACGGCTCGACCGCGAGCTTGCTGCTGCCCCCGCCGATGCGTCTGCGGTGAATTTGCAGAACATCGTCTACGCAATCGGCAACGAAGGCGGGTTCGATCCGTTACGCGCGTGGTTCGGGGCGCTGTACGAAACGCTGCTCGGGTCCTCGCAAGGGCCGCGCATGGGCAGCTTCATCGCGCTGTACGGCATCGCCAATACCCGCGCGCTGATTGCCGAGGCATTGGGGGACTGATGGCTGAACCGACACCCCCAATGCCGATCGCCGCGCTGGCCCGGGTGCCGCGCGCGATCATCCGCCGGGCGCGTTCGGCGACGCGGCAGTTCCTGATCAACGAGGCATCGGGCGGGATCGTACTGATCGCCGCCGCCGTGCTGGCGATGATCGCCGCCAATTCGGCGCTGGCCAAAGATTATTTCGATTTCCTCCACTTCGCCACCGGTCCGGTGCTGGTCGAGCAGCTCGGCCCGATGACGGTGCATTTGTGGATCAATGACGGGCTAATGGCGATTTTCTTCCTGCTTGTCGGGCTGGAGATCAAACGCGAGTTCGTCGATGGGCGGCTCGCCACGTGGGAGCGGCGGCGCTTGCCGTTCATTGCGGCGGCAGCGGGGATGATCGTGCCGGCGTTGATCTATCTCGGCGTCGCAGGCGGCGATCCGGCGGTGGTGCGCGGCTGGGCGATCCCGGCGGCGACCGATATCGCCTTTGCGATCGGGGTGCTGGCGCTGCTCGGCTCGCGCGCGCCGCCTGCGCTGAAGCTGTTCCTGACGACGGTCGCGATCGTCGATGACATGGGGGCCGTCGCGATCATCGCGGTCGCCTATACCGACCATATCAACGTGCTTGCGCTGGTGGGCGCGGTGGCGGTCGCAGGCGGACTATACGCGCTCAACCGTGGCGGGGTGAAGCGGCTTGCGCCGTATCTCGCCGGGTTCGTGGTGCTATGGCTGCTGGTGCTGCTGTCGGGGGTCCATGCGACAATCGCCGGGGTGGTGACCGCGTTCCTGATCCCGATCACGAAATCGCCCGGCGCGCCGGATTCGGCCGAATCCCCGCTGCACCGGCTCGAACATGCGCTGCATCCTTATGTCGCCTTCCTGATCGTGCCGCTGTTCGGCTTTGCCAATGCCGGGGTGTCGCTCGTCGGCACGAGCATCGCCTCGCTCGCCGAGCCGCTGGTGCTGGGCATCACGCTCGGGCTGTTTCTGGGCAAGCAGATCGGGATCGTCGGCAGCATTGCGCTGGCCGAGCGGCTTGGCCTTGCGCGGCGCCCGGGTGGGGCGAGCTGGCTGCAGATCTACGGCGTGTCGCTGCTTGCGGGGATCGGCTTTACGATGAGCCTGTTCATCGGTGGGCTGGCGTTTCCGGACAATGCCTTACTGGTCGACGAGGTGAAGCTGGGCGTGCTGTGCGGATCGATCCTGTCGGGCATAGCTGGCTTTCTGGTGTTGCGCTTCGCACCGCGCACGAAACGGATGGCCGAGGCGGCATGATGCGGCGCTTCTTCTCGCCGCAGCAATTGGCGCACGCCCCCGCGACCGAACTCCACAATGGCGGCTTTTCCGCGCATGCCGAAACGCCGTCGCGCGCCGAGATGATTGTCCGCGCGATCGGCGGGGCGGAGGAGCCGGTCGACTACGGCGACGCGGCGATCCGTGCCGTCCACACTGTAGACTATCTGGCGTTTTTGCAGGAGGCGCCCGCACGCTGGGCGGCGGCAGGGCGGCCGGGGGATGCGATGGGCTATGTCTGGCCGGTGGTCGGACGGCGTTCGCTTAAGCTCAAGCGGATCGACGGGCTGATCGGGCGTTACAGCTTCGATGCCTCGACCCCGCTGACTGCGGAGACATGGGGATCGGCCTATTGGAGCGCGCAGAGCGTGCTGGCGGCGACGCAAGCGGTGCTGGGTGGCGAGCGCGCCGCCTTCGCCTTGTGCCGCCCGCCGGGGCACCATGCGGGCGCGGATTATCTTGGCGGCTATTGCTACCTCAACACCGCCGCGATTGCCGCGCAGGCGGCGCTGGATGCAGGTCGGGCGCGGGTCGCGATTCTCGACATCGACTATCACCACGGCAATGGCACGCAGGACATCTTCTGGGAGCGCCGCGACGTGTTCTACGCCAGCATCCATGCCGATCCGGCGACGGATTACCCCTTCTACTGGGGCCATGCCGATGAAGTGGGCGCGGGCGACGGGTTGGGGACGACGCTGAACCTTCCGCTGCCGCAAGGGTCAGGGCTGGAACCGTTCCGCCGCGCGCAGGGTGCTGCGCTGGAGGCGATTGCTCGGTTCGCGCCCGATCTGCTGATCGTCAGCCTGGGCGTGGATACGTGGGAGGGCGACCCAATCTCGCACTTCAAGCTGACGACTGCAGATTATGCGGTGCTGGCGGCGGATATTACGGCGTGTGGGTGGCCGACGGTGGTGGCGATGGAAGGCGGGTACGCCGTCGATGCTTTGGGCGCGAACGTGGCGAGTTTTCTGGGCGGGTTTTAGCCCGCTCCGACATGCGCAAAGGGGCTAAGGCGCGGCTCAGGCCGGCACGGGAAACCTTGGGCGGCCCATGTGCGCCTTATGCTTTGAAGCATGTGTCGCGGTGCCATTCGAGAAAAATCGGGTGCGGTCGATCCCCTGCGCGGACGGGCATCCGAGCTTTCCCATCCTTATTGAGCAGGGCCGCTACCCCGTTGCGATCATTAACGTGACTCGAGACGCGGATCGAGAGATCATCGGTGAGCGTGATTAGCCCACGATCGAACATCCAATGAACGGTGCCCGACAACGCGAGGCCGTTTGCAACCAAATCTGGGCCGTTTGCTTCGACTGATCGGATATGCGCCGCCTCGACTTCAGCTCGGCCACCACCGTTAATTAGCTTGAGGCCGGTTAGCGCACAGCGTTCCCCATATGCATTCAGGACAGACTTGCGGAAGGCACGGTCGCGCAGTGGCCGTAACGTGAGTTGCGCTACCCGCGTACGCTCACCCAGATCGTAACCAAGCCGATCTTCTCTCAGCCTTGTTGCATCAGAAGGGGGGTCAATGCGGGGAAGTAGGTCAGCATCGGGCAAGCCGGCATTTACGATCCGGATAAAATCCTGCTGCGAAAGGGGCCTAACAGCCGCCTGAGCCCGCCCCGAGAGCTTGCCGAAATCATTAAGGAGGCCGCGCTCAACAGGGCCATCCTTTTCGATAAAGGGAACCGGGTCCGTGAACTGAAGAAAGCTGCCCGGCTCAATCAGCGCGTAGAACATGTTGGACTGCTCGGGATCGGCCATCACGGTCTGGACTCGCGCGACGGCCCAATAACCCCGGGTTTCGCGAACCTTCACCGGCTCGTAATAGACGATCCAGTCTCCGACGCAGGCGCGAACTCGGTCAAGATATGGCTTCGGAAAATGATATCGAACAGCCGGTGTGTCGCGATAAATCGAGTCTTCGCGGTGGATAAAAACGCCGTTAGCCATGCGCCATACTTGCGTTAGAAATCGACAACCGCAATCAAAACAAAAGATTTAACTGCCGACGCCCGCTGGGGGCGCCGGCATCGTCATTGCTGAGGTCTTACAATTTTCCAGTGAGTTCCGGCACCAGCTTGAACAGATCACCCACCAACCCGTAATCCGCGACCTGGAAGATTGGCGCGTCCTCGTCCTTGTTGATGGCGATGATCGTCTTGCTGTCCTTCATCCCCGCGAGATGCTGGATCGCGCCCGAAATGCCGACCGCAACATACACTTCCGGGGCGACGATCTTGCCGGTCTGGCCAACCTGATAGTCGTTCGGGGCATAGCCGGCATCGACCGCAGCGCGGCTTGCGCCGACGCCTGCGCCGAGCTTATCGGCAAGCGGATCGATGATCGCGTGGAACTGCTCGTCCGAACCCAGCGCACGGCCGCCCGACACGATGATCTTGGCCGAGGTCAGTTCGGGCCGCTCCGACTTGGCGATTTCTGAGCCGACATAGGTCGACAGCCCAGCGTCACCCGTCGTGGCGACGGCCTCGATCGTGCCCGAACCACCCTCAGTCGCCGCCTTGGCGAAGGCCGTGCCGCGCACGGTGATGACCTTCTTGGCGTCCTTGGTCTGCACCGTCGCGATCGCATTGCCGGCATAGATCGGCCGCGTGAACGTGTCTTCGCTCTCGACCGAGAGGATGTCCGAAATCTGCATCACGTCGAGCAAGGCGGCGACGCGCGGCGCGATGTTCTTGCCGTTGGTGGTAGCAGGCGCGAGGAACGCGTCATGATCAGCCATCAGCCCGGCGATCAGCGGCGCGACATTCTCGGCCAATGCATGGGCGTAAGCGGCCTCATCGGCGACATACACCTTGCCGACGCCCGCGATCTTGGCGGCTTCGGCAGCGACGCCGTCCACGCCTTGCCCCGCGACGAGCAAATGGACCTCGCCCAGTTGCGAGGCGGCGGTGACCACGGCGAGCGTGGCATCCTTGACGGTGGCGCCGTCATGTTCGACCCAGACGAGCGTCTTCACTTCGAAACTCCCATTGCCTTGAGCTTTGCGACGAGTTCATCGACATCGGCGACCTTGACGCCAGCCGAACGCTTGGCCGGCTCGACCACCTTCAGCGTGGTGAGGCGCGGTGCGACATCGACACCGTAATCGGCCGGCGTTTTCTGCGCCATCGGCTTGGATTTTGCCTTCATGATGTTGGGCAGCGAGGCATAGCGCGGTTCGTTGAGGCGCAGATCGACCGTGATGATCGCGGGCAGCGTGAGCGTCTCGGTCTCCGACCCGCCATCGACTTCGCGCGTCACGGTGACGCTGTCGGCGGTCAGTTCGACCTTGGACGCGAAGGTCGCCTGGCCGACGCCCATCAACCCGGCGAGCATTTGCCCGGTCTGGTTGTTGTCATCGTCGATCGCTTGCTTGCCGAGGATGATCAGATCGGGCTTTTCCTCCGCGACGATCGCCTTGAGCAGCTTTGCGACGCCGAGCGGCTCGACCTTGTCTTCGCTGACGACGAGAATCGCGCGGTCGGCACCCATGGCGAGCGCGGTGCGCAGCGTTTCCTGCGATTTCTGCTCGCCGATCGAGACCACCACGATCTCGGTCACGCCCTTATCCTTGAGGCGAATCGCTTCCTCGACCGCGATCTCGTCGAACGGGTTCATGCTCATCTTGACGTTGGCCAGATCGACCCCCGTCCCATCCGCTTTCACACGGGGCTTTACGTTATAGTCAAGCACGCGCTTGACGGGGACCATAACCTTCATTGCAAACTCTCCGTTCGTCCTGTCGCGCTCCTGGGGAGGAAAGCGCTCAAGCGGCCGCTTTTACCTCGGCGACGATCTTCCTCGCGGCATCGCCCAGATCGTTCGCCGGAACGATCGCGAGGCCCGAATTGGCGAGGATGTCCTTGCCCTGCTGAACATTGGTGCCCTCGAGCCGAACGACAAGCGGCACGCTCAAATTCACTTCCTTCGCCGCGGCAACGATACCCTCGGCGATGATGTCGCACTTCATGATCCCGCCGAAGATGTTAACGAGGATGCCCTTCACGTTCGGATCGGCAAGGATGATCTTGAACGCCGCGGTCACCTTCTCCTTCGAGGCGCCACCGCCGACGTCGAGGAAGTTCGCGGGGAACATGCCGTTCAGCTTGATGATGTCCATCGTCGCCATCGCCAGACCCGCGCCATTGACCATGCAGCCGATGTCGCCGTCGAGCTTGATGTAGGCGAGGTCGTACTTCGACGCTTCGAGCTCGGCCGGATCCTCTTCGGTCTCGTCGCGCAACTCCATCAGATCCTTGTGGCGGAACATCGCATTGCCGTCGAAGGCGACCTTGGCGTCGAGCACCATCAGCTTGCCGTCATCGGTCACGGCGAGCGGGTTGATCTCGATCTGCTCTGCATCGGTGCCGAGGAAGGCGTCGTACAGCTTCGCCGCGACGTTCGCCGCTTGCTTGGCGAGATCGCCCGACAGTTCGAGGGCTGCGGCAACGGCGCGGCCATGATGTGGCTGGAAGCCAGTCGCGCAATCGATGTCGATCGAATGAATCTTCTCGGGCGTGTCATGCGCGACGGTTTCGATGTCCATCCCGCCCTCGGTCGAGGCGACCATCGACACGCGGCCAGTGGCGCGGTTGACGAGCAACGCGAGGTAGAATTCCTTGGCGATATCGACGCCGTCGGTGACGTACAGGCGGTTGACCTGCTTGCCATGCTCGCCGGTCTGAATCGTCACCAGCGTGTTGCCGAGCATGTCGGTCGCTGCGGCGCGGACTTCGTCGGCACTGCGCGCGAGGCGGACGCCGCCCTTGGCATCAGGGCCGAGTTCCTTGAACTTGCCCTTGCCGCGCCCGCCGGCGTGGATTTGCGCTTTCACGACATAGAGCGGTCCGGGCAGCTTTGCGGCGGCGGCAACGGCTTCGTCGACGGTCAGCGCGGCAAAGCCTGCGGGCACCGGAACACCGAATTTCGCCAGCACTTCCTTCGCCTGATATTCATGGATGTTCATGGGGCGGGGCCTTTGCCAGAGATGGGGATGCGCAGGCCTTAAGCACAGCGGGCCCTGCGAATCCACCCCCTCAGCGTGCGATCCCGCTGGCACACAGCGCCGCCGAAGACCCGGTCACCGCGATGATCTCCGGGTCACGCAGTGATCGCACGCGGTAGAGGAACTGATCGAGGTCGCGCGACCGGTCGGCCTTGCCGAGCCCCGACAGCCGCCGCAATTGCAGGATCGACAGCCGATCCACCATCCGCCCCGCCATGCACGCGGCGATCGGCTTGGGGATTCCGGCGCTGACCAAGCCGGAGCGCGTCAAGGTCTCTGGCGTCGAACAGGCCGCCAGCGCAGCACACGCAAAAAGGACGAAGAAGGGTCGCATATCGTGGCCGCGATGCTATATCGGCAGCATGTCCTGGACAACCGGCCTGCTGACCTTTTTCGCGACCATCCTGGGGATGGAAATCTTCGCCTATGTCGTCCACCGCTGGGTGATGCACGGCTTCGGCTGGTTCCTGCACGAAAGCCACCACCGCCCGCGCACCGGCTTCTGGGAGCTGAACGACTGGTATTTCGTGATTTTCGCGCTGCCGTCGATCGTCCTGCTGATCCTGGGGACGAGCGGCACGACCGGCGATTGGGCGACCTGGATCGGCGCCGGAATCGCTGGCTATGGCGCGATCTATCTCGGGTTCCACGACGTGATCGTCCACCGCCGGGTCGAAAGCGGCTATGTCCCGCGCTGGAGCTATATGAAGCGCATCGTGCAGGCGCATCGGCTGCACCATGTCGTCAGCACCAAGCATGGCACGGTCAGCTTCGGCTTCATTTATGCGCCGAAGCCCGAGGCGCTCAAGGCCGAATTGAAGCGCCGCGGGCTGGACGGTGTGCGCGCGGCGGGCGCGCAGGACGGATCGGGACGCGTGGTAGAGCGGGTTTAGAGCAGGATGACATTAGCATGACCCGTTCGCCCTGAGCTTGTCGAAGGGCCCGTGCAACAAGCAAAGGCTGGCGTGTTGCACGGGTGCTTCGACAAGCTCAGCACGAACGGATTGGGGAGTGGATCAAGCTAACGTCAGCCCGCTCTAGCAACCTTTTGCGGCTTTCGGCCCGCGCCGACGCTCAATCGAACAGGCTCGATACCGAACTCTCATCCGCAATGCGACGGATCGCCTCGGCGAGCAGCGGGGCGATCGTCAGGTGGCGGATCTTCTTCGCGGCATCGATTACCTCATGGCTGCCGATCGAATCGGTGATCACCAATTCCTCGAGCACGGAACCCTCGACCCGTGCGACGGCGCCGCCCGACAGGACACCGTGGGTGATGTACGCCGCCACCCCCGCCGCACCCGCTTCCTTCAACGCAGCGGCGGCGTTGCAGAGGGTGCCGCCCGAATCGACGATATCGTCGATCAGGATGCAGAAGCGTCCCTCGACCTCGCCGATGATGTTCATCACTTCGGATTCTCCCGCGCGCTCACGGCGTTTATCGACGATGGCGAGCGGGGCATTGTCGAGTCGCTTGGCGAGCGCGCGCGCGCGCACCACACCGCCGACATCGGGCGAGACGACCATCAGATTGTGGCGGCTGTAGCGCGTCTGGATATCCGCTGCGATGACGGGGGCGGCAAACAGATTGTCGGTCGGGATGTCGAAAAAGCCCTGGATCTGCCCGGCGTGGAGATCGACCGACAGCACGCGGTCGGCACCCGCCACGGTGATCAAATTCGCGACGAGCTTCGCCGAAATCGGCGTGCGCGGCCCCGGTTTGCGGTCCTGCCGGGCATAGCCGAAATAAGGGATGACGGCGGTGATGCGCTTGGCCGACGCGCGTTTCAGCGCATCGATGCAGATCAGCAATTCCATCAGATTGTCGTTCGCCGGATAGCCGGTCGATTGCAGCACGAACACATCCTCGCCGCGGACATTCTCCTGAATCTCGACGAAGATTTCCTCATCGGCGAAACGCCGGACGAGCGCATCGGTCAGCGGAAGCTCAAGATACGCCGCGACATCGCGCGCCAGCGGCAGATTGGAATTGCCGGTCATCAGTTTCATGCGTGTCGCTCCCCGCAGTCGTTGCGCCCTTTAGGCGCGCGCTTTGCTGGCGGTAAAGGGGCATTGCCGCGTTCGGACGCGCTGCCTAGAGCAAGCGCATGACCATCCGCACCCGTTTCGCCCCCTCGCCCACCGGCATGTTGCATGTCGGGAACATCCGCACCGCGCTGCATTGCTGGCTGTGGGCGCGCAAAAGTGGCGGGGAATTCTGGCTACGGATCGATGATACCGATGCCGCGCGCAGCGAGGAGCGCTTCGTCGAGGGGATCCGCGCCGATCTCGACTGGCTGGGACTCATCCCCGATGGCGAGGAGCGGCAGTCGGCGCGCTTTGCGATCTATGAGGCGCGTTTCCAGCAGTTGCGCGAGGCCGGGCGGATCTATCCCGCTTATGAAACGGGGCAGGAGCTCGACCTGAAGCGCAAGATCGCCGCCGGGCGGGGCTTGCCGCCGATCTATGACCGCGCCGCGCTTGCGCTTAGCGACGCCGATCGCGCCGCGCTGGAGGCGGATGGCGTCATGCCGCACTGGCGATTCAAGCTCGATCATGCTGCGCCGATCGTGTGGGACGATTTGATCCGGGGACCCCAGAAGCTCGATCCCGCGACGATGAGCGACCCGGTCATCCGCCGCGCCGACGGATCGTGGCTCTACATGCTGCCCTCGGCGATCGATGACGCGGAGATGGGCATCACCCATGTCGTGCGCGGCGAAGACCATGTGTCGAACACCGCGCTGCAATTGCAGATGTTCGCCGCGATGGGCGCCACGCCGCCCGCCTTCGCGCATGAGGCGTTGCTGGTCGGCACCGAGGGAAAATTGTCGAAGCGGCTCGGGTCGCTCGGCGTCGAGCATTTCCGTGAGATCGGGATCGAGCCGGCGGCGGTGCGCGCGTTGCTCGCGCGGATCGGGACGAGCTTGCCGGTGGAGCCGCTAATCGAGTCGGCCGCGCTGATCGAAACCTTCGATTTCGCCGTTTTCGGGCGTGCCCCTGCGCGATTCGATGAGGCAGAACTCGCGGGCTTGAACGCCAAGATCGTCCACCAGCTCGATTTCGACTCGGTCGCCGGACGGCTGCCCGATGGCATGGGCGCAGTGGAATGGGATGCGGTGCGCCCCAACCTAACCACCGTCGCCGACGCCGCCGAATGGTGGACGGTGATCGAAGGGCCGATCGCCACCGAGCGTGACCCGGCCGACGCCGATTTCCTCGCCACCGCCGCGCGCCTCGCCGCCACGATTCCGTGGGACGGCGACCCGTGGCACACGCTGACCGCCGCGCTGAAGGCGGAGACCGGGCGCAGCGGCAAGGCGCTGTTCCTGCCGCTGCGCCGTGCGCTGACTGCGCACGATCATGGCCCCGACATGAAGGCTTTACTGCCGCTGATCGGGCAAGAACGCGCCATTTCACGCCTTTCTGCTTAGCCTTTTGACATGATACGTTGTGTCTTGCATCGACAATGTAATAATGTAACATCTGATGCACGCCCGGCACACGATCGGGCGACAGAGATGGAGATGGACGATGTATGCAGATCGGTATTCCAACCGGCGCGGGCTCGATCCAGCCGGGGTCACGCTGTCGCTCGCCATGTGTGGCGTGATTGGCTTCGGCCTGACGCTCGCGACCCCGAACATCACGCGACACATTGAGACGATCCTGATCGGCGAACCCATTCACCTGACGCCAGACCCGCCGCCGATCGACCCACCCAAGCCGCAGCCCGAAACGGAGACGCTCAAACCCGTCCCCACGCAGCCGCGCGACTCAATCGACATGACCAAGCCGATAGTGACACCGGCGCCCGGCGCGGAAACCGGCACGCTCGTCGATTTGCCCCCGACGAACACGCTGACGGCCGGAACCGGGACCGAGATCGGGACCGTCATCCCGCTGCACACGCCCATCCTGCTCGGCCCCACACTCGACCCGCGTTATCGCGACTATTTCCAGCCAGCCTATCCCAGCGACATGCGCTTGGGCGAACACGAAGGCCGCGTCGTGGTACGCGTGCTGATCGGCACCGATGGCCGCGTGAAGGACGTCCAGCAAATCAGCGCTGCCAGCCCCTCCTTCTTCGAAGCGACGCGCAAGCAAGCGCTCGCCAAATGGCGCTTCAAGCCCGGCACCAAGGACGGCGTCGCGATCGAGGCGTGGCACACGATGGCGGTCCGCTTCGTGCTGGACGAAGAATGAGGCGTTGGGAATGAGCGGTGGGGAATGAGGCACGAGGCATGAGCGGCAGGCGCGGCGGGGGTGGCATCGCACGCCTGCCGCGCCTATCTTCCACGCCATGAACCTTCGGCAGTATTTCTCTCCGGTCCGCGCGTGGCGCGATCTGCGCAGCTATGTGCTGACGCGGCGGCCGCACCAGATCGGTTTCATGGCGCTGTCTTTGGTGCTGACCTACACGATGATTCTGGGCACGCTCGACGTCGCGCGGATGCCCAAGCCCGCCTATCACCGCGAGATCATCTATGTGCAGCAGTGGCGCGCCGATCGCACCGACGCCGAAATCATCGCGCAACAGAAAATCGACGGGGTCGAGCAGACGCGGCAGGAGCAAGAGCTCAAGCGGCTTCAGGCCGAGCGCAAGGCGCAGCTCAAACGGATCGATGACGCGCTGAAATCCTACGGGATTTGAGATGAACGACGCACGCTGGATGGCCGCAGCGCTGGCGCTGGGGAGCCGCGGGCGCGGCCGCGCCGCCCCCAACCCCAACGTCGGTTGCGTCATCGTGGCTGACGGCCGCGTCGTCGGGCGCGGCTGGACGCAACCCGGCGGGCGCCCGCATGCCGAGGCGATGGCGCTGGCGCAGGCCGGTAAGAAGTCGCGCGGCGCGACTGTCTACACCACGCTGGAACCCTGCGCGCACGTGTCGGCACGCGGGCCAGCCTGTAGCGATCTGCTGCAACTGGCGAACGTCGCGCGCGTCGTCATCGCGCTCGGCGATCCCGATCCGCGCACCGATGGCAGCGGCATTGCGCGGCTGCGTGAGGCGGGGATTGCGGTCGATGTCGGTCTGCGCGCGGACGAAGCACGATCGGCGATGGCGGGCTTCCTCATGCGGCGCACGCGGGGGCGGCCGCATGTGACGCTCAAGCTCGCGCTCTCGCTCGACGGCGCGACCGCGCTGGAATCGGGGTCTAGCAAATGGATCACCGGCCCCGGGGCGCGCGCGCACGCGCATCTCGAACGCGCGCGGCACGAGGCGATCTTGGTCGGGCGCGGCACGATCGCGGCGGACGATCCGGCGCTCGACGTGCGGCTGGCCGGGCTTGAAGCGCGCGCACCGCGCCGCATCGTCCTGTCGCAGACCGCCAACCCAGGCTGGGAGCGAATCGCCACCCCGCACGACATCGCCACGCTGGACGGCGTCGATCATCTGCTGGTCGAAGGCGGCGCGCTGACCGCGGCGGCGTTCCTCGCCGCCGATCTGGTCGATCGCCTGCTGCTGTACCGCGCGCCGATCCTGATCGGTGGCGGGCGCACCCTGCCCGACATCGGTCTCGGCGACGTGACAGCGGCGCATGGCCGCTGGTTGATCACCGACGAACGGACCCTTGGCAGCGACCGGCTCGAGGTTTACGAGCGCGTCAGGGACTCCGCCGTTCCGGCAACAATAGGAACCGGTTTTGTGCCCGGGGATGGCGGCAAAGGATAACGCAAACCCATGTTCACGGGCATCATCACCGACGTCGGCCAGATCGACCGGATCGAAGCGCGCGGCGACCTGCGCATCTTCGTCAACACCGCCTATGACATGGCGACCGTCGATCTCGGCGCGTCGATCGCCTGTTCGGGCGTGTGCCTGACCGTCATCAACAAGGGCAGCCATGCCGCAGGGGGCTGGTTCGCGGTCGATGTCTCGGGCGAGACCGTATCGTGCACCCCGGCCGATCAATGGACCGCCGGGCGCCGCCTCAACCTCGAACGTGCGCTGAAGCTCGGCGAGGAATTGGGCGGGCATATCGTCACCGGCCATGTCGATGGGATCGGCACGGTCGCTTCGGTGACGACGCAGGGCGATTCGTGGAAGGTCGACATTGCCGTGCCCACCGAGCTTGCGCCGTTCATCGCCGCCAAGGGATCGGTGACAGTCGATGGCGTGTCGCTGACCGTCAACGCAGTGACCGACACCGACGACGGCGCGGTCTTCTCGCTCAACATTATCCCGCATACGCAAGCGGTGACGACGCTGGGCACGCTGAGCGCGGGCGCTACCGTAAACATCGAAATCGACGTCCTCGCCCGCTATTTGAAACGCATGGAGCATTATCGTGCAAAAGCCTGAAGTTGCGCGCCCCGAACTTGCACGGCTGCGCCATGGGTTCCTGTCCTCGCCGGAGGATCTGATCGACGAGGCCAAGAATGGCCGCATGTTCATCCTGGTCGATGATGAAGATCGCGAGAATGAGGGCGACCTGGTCATTCCGGCGCAAATGGCGACGCCCGAAAAGATCAACTTCATGGCCAAGCACGGTCGCGGCCTGATCTGCCTCGCCATGACCAAGCGCCGCGTCGATGAGCTCGGCCTCGGCTTGATGAGCCGCCACAATGGCACGCGGCACGAAACCGCCTTCACCACCTCGATCGAGGCGCGCGACGGCGTCACCACCGGCATTTCCGCCGCCGACCGCGCCCGCACCATCGCCGTCGCGATCGATTCGTCGAAGGGCAAGGAAGAGATCGTCACCCCCGGCCACGTCTTTCCGCTGGTCGCGCGCGATGGCGGCGTACTGGTGCGCGCCGGGCATACCGAGGCGGCGGTCGACGTCGCACGCCTTGCCGGATTGAACCCGTCGGGCGTGATTTGCGAGATTATGAACGAAGATGGCACGATGAGCCGCCTCGACGATCTCGTGTCCTTTGCGCAGCTCCACAATCTCAAGATCGGGACGATCCGCGACTTGATCGCTTATCGCCGCCGCCACGATCATCTGGTCGAGAAGCGTGCCGAAATGGCGTTCGACTCGAAATGGGGCGGGCAGTGGAAGGCGATGACCTTTTTCAACAAGGCCACTGGCGAGGAAACGATCGCGCTGGTGAAGGGCAAGATCGACCCGGCCAAGCCGACGCTGGTGCGGATGCACACCGCCTCCTACTTCGTCGACATGTTCGGTGAGCAATCCGAACGCTCCGGCCTGCTGTCGCGCTCGATGGAATTGATCGCCGAGGCAGGCGCCGGCGTGATCGTGGTGATCAACCGCCCGATGAAGGATTCGGTCACGCGCTTCATGAAGCTGCGCGGCGAAGGCAAGGGTGCGGGCGCGCCCGAAGTCGAGGAATTGCGCGATTACGGCGTCGGCGCGCAGATTCTCGCCGAGCTGGGAGTGGAGGAAATGGTGCTGCTCACCAACACGCACCATGCGCTGGTCGGCCTCGAAGGCTACGGCCTGTCGATCGTCGATGAGCGCGCGATTCCGGGGACGGGTGGGGAGTAACTTCGCCAACCCCGTTTTCTTCCACGCTTCCCCGGCGAAGGCCGGGGCCCAGTGGCGATGGCCGTGAACGCGAATGCCGCCACCCGCTATCATCGCCCCGCGACTGGGCCCCGGCCTTCGCCGGGGAGGGCGCTGGGGCAAACAGGAGTGTGAAATCCCATGGCCAAAATTCTCATCGTAGAAGCACGCTTCTACGACCATTTGAACGACATGTTGCTCGACGGCGCGCGCGCCGCGATCGCGCAGGCCGGGCACAGCCACGAGACGATCACCGTCCCCGGCGCGCTCGAAGTGCCCGGCGCGATCGCGCTGGCGGCCGAAAGCGGTGCCTATGACGCGTTCGTCGCATTGGGCGTCGTGATCCGCGGCGAGACCTATCATTTCGAAATCGTCGCTGGTGAAAGCGCGCGCGGGATCATGGCACTGTCGATGGATGGCCTGTGCATCGGCAACGGCATCCTCACCACCGAGAATGAGGCACAGGCGATCGTCCGTGCCGACCGCGCACAGCTCGACAAGGGCGGCGGTGCGGCGCACGCGGCGCTCGCCATGCTGGCGCTGAAGGCACGCTTCGGCTGACCCCCGGATGACGATCCGGTTGGCGGAGCGGCCTCGGCTCGGCCAAGCGCGGCTGTCCTACAATGCCGCGAGACGGTAAGCTCCCGGCCATGCCCCGGTCCGCCACCCCCTTGCCCATCGCCAATCCCGCCATCCGGCACCGGGCGCACATGCACGCACAGGATTTACGCCTAACCTTAGCCTAAACTTCCGGGGCGATCTGCCCCTTCCTTTGCCGCCAATGCTTACTTATACCGGTGTCAGTAAGCAGGAGCGCGATGATGGCCTACGCCCATACCCATAAAGCCAATCCCCATTGGCTGCCCCCGCAAAAGCAGACGGACATCGCCGGCATTCCGGGCGAAAATGGGCTCCCCTTCGTCGGTAACACCTTCCGGATGCTCAAGGATCCGGTCGCGTTCGGCAAGCGGATGATCGACACGTATGGCCCGGTGTTCCGCAACAATGCCTTTGGCGGGCCGACGGTCAGCCTGATGGGGCCAGAAGCGAACGAGCTGGTGCTGTTCGACCGCGACCGCGTCTTTTCGTCCGAACAGGGCTGGGGCCCGCTGCTCAATCTGCTCTTCCCGCGCGGGCTGATGCTGATGGATTTCGACAAGCATCGCGCCGATCGCCGCGTGATGGCGGTCGCGTTCAAGCCCGAACCGATGCGGCATTATGCCGAGACGCTCAACGCCGGGATCGCGCGGACGGTGGCCGATTGGGGCGGGAAACCCATCAAATTCTACGATGCGATCAAGGAACTGACGCTCGATCTCGCCGCCGAGAGCTTCCTCGGAATGCCGCTCGGCGAAGAGGCGACCAAGATCAACCAGGCGTTCGTCGATGAGGTGCAGGCCTCGATCACCCCGATCCGCATCCCGTTGCCGGGCTCGCAAATGCGCAAGGGGGTGAAGGCCCGCGAGTATCTGATCGATCTGTTCAAGCGCGAAATCCCCGCGCGCCGTGCCGGGACTGGGCAGGATTTCTTCTCGCAATTCTGCCGCGCGACCGGCGATGACGGGCAACCGCTGCCCGCCGACGCGATCGCCGATCACATGAATTTCCTGATGATGGCGGCGCACGATACGATCACCTCGTCCGCGACCAGCCTGATCATGCTGCTCGGCCGCAATCCCGAATGGCAGGAAAAGTTGCGCGCGGAGATCGCCGGGCTCGGGCTGAACGAAACCGGCGGCTTGCCCTATGGCCAGCTCGACCGCCTGGAGTTGACCGACATGGCGTTCAAGGAAGCGCTCCGGCTGATCCCGCCCGTGCCCTCACTCCCCCGCCGTGCGGTGAAGGCGTTCGATTTCGGCGGCTATCACATTCCGGCGGGCAGCACGGTGAGCGTCAGCGTCGCCTATACCCATACGATGCCCGAGCTGTGGCCCGATCCGCAGACCTTCGACCCGCTACGCTTCACCCCCGACAAGGTCCGCGCGCGGCACAAATATGCGTGGGTGCCGTTCGGCGGCGGTGCTCATATGTGCTTGGGGCTGCACTTCGCGACGATGCAGATCCGCATCCTCGTCACGCAATTGCTCAGCCGCTACCGCATCGAACTCGACGAAGGGTCGGGCGCGGAATGGCAAGCCTGGCCAATTCCGCGCCCCAAAGATGGCTTGCCGCTGCGGTTTGTCCCGCTTTCTTAATCCTCCCCGGCACGGGGAGGGGAACCACCCGCCTTCTTCAGGCGGGTGGTGGAGGGGGGCTGCCAAGGGGGTGGCGCTTGTGGCCCGCCCCCTCCACCGTTCGCTGAATGCTCACGGTCCCCCTCCCCGTGCCGGGGAGGATCCGCTTACGCAGCAACCTCTTCCAGCGTGGGATAGTCGGTATAGCCCTCTGGCCCCTGGCTATACCAGGTCCGCGGGTTGCCGGGGTTGAGCGGGGCACCCGTGCGCAGGCGCTCGGGCAGATCGGGGTTGGCGAGGAAGGTGCGCCCGAACGCGATCGCGTCCGCCGTGCCATTGTCGAGCACGACCTGCGCTTCCTCGACCGTGGTATAGTCCGAGTTCAGCACCAGCGGGTTCGAGAAGACCTGACGGATCTGTGGGCTGACCTTGGGCACTTCGGTGCGGCCGAAAGTGCCGTCCGGACCGGGCTCGCGCAGTTCGAGAAAGGCGATGCCGATCTCGTCGAGCGCCTTGGCGGCGGCGGTGAACAGCGCCACCGGGTTGCTGTCATCCACGCCCTGCGAATCGCCATTGGGCGACAAGCGGATCGAGGTGCGATCCGCGCCCGCCACTGCGGCAACGCGCTCGGTCACTTCGCGCATCAGGCGAATGCGGTTCTCGATCGACCCGCCATAGCGGTCATCACGCAGATTGGCATTGTCGCGCAGGAATTGATCGATCAGATAGCCGTTCGCGCCGTGGATCTGCACGCCATCGAAGCCAGCCCGCAGCGCGTTCTTGGTCGCATGTTCATAATCGGCCAACAGACGCGGAATCTCGTCGAGTTCGAGCGGCCGCGCCATCTCGAAATCCTGCTTGCCTTCATAGGTGTGCGCCTGGCCCGCGGTGCGCGTCGCCGACGAGGAAACGGGCTGGCCGCCGATCACCGAGGAATGCACCTGACGGCCCATGTGCCACATCTGCACCATGATCTTGCCGCCCGCCGCATGGACCGAATCGACCACTGGCTTCCAATGTTCGATCTGCTCGTCGGTCCACAGGCCCGGCGCGAACGGCCAGCCGAGCCCTTCGCGGCTGATCCCGGTCGCTTCCGAGATGATCAGCCCGGCGCTCGCCCGCTGGGTATAGTATTCGATCATGAGTTCAGTCGGCACCGCTTCCTTCGTGGCGCGACCTCGCGTGAGTGGTGCCATCAGGATCCGGTTGGACGCGTGGATCGCGCCGAGCTGGATCGGATCGAAGAGGTTGGGCATGGAAACTCCGTTTTGTTTTGCTACCTGACGCCTAGCAGATAGGGCGCTAAGGCGCGTCATGCACGTCGCTTCTCCCACAAGAAAAACTGTCGCGCCCGAAACAACATCGGTGCTGCCCCTGCTCGCGCTGATCGTCGCCAATGCCGCGCTCGCGTTCGGGCCGTGGTTCGTTCGGCTGTCGGATACCGGGCCGGTCGCCTCGGCCTTCTGGCGGATCACACTAGCGGCACCAGTGCTGCTCGCGGCGGCGCTGGCGACCGGGTGGCGACCGAATCGCGGTGCGGGCGGGGGATTGTCGCGCGGGCTGTGGCTGATGATCGCGGTCGGCGGACTGTGCTTCGCCG